>BNXB01000031.1 GCA_025999255.1 Bacteroidia bacterium | reverse complement strand
CATTTGGACAGGTGGCAACCGGGTGACGGCCAATCGGCGGGGTATCCGCGTTTGAGCCTTTCCAATGATAATAATTATTTGAGCGCTTCGAATTCCCAATCTTCTTATTGGATCAAAGACAATTCGTTTGTGCGGCTTAAATATGTCGAATTAGGTTATACTTTGCCGGTGCATATTTCCCAAAAAGCTGGAATCAGTAAAGCGCGTCTTTTCATTAATGGGAATAATTTGTATTGCTGGGATAAGATTGGAGTGATCGACCCGGAACTTGCGGATGGAGGGACAGCCTTCCCAATTCAACGTACACTCAGTATCGGGTTTAACATTGGTTTCTAACTTAAAAAATTAACTGTGATGAAAAATATAAATTTATTTATAATAATATTTATAATATTGGGAGGGAGTCTGGTATCCTGTTCCGATGAAACAATCGACACAACTCCGGTGGAGTTTATTCCGGCTTCCATTATTTGCGGCGATTCGGCCAAAATTGCTCAATTCGTGAACAATATTTATTCTTATCTACCGAAAGGGTATAACCGTTTGGGAGGAAACTCCATGGTCGCTGCCGCCACCGATGAAGCGGTACATGCCGTGAAGGGAACCTCGGAGGCCGAATTATGGGCTACCGGAGGTTGGGATGCCAATTACACCCGCGACAATACTTTTTCCGATTGTTACACAGGTATCCGCAGGTCGTTTGTGTTCGAAGAGCAAATATTTCCTTATATCGACGATATTGTCATGACTCCGGTAGGGAAAAACTTATATTATGGTCAGATGCTTTTCCTGAGGGCGTACTTCAATTTCGAACTGTTAAAACGATACGGAGGGTATCCATTGGTAAAGAAATCGCTTTCCACAAACGAAGATCTGCAAATACCGAGAAGCACGTACGATGTTTGCGTCGATTATATCGTCGGATTGTGCGATGAAGCTGCCGGTCTGTTACCTTTGTCTCATGTAGATAATCAGTTGGGACGGGCGACGAAAGGAGCCGCCCTGGCATTAAAGGCGCGGGTGTTATTATACGCAGCCAGCCCGTTGTTCAATGATTCTTCGAAACCGGAGGACAACCCGGAACACGGCAAATACAATCCCGCTAAATGGGAAAAAGCGGCTGAAGCCTCTGCAGCGGTTATCAATCTGAAGAATACGAATGGAACTAACGTTTATGCATTATATACCGCCGGAACGGGATATGACGCCTTCTTTTACATCCTGACTTCGAACAGCGAGATTATTCTCTCCAGAATGGAGGCCGCAAGCAATACGGTTGAAAGGCTCAACGGTCCGGTAAGTATTACCAATGGAGAAGGAGGAACCTGTCCTTCCCTGGATTTGGTGAATGATTACGGAATGATTACCGGCGTTCCGTTCGACTGGAACAATCCGGTACATGCCGCCAATCCGTTTACCGGTAGGGATCCGCGTTTTGAAAAGAGTATCCTGTACAACGGAGCGACTTGGATGAATAGTATGGTGATAGAAACTTTTGAAGGAGGAAAAGACCTGGCGGGGAACAAAGCTACCCGTTCGGGATTTTACCTTCGTAAATTTCTGAATATAAACGCCCGCTGGAACGCCCCGACCGGAACTACGCAACATTGTTTTCCTCTGTTACGATACGGCGAAATATTACTCAATTATGCCGAAGCGATGAACGAAGCCTACGGACCGGATGTCGATCCTAAAGGCTACGGAATAACTGCCCGCGCTGCCGTTCAATTGATACGGAAAAGAGCCGGATTAACTGCAAATACGGATTTGTTGCTGAATGTACCTGCAGGTAATAAGGATGCAATGCGCGATGCAGTTCGTCATGAACGCCGTATAGAACTTGCCTTCGAAGAGCACCGTCATTTGGATGTACGCAGGTGGAAAATCGCCGAAAGTGCGTTTAACCGGCCGGTATCAGGGTTAAAAATTGTTAAAAACAGTAACGGTACATACACATATACTTCTCAAATCGTAGAACAACGCGTGTTTACGCCCGAAATGTACTTGTATCCTTTTCCCCAGTCCGAAATCAGCAGGAATAAAAACTTAATTCAGAATACCGGATGGTAATTTGTTAAAACTTAAAAGAAAAACAACATGAAGAAGATAATGATATTGTTGTCTTGTCTTGTACTATGTATGAGTGTACAGGCACAAAATATTTCCGTCAAGGGGAGGGTTATATCATCCGAAGATGGCGAAGGAATAACCGGGGTCAACGTAGTCGTGAAAGGTACCTCCCAGGGTACGGTCTCTGATGCGAACGGGAATTATTCCATCAATGTCCCGTCTAAAGAATCGGTTTTAAAATTCAGTTTTATTGGATTTTTAACCGAAGAAATCACAGTCGGTAATCAAACGGTCATTAATTTGTCGATGAAGTCCGATGTGGCGTTGCTGGAAGAAGTGGTTGTCGTTGGATACGGCGAACAGAAAAAAGCCAGTATTGTCGGTGCGGTTTCCAATATGAAAAATGAAGAATTGAAACGAGCGGCTCCATCCAATCTGACCGGGGCTATCGGAGGACGTATCACCGGAGCGCTGGTTCGGTTGGGTGATGGGAATGTCGGAGGATCCGACGCTCGCTATTCCGCCGGTGAAATGGATAATGCCTCTATATTTATTCGTGGGAAGGCCACTACAAATACGGCGACACCACTCATTCTGGTGGATGGAGTCGAATCTACTTTCTCACGGATTAATCCTGAAGATGTGGAACAATTCAGTATATTGAAAGATGCTTCCGCTACGGCTATATATGGGGTCAGAGGAGCAAACGGCGTGATTTTGGTTACTACCAAACAGGGGGTATTAGGGAAACCGAAAGTAAGTCTGAACGCTCAGGTAAGGATGCATCAACCCTTGAAATTTCCTCATCCCCTGGGCGCTTATGATTATGCTTATTTACTCAACGAAGCCAATAGGAACCAAGGTAGCGCCGAACCCTATTCGGCGGCGGATCTGGAGCATTGGCGATTGGGAGATGATCCCTATGGACATCCCGATGTAAACTGGTATAGCGAAGTATTGAAGGATTATTTTCTCGAACAACAGTACATAGCTAGCGTTACCGGCGGTACTGAGTCCCTGAAGTATTATGTTTCGGGCGAGTTCAACGGCGCCGGAGGTCCTTGGGATGCAGCTAAAGGCTTGGAAAACGATTATAAGCGCTATAATCTTCGTACGAACTTCGATTTCAAGGCTACTTCAACCACCGACCTGAGCGTCAAGTTGAATGGACGCTTGGAAAGCCGGGGAGATATCAATTACGGAGAAAGTACAGGACAGCGTTACTACGGTTCGTTCTATTACGGGATACTGAGTTCGTCGCCCATTGCCGCACCGATCTATAATCCCAATGGTACATACGCTTACGGCGATGGGAATAACTGGAATCTCCGGTCAATCCTGGATGAAGGCGGATACCGCTGGCGGTTGTCGAATTCGTTGGATGCCAACGTCAACCTGAAGCAAAAATTAGATTTTATCCTGCCGGGCTTGTCAGCCAGGATAATGTTTGGTTCCATCTTCTCATCCGGTTCGCGGAAAGTAATCAATCCCGAAACAATCCCTGCCCTTTGGGATTACAATTCGATTACCGGAAAATATACAAACAGACGGACAGAGGGGGCAAAAACCATTGGCATAGATAATACCAATCTCCCATATGCAAGGCGTACGCAATGGGAATTCGCCTTGAATTATGAAAAACTTATCGCCCAAAAACACCGGGTAACCGCTATGAGCGTTTTCATGCAAACCAAATCCGAATCGAATGCCGTACTCCCGGTTTCACACCGGGGCGTTTCCGCTAGAATCACATATGATTACCGGTCGAAATACCTTGCTGAAGTCAACGCAGGTTACAACGGTTCCGACCAGTTCGACAAAAATCATCGATATGCCTTGTTTCCTGCCGCTTCGGCCGGATGGGTGCTGTCCGAAGAAAATTTTATGAAAGATAATATTCCATTTGTTAATTTCCTTAAAATGAGAGGTTCATACGGAACGGCGGGGAACGATAGGATTGGAGACTACCGTTACCTGTATCGGTACGAGTTCAATACAACATCGGCCAGGTGGACCGATTACCAGAATGAAATTTACAATTTTGGAGTAACTCCCGTTCAACAATCCGGTATGAGGGAAGGATCGCTTGGTAACGACAAAGTATCGTGGGAAATAGCCAAAAAAGCGAATGTCGGGATTGATCTTCATGTTTGGAAAGGCCGTATTAAGTTTACAGCCGACATATTTCGTGAAAAAAGAGATAATATATTGGCTACCAGGGGAGATGTCCCTACACAAACCGGTCTGACTACCGCCAAACTGCCTGCTCAGAATATTGGTGAGGTGACGAATAAGGGGTATGAGTTGGAGTTATCGTACGATCAGACTTTCGGCGATTTTGACTTTCATATCGGCGGTAATTATACGTTTGCCCGTAGTAACATCGATTATATAGCCGAAGTACAAATGAAATACGAATACCAGATGAAGAAAAATCATCCGGTAGGGCAACCTTTCGGGTATGTATGGACAGGTAAATTTTATGATTATGACGATTTGAAGAATACCGATATTCCGAAACCTGTCGGTACGGTATATCCCGGCGATCTGATGTTCGAAGATCTGAATGGCGACGGTGTTATCGACAATTACGATACCAAAGCGATCGGATATCCCAGTATTCCGGAAATTATCTATGGATTTAATACCAATCTGGGATTCAAAAACTTTTATCTGGATTTGTTCTGGCAAGGAGCTACTCATGTTAGTTCACGGTATTACAACGAACTTCGTTACGAATTTTATGCGAAGAATGTATTACCTTTCCATAAAGACCGTTGGGTATATGATCCCGAGCGGGGATTGGATACCCGGGCGACGGCCGATTATCCGAGTTTAATTCCCGGAGGTTCGGCTCAGACAAGGGCTAATTCGACATTCCAATACCTGAATAGCGCTTTCCTGAGGTTAAAAACAGCAGAGTTCGGATATAATTTCCCGAAAAAAATGTTGAAAAAAATACAATTATCGGGATTGAGGATTTTTATCAGCGGGTCAAACCTGTTGACTTTTGACGAAGTCGGATTTGTCGATCCGGAGTACAATCCCGAAAGTACGGGTTATCGCGGTAATTCTTATCCGCAGACTAAATTTTATGCAGTAGGTTTAAATGTTACATTTTAATTCAAAAAAACAGGAATCATGAAAAAAGTTTTTTCTTATATCATCATACTTTTAGCCCTGTTTGCCTCATGTCAGGAAAGTTCCGACTTGTTGGATCCGGCAGTTGCGGGTATTTCGGAAGAGGACGTATTTTCCGATGCAAGGAATACAATGTTATTTCTCAACGATATTTATGGGGATATTGTACCGGTAATTTCTCAGACCGGAGTTAAAGGAATGAGATGGCCCGGCCAGGATGCCATGCTGGATATCACGACCGATAACGGATCTACTAATCTTCCTACTTCGGGAGACTTTTATAGTTTCAATGCAGGCTCCTGGACGGCTTTATCTTCTACCTTTTCCACTACGGAATGGAATGCCGACTGGGTGAGCATAAGGGCTTGTAACCTCCTTCTTTCATACATCGATAACGTTCCGTTGAGCGCAGAATATCAATTCGACGAAAAAGTAAGGAGTATCCGCAAAGGCGAAGCAATTTTCCTGATGGCGTTTTTCTATTCGGAAATGTTCAAGCAATTCGGAGGCTTACCGATTATTGATAAAGTGATATCAATTACAGATGAAATGAAGATTCCCCGGAGTACGGTCGATCAAACGGTCGATTTTATTACCGGATTGTGCGACCGGGCTGTTACCTTATTATCGTTGGAACATCCCGACGTCGATTACGGAAGAGCAACCAAAGGCGCTGCATTAGCCTTGAAAGCCAGGGTGTTGCTTTATGCTGCGAGTCCCTTGTGGAATAATCCGGCAAAACCCGAAGATTCTCCTTTCCGGGGAAAGTACGACCCGAAAAAATGGGAAAAGGCGGCAAGAGCAGCCCAAGCAGTGATTGATCTCAATCAGTACCAATTGCATAATGATATTTCTACGCTTTTCACCACTCGAGTCAATCCGGAATTGATCTTTGTCCACATGAATCAACCCTGTAGCTATATGACGTCTATCAGTGTGCCTAATAAATTATATCCGGCGGGAGTTTTTGGTAAAAGCGGCTGTAACCAGGTAACTTATAATCTGATTAAGGAATACGAAGTGTTGAATAAGGGACAGGCTTATTCGCTCGACGATACACGTTCGGGTTATGACGCGAACAATCCGTATGTCAATCGTGATCCGAGGTTTTATCGCGACTGTATGTTTAACGGATATCAGTTTCAGGGGAAAACGACGAAGTTCGGTGTAGCGGTTTCCGGCGCTTCGGCCCCGGAACATAATCCTGTTGAAGCAGGGTCTTATTATACACATGTATATAGCATTAAATTTGCAGACCTGTCGCTTGTCATTAACTTTGATGCGCGTAATCCGGCAAATGGTGCAAGAACAAATCAAAACTATCCTTACCTGCGCTATGCCGAAGTCCTGCTCAACTATGCCGAGGCTATGAATGAAGCCTTCGGACCGGAAGCGGACGGGCTTGGTAATGGAAAAACAGCCTTGTGGGCGGTCAATCAGGTACGTACCCGGGCGCAGTATCCTGAAAAAGCGGAATACTTGGGACAAACAGGAGGAATGCCGCCGATTGCTTCCGGTCTGTCTAAAGATGAAATGCGTGAAAAAATCCGTCACGAACGGAGGATCGAATTCGCTTTCGAAGAACATCGTTTTTGGGATGTCCGTCGTTGGATGATTGATCCGGCTACCATAGTTAACATTCAGGCTCAAATACCTGTCTGGCAATTGGACGGTACGGTTAAATACGAAATCCGGACTATTCAAACGCGTGTGTTTGAAACGAAAATGTACCGAATGCCGATACCGGAACAACAAATATATACCAATCCTAATCTGGTACAAAATCCGGGATGGAACTACAGCCCTGAGCCTGCCGAGTAAACTTATTTATTGAAAATGAAGAAGATTATTTTGTTGTTAATTATATTTTTGCCAATACATCCTGCTTTTTCCGGCGCCGGCGAAAACAAACAGGTATGGGGAATCGGATCTATACATTTAGGCGTTGCCCGTAAACATTCGGTTTCTGTGGAGGAAATGTTAAATGATAAAAATATTCTGTTATTAAAACAATTTTACAGGATAGGGGGTGAAAATGTTCCGGCTACGCCTACGGAGTGTAAAATTACTTATACGGCCGATACTCTTTATGCGATGTTTTGTTGTAAGGAAAATAATATGGATTTTCTTACTGCCGGTCACAACGAAGATTGGTTTTCATTGTTGGGTTCTCCGGTCGAGCAGGATGCCGCTTTTCCTGATAAAGTCGATCTGTTTTTATCTCCTGATGTGTCAAAATCATCTTATTATCAGTTTTCTGCAACTATCGACGGACAAGGGTTCGGGACTAAATTCAACGAGCGACAGGAGTTACAGGATGCCGACGGGTCGATTCCTAAACGACGGAACGAAAAAATAACCGGTTTCAGGACTGTTGTTATCAAAAAGAGGGAAAAAGGCGAATGGATTGCTTTGATGTCTATTCCCTGGAAAACAATAGGAGGAAAACCTGCATATTTCGGGTTGATTCCGGTAAGGACCCGCTGGCGTAATTCCGAAGTCAGTAGTCCTGTGGCATTGAGTTTTTCCGATCGTCCTGTGGCAACTGACCTTTTCATCGAAACACATTTCGGAAATAAACCGGGTATCTATGTCACGGGTGAAATATTATGCCGTTTGCCGTCGGGAATATTACGTTGGCAAAGGCCTGCTTTATCCGTCTATCCGGATATGAAAATAAAAACGGAAATTTGGAAATTGCAAAAATCTCTCTATCAACCGACTACGGCTGAAAATTTATCCGGACGACTGGCTTTGATTCAGGATTGGGTCAACCTGATGGAACTGGAAGGATTCAATTTCGGGAGTACCCGGGGTTCTCTTCCGGACGAGGATATGTATTTGTTTCAGGTAAGGATGGATGTCAACAAAGAATTATTGAAAAATGACATTGATAATGCTTGTAAATTGATAGATAGTTATTTGAAAAAGCTTAATGAGGTATCCCGGAAATGGTTTGCCGATGGTTCTCCCGGAAATATTCTTTTGCAGGAATGGACTCCATTGGAAGAAATAATAGGCGTAGAATCAAGCGATACTGTAGTTCGGATGCGATGTAAGGCCGGCGAACAGTTTGTTAATCTGTATCTTTCCATGCCCGGGTCGGATGGAATACGATTATATTCGGATAAGCAGGGATTCTTCAAAACAGGTAGCCTTCGTAATTTACATGCCGTCAGGACTGAAAGCCCGGGTAACTATTCTTTTTTGGATAACGGGCGTCGTGTAACTATCAACAAGAATCCCTTCGAAATTTTATTTTTTGATATTTCCGGAAAGTTGAAACTGAAAATCGACGGACGGCATATTGCTTTCCGGTTTGCAGCGAATGGTGAGGTTTTAGCTATCGACATCCGGTATCCGGTAGAAAAAAACGAAATCATTTTCGGATTTGGAGAAAGATTTGACAGGTTTAACCAAAATGGCAATGTATTGACTCTTTGGGGCATGGACGATTGGCTGGGGTTGACTACCGGATTGCAGAATCAAAGTTATAAGCCCATTCCTGTTTACCACAGCTCTAAAGGATACATGCTCTTTGTCAATTCTTCGTACCGGCTGCGTGCCGATATCGGCAAATCCATTCCCGGATGGTTGCGTTTGAGTCAACATGGAGATGTTTTTGATTTCTATATTTGGACGTGTAATCCGGAAGATGCTCTCAGGTCGTATTCCGACCTCACGGGAAAACCCGTGTTACCTCCAAAATGGGCGTTCGAACCCTGGATGGGACGAACGGGACGAGGATGGCGGGCTACCTCGCTGAGTCCTGTCGATGAAAAGAAACGGGTCATCCGCCGGTTTGAGGAATTAGATATACCACATTCGGCTATCTACGCCGAAGGTGTCGGCGCTGATTCTCCGGAGTTGTATGCTTTCACTACTCCTCGTAATATCCGGGTTCTTTCGTGGTTTTATCCGGCTGTTCCTGCAAAAAAGCAACAGGAACTGATGCCTGAAGCAAGTGTAGCCGGACTTCCTGTTTTACACATAGACAATCCGGACAAACTTGCTTCACGTGATATTGACTATATTGATTTTACGCATCCTGATGCAGGGGAATTATCGAAACGCTGGTGGAAATCCCGTTTGGATTTGGGTGTTGCAGGTAGTATGGTTGATTTCGGCGACCGGGTACCGGAAGATGTCATTTTTTACAACGGGAAAAAAGGCGATGAGATGCATAATTTTTATGCATACGATTATCATCGTACTTATGCCGAAACTTTTTATGGTAGGAAAGGTGATGATTTTATTCTCTTTGGTCGTCCGGCAGCGCCGGGTACACAGAAATGGGTAGCACAGTTTTCAGGAGACCTCCGTTCCAATTACAGGGGATTACAAGGGGGATTAAACGGAATGTTGAGTTTGTGTTCCGGAGGATTTTCCACATGGGGAAGCGATTTGGGCGGTTTCAGGGCCTGGCCGGAACCGGAAGTATATATACGGTGGACACAGTTTGCTTGTTTTAGTCCGCTGATGCGCTGTCATGGCCGTACACCCCGCGAGCCTTGGGAATATGGCGAGTTGGCCGTATCTAATTATAAACGTTATGCCTGGATACGTGAAAACTTGTTGGAATATATTTATCATTCGGCCGTGTACGCACACGGTACGGGTATCCCGATGATACGTTCCATGGCGGTTGCATTTCCCGGACAGGAATCGTTGGCCGGAGTGAACGACCAGTATATGTTTGGTAACGACCTGATGGTATGCCCGGTAGTTACGGATGATGTTTCGCGGCCGGTCGTTTTTCCTGATGGAAAATGGATAAACCTGTGGAATGGGAATCTTGTCACAGGGCCTTGTAATATCCGGGTGCCGGCGCCTCTGGATACCATACCGGTATATCTGAAAGAAGGAGCTATTGTACCGGTTCGACTGAACAGCCGTCTTCGTTTTGGTGAAAGTATGACTAACGATAAGGTCGATGCGCTTATCATTACCTTATCCGGAGGTAAAAAGGGAATCAGCATAATCAATTCTCAAAACACAACGGCAACGGTAGAGGTAAAATCTCAGGACGATGTTGTTCGTATCTCGCTTGACAATTATCCTGAAATACTTTACCTGATGGTATATGGCAGGGACATAACCGGAGTAAGTGTTGGTGGGGAAATATTACCGGAACTGAAAGGGAACGGATTGGAATCATTACCTCCGGGTTGGTTTCCGGATACGCAAATGAAAAGGTTTATAATTCGCTTACCTGTAGGAAAATCAAAAACAGTAGAATTGAGATAACGAAAATATTATGTACATTTACCGCAAATATTTTTTGAAAATATGGCTTACTATATCTACCTGACCGTTAAAAAACAAATTGTGTACATATGAAACGTATTGTATTATCGGGGGTTATTGTGGTTTCGTCGGTATCTGTTTTTTCTCAACAGGAATCGGGAGATCTTCCCAACATATTGGTCTTTGTTGCCGATGATGCCGGAATGGATTTCGGTTGTTATGGTAACAGAAGTATTAAAACTCCCAACATTGACAGGCTTGCTTCCCATGGACTCCGGTTCGAAAAAGCTTTTCTTACGTCGCCTCAGTCAAGTCCATCGCGTACAGGCATGATGACCGGTAAGTTCGCGCATACTATCGGTACGGAAGATCTCCATTCTCCTATCGACGACAGGACATGGATGATCCCTTATTTTTTACGGCAAAAAGGTTATTTTACAGGATCAATGCTGAAAACTCACTGGGGAGAGAACGGTGACAAACAGTTCGACTGTATGATTGACGCCGGTTATGACCGAGGTACGTTGACCGAAAAATCGTATCTCAACTATGAACGTTTTATTAGAGATAGCGGCAGACGACCGTTTTTCCTTTGGATAGGTTTTTCGGACCCTCATCGCGGATATAACCGCAAGGCATGTCCTCAGGTCAATCAGCCGGAAGAAACGATTGTTCCTCCGTTTTTGATCGATGAACCGAATACGAGGCGAGACTTGGCTGATTATTACGATGAAATTTCACGGATGGACGCCAATATCGGTAGAATGTTGCAGATTTTGCATAAAAACGGAAAAGAAGATAACACGTTGATCATCTTTTTGAGTGACAATGGAATGCCTTTCCCGCGTTGTAAAGGAACTTTGTATGACATGGGGATACGTACCCCG
Organism: Bacteroidia bacterium; assembly: GCA_025999255.1. Taxonomy (GTDB): domain Bacteria; phylum Bacteroidota; class Bacteroidia; order Bacteroidales; family Azobacteroidaceae; genus BNXB01. The sequence continues at coordinate 4,740 of BNXB01000031.1, read as the reverse complement.
CTGGTATTTGTCTGGAAAAATAAGATCGTACCTGGCGGAGTTCACAACAACGGATTAATTAGTACGATAGATCTGGCGCCAACGTTATTAGATGTGGCTGGAATTCCCGTGCCATCCGATATGTACGGTACCGGTTTCAAAGATATACTTTTCAATCCTGTCAAAAGGGGACGGGAGTATATTTTTTCCGAGCGTAATTGGCACAATACGGACGAATATATTCGTTGTGTTCGGACAGAAACTCGTAAGCTGATTTATAATGCGTATTACGAATTACCTCATGGAACACCGATTGATCTTACTACAAGTCCAAGCTGGTATGAGTTGAAAAAAAGACAGAAAGAAGGTTTTTTGACTCTTGCACAGGGTTTGATATTCACAGTTCCTCGTCCTATGGTCGAGATATATGATTTGACCGAAGATACTTATGAACTCCATAATGTAGCCGACGAACAACGTTACTACGATGACGGCATGGAATTGGCGAAACTTCTGAGAGAGTGGCAGTCCGAAACCGGAGATCATCCCTGGTGGAAAAGGCGAAGACCGGATCAGAATGATCGTATTACCGGATTTCCTCTTTTCTCCGGTCGGCAGAATTATTGGACGGAGTAATGAATACGTAATTTTACTCCTTCGGATCGATATAAAAACGAATTTGGAAAATATCGTTCGCCATTTGTTTTCTATAAATACTTGAGGGTATGTGGTAGGGATATAACCGGTATAAGTGTCGTAATTCGCTTACCTGATAGAAAATTTCGCAACGGCGAAAATATCCACCGCGAAATTTCGTGTTTCAATTAAAATCATCTATATTTGCATTAAATTTCGCTGCCGCGAAAATAACGACGGCGACAAAAGCAGAAGTCGTATGAAGTTTTATAATCGGGAGCAAGAGTTGGAGCTATTGGCTCATACGAGAGACGTTGCATTCAACAACCACTCGCAGATGACTGTTTTAACAGGACGCAGACGTATCGGTAAAACAAAGCTGATTCTAAAGAGTTGTGAGAATACTCCTACCGTGTATTTGTTTGTCAGAAGGAGCAATGAGGCTACTTTATGTTCTCAATTTGCCGAAACGGCAAGCCGCTCATTAAACACATACATCCCGTCGGAAATTACCTCTTTTGTAAGTCTCTTTGAAACATTGATGACCGTTGGACATCATTTATCCTTCAATTTGATTATTGATGAATTTCAAGAGTTCTTCTATATCAATCCATCCATATATAGTGGAATACAGGATATTTGGGATAGGTATAAAGATACGACTCATGTCAATTTCATAGCGAGTGGTTCTGTCTATACACTCATGTACAGAATCTTTATGGAATACAAAGAGCCCTTATATGGACGTTGCGACAGTGTTGTCAAATTAAAGCCTTTTGCTACAGCAGTCCTCAAACAAATACTCTCCGATTATCATCCCAAGTATACGAATGATGACCTTTTGGCTCTTTATACCTTAACCGGGGGAGTTCCTAAATACATCGAGCTTTTGTTGGATAAGAAATGTTTCACGATGCAGAAAATGATAGATGCCGTGATACAGGAAAATTCTATTTTCCTCGAAGAAGGAAATGTGTTGCTTATTCAAGAATTCGGTAAGAAATACGGGAACTACTACGCAATTCTTTCAGCCATTGCTTCAGGGAAAAACACTGCATCTGAGATATCAGAATCAATCGGTAATGCCAGTGTCGGAGGTTTGTTGCAACGTTTGGAGGAAGATTATGAGGTAATTACCAAGAAAAGACCCATACTGGCCAAAGAAGCTACCCAGAGTGTACGGTATGAAATTACCGATAACTTCCTGCGCTTTTGGTTTAGATACATTATCAAATATCAGGATTATGTGCAGACCGGACTGTTTTCAAAACTTGCAGAGATCGTAAAGGCTGATTACCCCTCCTATTCCGGTTTAACATTGGAGCGATATTTCCGTGAGCAATTGAAAGAAAAACAGGCATACAAAAGCGTCGGATCCTGGTGGGAGACTTCTAGAGGAAAAGGAGTGGAGCAGAATGAAATAGATATTGTTGCCATTTCAGCAGAATCGCCCAAAGTCTTGATTGCTGAAGTAAAACGCCAACGCAAGAACTTTAAGCCGGAGTTGTTTCAACAGAAGGTGGAAGTTTTACGCACCAAATTATTCTTTAAAGAAGAAATAGAAACAGCTTGTCTGACATTAGAAGATATGTAAATCGTTAAAAAAGCCTGTTTTGTCTTCGTTGGGTAATGTTTACAAGGAATTAAATGAATTTGAAAAAGCTAAAGAAAATTATGTTGTAATTCGCTTGCCCGGGGGGGGGAATATTAAAAACGGTAAAACTGAGATGATGAAAATATTTCAAATTCTTACTATCCTGTTTGTATGGATTTTTTGTTTTCCACAAATAAATGCTCAGGATTCAATTGTGCAATATTTTGCTCCGAATCCGGATGTAAAGAAGTCTTTTGTCTTAAGATGTAACGAAGCGGCTATTCCCGGATACGAACTGCCGGATCCTTTGACGACAAACAACGGGAAACCGGTTACTGATGCTTTTATGTGGTGGAAACAACGTCGTCCGGAGATCCTTTCTCAATTCGAGAATGAAATGTATGGCGGAATTCCGGTTTTTGCCAATACCTGTGGGAAACAAATTTTTCGTGTCGAAGTTATAAATGAGAAACAGGATGCGTTGGGCGGAAAAGCGACACGCCGGGAAGTCAGATTGTATTTTTCGGCAAAAACGGACAGCCTTTATTTGGATATACTTCTTTATCTTCCGAATAAGATAAAAACGCCTGTTCCGGCTTTTGTCATGCTTAATTTCCGTGGTAACCAATCGGTTACTGATGAATCGGATGTCCGGATCTGTACTTCGTGGATGACTCCCCGCGAAGATGGAACTGTCGAGTATTTCCGGTCAGTCGAATCTTCTCGTGGAGCGGCTAAATCGCGTTGGCCCATAGAAATGATAATCGATAGGGGATATGCCTTGGCGACAGCTTGTTACCAGGATATAGATCCGGATTGTGACGATGACTTCCAAAACGGCATACATCCCCTTTTCTATAAAGAAGGACAAAAAAAGCCTGCCGCCAACGAGTGGGGTAGTATTGGCGCATGGGCGTGGGGATTGTCGCGGATATTGGATTATCTCGAATCGGAATCTTGTATTCATCCCGGACAGATCATTGTCGCCGGCCATTCGAGACTGGGAAAAGCGGCATTATGGGCAGGCGCACAGGATCAACGTTTTGCTGTCGTCATTGCAAATAACTCCGGTTGCGGAGGAGGAGCGCTGTCGAAACGCGTGTTCGGCGAAACGGTTGACCTTCTTTGTTATGTACGTCCGCATTGGTTTTGCCGTAATTTCAGGTATTATGCTAACAATGAAGAGAATTTGGTTTTCGATCAACACGAATTGATTGCATTGATTGCTCCACGACCTGTCTATTTGTCTACTGCCGTAGAAGATATAGTCGCAGATCCGAAAGGTGAATTGCTTTCCCTGGTTAATGCCGATCCCGTATATCGTTTACTCGGAACGGACGGAATAGGTAATATCGCCGGAGAATATGTTTTGCAAAAGAAAAACAACAGAATTTATGATATAAAAATGCCGGCAATCAACCGGTCGGTAGGAGCAACAATGGGTTTTCATATACGATCCGGAGGACATGATATAACCTTCTTTGATTGGGAACAGTTTCTGAATTTTACGGATAGACATTTCCTGAAGCAATAAGAATAAAGCCTAAGCAAAATGAACGACTATTTATTTGATAACAGCACACATCAACCTTTCTTTCAGGAACTCATATAAATATTCTTGATTATATACTTTTAATCGATTATTCTTCATCAAAAGTTTATTACACCACTTTTCGGCTAATGATAATTTTAATTCGGGAATAGGATAATCTTTCATAAGAGACAAATGAACCATCATTTCTTCAACTGAAGGTCTCATTCTAAGGAATGACAACTGTTTTAAACGTATCTGATCGGCATACATGATTTGTTCCTGTCTTTTCAATGCAGTAATTTGATTTCTGTGTATCCTGTATCGCAATAACGGTTTGGAAATATTTGTAATGTTTCCAACCTGACTGATACTCAATATTAAATCATAATCTGCAGCATAGTAATAATTTTCACTATAACGGATTTTATAATACTCAAATACTTTTTTCCGAACAAACAAAGTAGGATGAGAAAAAAAGTTATCTTTCAATAACCAAACTTTGTTTTTCTCAGGATCCTGTATTCTTTCGGACAAGTAAGGTTGAATATTATTATCCGAAAAGAACTCAATATTTGATCCTGTTGCAAGATATTGAAGATTAGATTCCATAAACTCAAATTGAACTTGTAGTCTATCAAAATAAGCAATATCATCACCATCCATTACAGCAATATATTTCCCTTGTGCGATGCATAATCCCTGATTCCGACATTTGTAATTTCCCGTTTGATTTTCATTATTGATTCTAACAATTCGGGAATCCCTTATTTCATCCAACACTAATCTTGTATTATCCGTAGAAGCATCATCTAGAATAATGAATTCAAAATCTTTAAAAGATTGATTGAGAATACTTTCTACCGCAAAATGTACATATTGAGCTACATTTCTAACCGGCATAATTACTGAGATAATCGACGCCATTGAAGATATTTTTTATATTAAAATATTGTAGATTACTGATAATTGATATGTATGTCATTTATAGGATATAAAC
>BNXB01000030.1 GCA_025999255.1 Bacteroidia bacterium | reverse complement strand
CATTTTATTAATAAAATATTTGTGCGATTGAAAATCATTCTGTAATATTGCAACTTATTCCATTTATACTTGTTGTAAATGGATAATCCAAATAATAATTATATACATTTAACATACCGTGGAAAGAAAAAGTTACACTTTTGATGAAGCTTACCAGGCTTCCCTAGATTACTTCACCGGCGATGAACTGGCCGCAAAAGTATTCGTTAATAAATATGCTTTAAAAGATGCTTTCGGAAACATCTTTGAAAAAACTCCGGTGGATATGCACTGGAGATTAGCCAATGAAATAGCCCGTATCGAAGCGAACTATGCCAATCCGTTATCTAAAGAAGAACTTTTCGAATTATTTGATAAATTCAGATACATTGTTCCGCAAGGCAGTCCGATGACCGGTATAGGTAATGATTTCCAGATAGCGTCCCTTTCCAATTGTTTTGTGATTGGTATGGACGGTCAGGCTGATTCATATGGTGCAATTATCCGTATCGATGAAGAACAGGTACAATTGATGAAGCGCCGGGGAGGTGTCGGACATGATTTATCCCACATTCGTCCTAAAGGTTCTCCGGTTAAGAATTCGGCTTTGACTTCCACCGGTCTGGTACCGTTTATGGAACGTTATTCCAATTCTACGCGTGAAGTAGCACAGGATGGTCGTCGTGGAGCGTTGATGTTGAGCGTATCCATCCAGCATCCGGATTCGGAATCCTTTATTGATGCAAAAATGACGGAAGGTAAGGTAACCGGAGCCAACGTTTCCGTAAAAATAGACGACGCATTCATGAACTGTGCTATCAATGAACTTCCTTACTATCAACAATATCCGACTCATTCGGAAGAGCCCTGGTTTGTCAAGGAAACCGATGCGGGCGCATTATGGAAAAAAATTGTACACAATGCATGGAAATCGGCCGAACCGGGAGTCCTTTTTTGGGATACCATCCTGAGGGAATCCGTTCCAGATTGCTATGCAGATCTGGGATTCCGTACGGTTTCGACAAATCCTTGCGGAGAAATTCCGCTTTGTCCGTACGATAGTTGCCGTCTGTTGGCCATCAATCTGTATTCTTATGTAATCAATCCATTCACTAAAGATACTTATTTTGATTTCGATTTATTCAAGAAACATGTCGTTCTGGCACAACGAATTATGGATGACATTATTGACTTGGAAACCGAAAAAATCGACCAAATATTATCGAAAATAAATTCCGACCCCGAAAATGAAGAAGTTAAATCATCCGAAAGGGCTTTATGGCAGAAAATACGTCATAAAACGCTTCAGGGACGCCGCACAGGAGTGGGAATCACTGCAGAAGGAGATATGCTTGCCGCTTTGGGATTAAGATACGGAACAGAAGAAGCAACCCAATTTTCAGAAGATTTGCATAAAATATTAGCTATAGCAGCTTATACTTCATCTGTAAATATGGCTAAAGAACGTGGAACATTCGAAATATTCGATGCTAAACGGGAAGACGGAAATCCGTTTATCCAACGTCTGAAAGAAGCAGATCCTCAACTTTATAAAGACATGAAAAAATATGGTCGCCGGAACATCGCATGTCTGACAATTGCTCCGACAGGAACCACCAGCCTGATGACCCAAACCACTTCCGGTATCGAACCGGTGTTCCTTCCGGTTTACAAACGCCGACGCAAGGTCAATCCGAATGATACCTCGGTAAAAGTGGATTTCATAGATGAAACGGGCGATACGTGGGAAGAGTTTGTTGTATTCCACCATAAATTTGTAACCTGGATGGAAGCTAACGGATATCCCACAGCTAAAAAATATACTCAGGAAGAACTTGATGAATTAATCGCCAAATCTCCTTATTACAAAGCAACTTCTAATGATGTGGATTGGTTACAGAAAGTCCGGATGCAGGGAAGAGTACAAAAATGGGTGGATCATTCCATCAGCGTCACCATCAATCTGCCTGCCGACGTGGACGAGGAATTAGTCGGGAAATTGTATATCGAAGCCTGGAAATCGGGATGTAAAGGATGTACGGTCTATCGCGACGGTTCCAGAAGCGGAGTATTACTTTCTACCGAGGAGAAAAAACGCAAGGATTGTAACTGTATCGAAACACCTGTTATTCTGGCCAAACGTCCTCGCGAACTCGAAGCCGATATCGTCAAATTCCAGAATAACAAAGAAAAATGGATTGCTTTTATCGGATTGGTAAACGATCGTCCGTATGAAATCTTTACAGGGATTAACGATGAGGACGAAGGTATTTTCCTTCCTAAGAACCTGAACAAAGGATGGATTATCAAAAACGTGGACGAACACGGAAATAAACGATATGACTTCCAATATACGAACAAACGCGGATACAAAACGACAATCGAGGGTCTGTCCGATAAGTTCGACCCGGAATACTGGAATTATGCCAAATTGATTTCAGGCGTATTGAGATATGGAATGCCAATCGACCAGGTAATAAAGCTTGTACAAGGATTGGAATTAAACGACGAATCTATCAATACCTGGAAAAACGGAGTGGAACGCGCTTTGAAAAAGTATGTATTGGAAGGTTTGGAATTAAAAGGGCAAAAATGTCCGAACTGCGGAAACGAATCCCTGGTTTATCAGGAAGGATGTCTGACCTGTACCAGTTGCGGCACCTCAAAATGTGGGTAACACCACTGAAATACAAATACAAACACTATTTTCAAGAAAATTCCGGCGTATCATAAAAATGATTACGCCGGAATTGATTAGCCCCCTCTATCGGGTAATAACGCCTATTAATTAAATGTAACTGTTACCTTATTATAGTCGAACGTGAATCCGCGTATTTCATAATCATTGGTATGATTATTCACCGTAGTGGTAATATCGCTTGCATTGGGCGTACCTTTAGCCGGATCTAAGACATTCACTTTCAACGAACCTTTGACCGAAGACAGGCGTTTGATTTTAATATTCTGAATTCCTTTCTTTGCCTGTTCCCATGTGACTGAATACGCACCCTGTGCATCGGGTGTGATCGTTGCACCGCTTTCGGTCGTTACACTATAATCCTTACCCGCCGTCAGAGTGGAGGATGTACCATTATTAGTTACCCAGAAATAATTGACCGGATTATAGGTACGTACCCGTTCGCTGTGGAATTGCAACGGAATCGGGCCAGTGACATTCACTTCGCTCGTATTGGCCCATGTACCCGCCGTAGCCGATGATCCGAATCGCCACCTGGCCAAACCGTCGGCTGCTATTTCATAACTGAGGTAATCCGTATTGACATTGGTTTTATAGAAACCGACGTAATAAACATGTTCCATTTCGGGAAGTCCGTCGCCCCAAACATTGTCTTTCTCACAACTGGTCACACCAAGTAGTAGAAACATTGCTGTACATATATATAATATCTTTTTCATACGATAATAATTTGTTTTATTTTTACTGATTACCATCCAGGATTTTGCTTGATATTTCCACCGGATTGTGCAATTTCGAAAACAGGAACCGGATAATAATAATCTTTAGCAACGTTGAAACGACGTGTATCTGCCCTTTCTATCAACCGTACATTTGGTTCGCTATATACAAAAGTACCGAAAACCTGTCCTTGGTTGTTGGTCAGCCATTGCACAAATTGGGAATCACCTGCCTGAGAAGTACCGTTATAAGCCTCATCTGCTGTAAATTTAGCTCCGATAATAGCTTTTGGGAGAACCGTTTCAGCAATTTTCCAACGGATAATATCGGAATAACGGCGGTTTTCCGACATCAATTCCACCGTGCGTTCACGCCGGATTTCTTCTTTCATATCCAAGCCATTGGAAGTAACGAAAGCGTTGGTCAGCTTTACGTTGAACCCTGCTCTCGTACGCAATGCATTGACCGTTTCGTCCAATTGAGCGTCGCTGATAGCCCCATTCAATTCATACAATGCCTCGGCATAGGCAATCAACACCTCTCCCCAACGGATAATGATCCGGTCGGTATAATCTTTACTGGCGCCCCAACGATCGCCACTAAAAGCTTTTTTCTGCTGGTAACCCAATGGACGTTGAGGATCGAAAGGCTTGTACGCTCCTTTACCACTGTTTATCCAGCCTATTTTTGCATCTACCAATGTAGTTGTTGCATTATCCTGAGGATCGTTGATACGCCAAATGCTCATGGCTAATCGCGGATCACGCGCTCCTTTACCTCCGGCAACCGGAGTCACACCATCAGCCTCATAACCGAATACGTTATTAAAAGATGTTTCGGGAGAAATCACCAAAGGCGATTTTTCACGCGGCAGACCATCGGCATAAAGATATGTATCGATCATTGTACGAGTGATTGCATAACTTCCTTCACAATCTCCCGAATAACTATGATTGGTATAACCGGAGCCGCTACCACCGTTAGGGCCGTATGCTTTTGCAAAAAGCGTTTCTTTATTCGTAGTGTTACTTTCATCAAAAAACAAAGCCTGGTAATTGGAATACAAAGCATGTCCTTCGGATTTCAAAGCGTTATAAGCGTCGATACTTTTCTGTAAATGCGCTTTCCATTGAGCTTCATTACCCAGATTGTGGTATTTTTGCATGCTACCTTCATGTAATCCGACACGAACGATCAATCCCAAAGCGGATGAACGGGTTACCCTGCGACGGGCAAACTCATCGGTAACGCTTTGCAGATCGGCCCGGGTAGGCAAATGAGCCGCAGCAAATTCCAGATCTTTATAACATTGTTGTATCACTTCTTCACGAGGAGTACGTCCCATCGCCAAATCAGGATCGCTGGTACTGGTAAAAGTTTTCAATACCAAAGGAACATCCCCGTACTTGCATACCAGTTCAAAATGATTATAGGCGCGGAAGAAATAGGCTTCGCCCAGATATTTATCGCGGACCTTTTCATCAACAGGCGTATTGGCGCCTTTTTCTATAATGTTGTTTGCGGTAAAAATCCGCCGATATGGATTCCGCCAATCGTCGTCGCTTTCGGATGGAACCGTCCAGCTTCCTGCGCTGGTACCATTGGCGTTTTTACCAAACTGGTCATCGCCGCGGGTATCATGTCCTCCAAAAGACAATTGTTCGTACAACCTGTTGCAGGCTCCTTTCAGGTCGGCTTCGGATTTCCAGAAGTTATCGTCCGTCAAATCGGTTTGCGGCTTAACATCCAGCAAGTCGTCGCAACCGGTCAAAACGGCTGCCATACATATCATACTTAAAAATAATATCTTCTTCATATTCATTTTCTTTTTAGAATGTTAAGTTAACGCCCATTGTCCAGGTGCGGAAAAATGGATAGTACTCGGTATTTTTATTATCGCCGACCTCAGGGTCAAATACTTTCAACATTTTACTGTGTTCCCAAACGTCTGTCCCGTTCACAAAAACACGCAACTGCTGTATAACTTTTTTCGAAACCGGAATCGTATATCCCAATTGTATGTCTTTTAGACGGATATAAGCGCCATCCTGTACCCATCGATCAGCCGGATTATAATTGAAAGTCTGTCCTTCATAAGGCCGTGCAAACATAGCATTCTTGTTATCTTCCGTCCAATAGTCGAGATTAATCGTCCATGGCATCTGGTATGAATATCCCAGCGGTGCAAGCGTATAAGAGTCGATAAAGAAATTCCGTTTACCTACCCCCTGGAAGAAACAGGAAAAGTCGAATCCATTCCATTCCAAACCAAGATTGATTCCATACAGATAGCGTCCGTTGGTAGTTCCCAAATATACCAAATCACCCGAATTTTCAGGCGTTCCGCCGCCAATACCGATCGTGTGATCAGGATTTCCATGAGCCAGGTAACGAACGTCTCCGCCGTTTACCTTAGCGTCGTTGAAAGATTCGTAACCGGGATTAGCAGCCTTGTATGCAAGGTACTCGTCACGGCTGTTCCAGAAACCGTTGGTTTGGTATCCCCAGATTGTGTTGAGGGCGTAACCTTCCAGTCTGTCCACTTTCCCGGCTTTTATGACATTATTTCCGTCGTAGCTTACCAATTTATTCTGGCTGTCATCGATATTGAAATTTATGTGATAAGAAACATTTCCTATTTTATCGCGCCATTCCACAGAAGCTTCCCAACCCCATATTTTCATTTTACCTGCATTCTGATATGGGAGTTGTACAACACCGGCAATATTACCGACACGCAACTGCGCCAGCATGTCATTATTGGTTTTCCAATAGTAATCGGCAGTGACATTCAAGCGATTTTTGAGGAAGCCCAGATCCACACCGATATCAGTCGAAGTCAACGTTTCCCAGGTAACGTCTTCAGACACCATTGCCTTCTGATAGTAGACAGGATTTCCCATCACACTCAGGATATTTGTATCGCTATCTTCCGTTTTATTGGAAATCAAACCCAAATATGGATAATACATACTATTAAGTACCGTACTATTACCGAGTTGTCCCCAGGAGAAACGTATTTTAAAATTATCCATATAAGGTTTTACCGGTTCGAAGAAGGATTCTTCGCTCACTCTCCATCCGAGAGAAGCCGAAGGAAATACTCCCCAACGATTACCGGGAGCCAGGCGGGAACTGCCATCGTAACGGACATTGGCTTCCAACAGGTATCGTCCTGCAAAATCATAATTCACACGTCCGAATAACGAAGCCATTTTCCAAGGCTGGACAGCATCACTAAGCACCGTATTCGTAGGCTCGGTATTATTATAATAATTAAAACTGAAAAAGTCGTTCGATAAGAGGTTACGCGCCGTAGCCGATATTTCATCCTTGAGGTATTGCTCGTAAGAAGCTCCGGCTAAAACATGGAAGGAATGCCGGTCTATACTCGCATTATAATTCAGCAACGCTTCCAGTTTATCCTGATAACTGTTATTTTTTGTCTTGATAACCCTGTTGGGATTGTTGATTTCATATCCGCTACGAATAGCTCCGTTACGACCCATACTCTGACGGAAACGATAATCGGCTTCCCGGCTATAAAACCCGGATCGTCGTGAAGCATTGAGGTCCAGAGTCAATCCTTTTACTACATTCTTGATATGTAGATTAAGGTTTCCGGTAAAATACTGGTTTTGACGCACATCTGTTCCACCGTTTTTCATTGCATCGATAACATTCATCTGCAAATCAGCACTGAAAGGATTATTCGTATAATTAGTATCCTCTTCCGGCAGGTAAATAGCCTGTCGCCCACGGTCGTTATATAAGTGGGATAAAATAGATGTAGGGCCCACCGGATTCCGGTTATCATTACTCATTTCATAAGAAGTTTGCAAATTCAAATCCAGATATTTGTTCATTTCCGTACTCGTAGTGGCACGCATATTATAACGGCTGTAATCGTCGGGACCGTACTTCAACATCCCGTTCTTAGCATAATAACCGATAGATGCATAATACTTTGTGGCTCCGTGACCTCCGGTTACCGATGCGGAATGGGTGGTTTGCGTAGTATAGTCTTTCGTACCTTCGTCCAACCAGTTGGTATTTCCGTGGAAAGTCCAGCGCGTACCATTCGGATAATAATTGTAATTAGGATTTCCTATCCATGAAGTTGCTTCCGGATTTTGTTCCGGAGCTCCACGGTCGGCATTACGCGCCAGATTGATGTAATTCTGTTCTTCCCAAGGCGACATACGTTGCGGCATATTGCCAGGCGTATTGATGCCGAACGAACCGTTATAGGAAATTCTCAACTTATTGGAATCACCTTTCTTGGTTGTCACCAACACCACACCGCCGGCAGCCCTAGCTCCGTAAATAGAAGCGGCGGCGGCGTCCTTCAATACCGATATGGATTCTATATCCTGGGCGTTAAGCATTGTCAGGCTACCTTCAACCCCATCAATAAGAACAAGGGCGTTGGCTTCGTTTGCCGAAGAAAATCCACGGATACGCAGGCCTGTCGTTTCGTCCCCAGGTTGTCCGCTTTTACGCAACACGGCTACGCCCGACATTTGTCCCTGCATGGCGCTGAGTACGTCGGTAGCCGCTTTCGATGCAATATCCTGTCCGCTTACGGCAGACACGGATCCGGTCAGATTCACTTTTTTCTGGATACCGTAACCCACAACGACTACTTCGTCGAGCATCTGAGTATCTTCCGACATTTGAATAACCACTTCTTTACGTCCGTTCAAATTGAACGAAACGGGAGTATAACCGAGATAAGAAACTTCCAGAACGGCATCCGGTTTACCAACCGTTAATATAAAATTTCCGTTCAAATCTGTGGACATTCCATTACTTGTACCTTTTTCCACAACACTAACGCCAAGCAAGGTTTCACCTGTACCGGCATCCACTACTTTACCTGTGATTTTAACCGGAGATTGTTGGGTCTCCGATAGATTTAAGTTCCCGGTATTTTCTTCGACCGCATAGAGTGACGCAAAGCAAAATACCATTAACAGTGAGAAAATTCTCAACCTTTTTTTCATAAATTTTTACTTTTAAAATGTTTTTGAATTTAGATTCTAAGCGTTTGTAATCAAGATTAAAAGTTAATCAGCAAATTTCTATAGACAACTTTTTTTAGAGGGTGAATAATAAACTTTTCCTTTGCGTTCAAAACAAATAATAGTATTATGTATAATTATTACACAAAAAACGGAATATTACAGATAGGTAAAGGGAGAGATTTGTACACAAAAAGTTCGTTTTTTTATCGATGTATAAAATCAAACCTTTTACGTACAAAATTGGAATATATTACATGCTATTATAAAGAATTATTTTTGATTTTCACTCTAAACATCGAACTCACATTAATTTAAATTCCGCTTTTTACATTCCTCCATTAATCTTTTCAATGTAACAGCATCCGATTCGGTCTTTTTGTCATTTTCCGGATTATAATAATCTTTCAGAAAACTATCGGCTCCCGACCAGACAGTAGCAATAATTCTCTGAAAAACTATTTGATTCCTGGAGTAAATCAGTTACATTTGTATTTTATTAATATCTTGAATCCAAACTTCAGGATGAAAAAATATCGTCTGTTATTATTTTTAATACTATTATTTTCCTTTGCCGGAAGTAGTCATGGTATTGACTTGTCCTTATACCGTTTTCATACGATTCCGGCAAATCCTTATTATCATGGCATTTATTCCATTGTAAAAGATAGTGTCGGACGTATCTGGTACAATGGGAGTACGGTTATATTCATGTATGACGGTTTTTCCTTTACCCAAATGGACGACCGGATAACATCCCAGACTCCTGATTTTTCCTGGTCATTCAATGAGATGTTTACGGATCAGAACCGGAATCTTTTCGTTACCACCAACAGAGGCCTCTTTCAACTAAATTACGACAGTTTGAAATTCAGACAGGTAATTTCAGGATATATTGCAGCAATCACCCAGGGGACAGATGGAACGATATGGATTTGCAGGAATTCCAATGTAGAAACAATCTCAACCCAAAAAGATTTTACTCGGGATATCTACCCTCTTCCGCCGAATATCAATGTATCCTATATGACAGAGATAAAAGGAATAGTTTATATCGGTACTTATAACGGAGAAATTTTCAGATTAGATCGAAAAAAATCCGAATTTGAATTATTAACCCATGTTACCATAGGAGGCAATATCAGGCATTTACTTGAATACAAAAGAGATATAATCGTACTTACAAAAGACAAAGGTCTATACTTTCTGGATCAACAGGGACACACCCAAAAACATTATCCCATGAAATTCGATATGAACGAACCTGTAAACTCCAAAAAACTCTATATCGATGCATTCGGCGTACTCTGGGTAGGAACCCAGTTGGGTATCCAATTAATAGACCTTCAAAACGGCGAACAAAAACTATTACAAGCAAATCTCAACGATCCGCTATCCCTACCCCACAATTCAATCTGGTCGATCAGTCCCGACCCGGACGGAGGTATCTGGTTGGGAACATTCGGGGGAAAACTTACATTCATGACTTATTACGATAATCTCGTCGATTATCGTATGGCAACAAAAGGCGGATTAAATAATTCCATCGTTAGTTGTTTTGAAGAAGACAAAGACGGAAATATCTGGATTGGAACCGAAGGAGGGGGGCTCAACTTTTGGGACAGAAAGAAAGACGAATTCAAGTATTACACTCATTATTCAAAGAATACAATCAATTTCGACCTAATTAAAGTGCTGCTTTTCGACAAATCACGCGAAAACCTGAGCATAGCGTCCTATAATGGAGGAATTAACCTGTATAACACCAAATCAAAGACATTCAAAGACTTAAAAATATACGCTCCCGAAAGCGATTCCCGTTATCTCAATGTTTATGATTTTGTGTTACAACCCGATACAGGAATCTGGATTTCCGAACCTGAAAGGGGATTGTATTACTATTCATTTAAAACCAGTAAAACACGTATAGTCACACTAAAAGATTTATCGGGGAACAACATATCAAACCCTTCCATTATCAAATTAATGAGAAATCAAGATAATACTCTTTTCCTTTTTACCAGAAACGGGTTATACTCATTTGATACTGAAAAAGAGATTATTTTAAAAGAATACCTGATTGAAAACCCCCATTATGCGACTAATATTCTCAATTGTTGTTGTATAACCTCATCATCCGATCTTTGGATAGGTACCCGTGGAGGAGGAGTCAATCTGTTTTCACGTGACGGGACTTACAAGAATTTCAATAATAAATCCGGGTTTGATGCGAAAACCGTATTCAGTATCCTGGAGGACAAAACGACACAATTTATCTGGCTGGCAACGGACAACGGATTGATATGCTACGATCCTTTCCAAAACCATTTCCGGAAAATAAATATCGTCGATTCCAGCATTTACGGGTCATTCTACCCTCAATCATGCTACCGGACATCGTCCGGAGACATGTTGTTCGGGGGAACTAATGGGTTTATTGTATTTAACCCGGCTAAGATACGACTGAATAAACAACTCCCTAAAGTCTTTCTTTCCGGATTTTTCATCAACAATAAAAAAATCACTACAGATACCGGAGATTCTCCTTTGCCGAAAGACATAACCATGTTAACATCCATGGAAAAAATCAAAGCTAAACCTCAGTTCAGTCTTTCGTATAAACAAACTAATATTGGTATCGAATTTTCGTCCAACAGTTACCTGGAAGCTTTTAAAAACCAATTTGCATGCAGACTTTCCGGTATTTCAGACGAATGGCAGATTTTACCGCCCGGACAACATTATATCCAATATTCCAATCTGCCTCCCGGATTATACGTTTTCGAAATTAAAGCAGCCAACAACGATGGTATCTGGGGAGAAAAAATCACCAGCTTGACCTTTGAAGTCAAACCTGCTCCATGGTTCTCCGTATGGGCTTATATTTTATATGTCATTGCTTTTCTCTGCCTGATGTATCTGGTATGTAAATATTTTTCCGATAAAAAGATACGATACTCCAAAAAGTACGTTGCAGAACCCTCTCAAGTGGCAATCACATCGGTCGATGAGGTATTTTTCAAAAAAGCGGTCGCTTTTGTCGAAAACAATATCCAGAATCCCGATTATGATGTCGAAAGTTTCGTATCCGATATGGCGACCAGCCGCACCCTGTTATACAGAAAGATCAATGATGCGACCGGCATGTCTATTAAGGAATTTATCCTCGATATGAGGATGAAACGTGCGGCACAACTATTGAAGAATTCACATTACAATATTTCGGAAATAGCCGTAATGACGGGATTCAATGAATCAAAATATTTCAGCACCTGTTTTAAAAAACATTACGGAATGACTCCGACAGAGTTCAAATCGTTGTAAAACTTATTCAATGGAAATAAACACCGACTTTATCCCGTCTGCTCTGACCGATACTACATTTTTCCCTCCGTTTTTATTCAGTTTTATACGAGCTGTTCCATTGGTTACCTGAACTTTTTTCGAACCGGTTGAAGTTCCCTGATTGACGACCAGATTTCCATCCCCGGCGGATTCAAAGAAAACAAATTTTCCGGAATCAAGGCACAAAATACCTTTTTCATCGAGCAATTGAGCCTCAACCCAGACATATTCCGGGGTATCTTTAATGACGGATAATCTTATTTGTGTTTCCCTACCCCATTTTTCGGTTTGATAATCAAAAGTTATTTCATCGGAGACCGTCTGTTTTCCTTTCTGTCCTATTGCTTTTACGGTGTTCTTCCCCCGATTCAGAGCAGTCTTCCAACGCAAGCCGGCAGCAGGAAAATCCTGAGAATTACGTTTCTTTTTACCCAGACTTTGTCCATTGAGAAAAAACTCCACCTCCTCACAGTTCGAATAAACCTTCAATTCTTTTTCTTCATTCTCTTCTCCCCATCGAACAGGCCAGGAATGTCCATAAATATGAATCATCGGTTTATCAGTCCAGTAAGATTGGAATAAATAATAACTCTCTTTAGGTGTGAGATCACGCTCTACTACCCCTTTCTGGTTGACGTAAGGTACAGGATTTTCAGGTCGTACAGGAGTGGAAAAGTCTTTGAATACCCAAAAGGCTGTACCCGTAAGCCAGGGCATGTTTTCCTGCTCCTTAAGATGCCAGTCGAACAAATCACAGATATAAGTCTCACTCCAATCGCCATCAATCGGAGGACGTTTACTATGTTCATTAGGACGTTCGGCATGACGGCGGGCATGGCTATCGCCGCCCCATTCCACATGCAAAAAACGGTCGACAGAATCAAAATTCTTTTTTGTCATCTCCCGGTAATCAGGATATTTATTACTGTACCATCCCGCCCAGATAGAAGGAGAATACACATCCGGAATATCCTTACAGAAATCGCACCGGCGGATGGAAGTCAAACGGGAACTATCCAACCGATGCGACAACTCATGTAATTCTTTCATAAATGAACGTATTTTCTCTTTATCAAATTCAGGAAAGTCATTCGGCCAGTCATTTTCATTACCCAACCCCCAAAGAATCACCGAAGGGTGATTCCGATGCTGCGTAATCATATGATGCAACATATTCCGTGCCTGGTTTTTATACGATTCTCCTCCAAGTCCTCCCCTGCACCAGGGAATCTCTTCCCAAACCAGGATTCCCAGCTTATCACACTGTTCCAGGATAACGCGCGATTGCTGGTAATGCCCTAACCGGATGAAATTAGCGCCCATGGATTTGATCATTTCCATTTCACGAATCATCATTTCTTCGGTCATTGCCGCTCCTACGCCGGCATGATCGTCATGGCGGTGCGTTCCCCGCAGCAACAACCGTTTTCCGTTAAGCATAAAAGGGCCTTTTTCAACGAATTCAAAAGTCCGGAAACCGAAACTATCCTTCCAGACAGTCGTATCTTTTCCTGTCTCCAAACGGACTTCGCAGCCATACAAAACCGGCGTATCGGGCGACCATAAAGATGGTTTTTCTATGTTAAACCGGAATTCCGGTAACCGGGACGAACCGGCATTATAATTTTGTTCGGCAACCGTTTTTCCATTGGGAGAAATGATTCTTATATTCATCTTATATGAATAAATATTCATGTCATTCAACAAGCCAAGCTTCAATTCCATCACTCCTTTTTTCCCGTTTTCATCCGCACGGGCGTCTATCTTCATTTCAGACAAGGAAATTTCAGGAAGATAAACCAGGTTCAGATAACGGTAAATTCCCCCGTAAACATTGAAATCAGAGAGGTCTGAAGGTATCATTTCCGCATCCCGCGAGTTATCGCAACGAATCAACAAAGGTATTTTACCATTGAATCGTCCGGCATCATCCGAAGCTGAAAAAGCCTTTACGGCATCGGTGATATCGCAAGTCCATTCATCGTAACCGCCTGTATGTTTATTCACTTCATTTGTATAAATATACACAGCAGTTTTCTGGCCTGCACCTTCGAATTCCAGGATAGTCCGTCCGTTTTCATAGGGATTCCGGATATCCAGGTAAGTCCGGTACCAACCGGGACCCTCATAGTAATTCTTATATGGATCTACCGCATCTTCGGCATTAAAACAATGCGGAAGCGATACTGTTTCCCAGACAGGAACAGTTTCGGGAGCATCCGGCTTAACAGGCCGGACTCCCTCCCAGATATTTCCCAAATCGCCCCGCAGAAATTCCCAACCCGTATTCAGACGAATTTTAGAAGGATAATTAATCTGCGAAAAAAGAGTCGTTCCTGTAAAAAACAGACCAACAATAAAAATAAACTTGTATTTGTAAATCTTCCTATTCATTTTCCGGATTTCAGTTTTTGTTTTCTCAATAAAGCCTCAAGGAAATAATAATCAGCATAAGACAAAGGAACGTCCACTTCCGAATTCATGGGTTTCGAACCGGTACTATGTAACAGTAAAAATCCCTTGTTTTCACCCAAAGGAGATAAATAATCCCTGCTCAGATTGGTCAGGATGGTATCCGCCCATTGCCTGTATTTTCCGGCATTCAGGGTGTCATACAAGCTAAGTTCGTACAAAGCGGAGGCAATAACCGTAGCTGCAGAGACATCACGCGGTTCGTCAGGTATTTCAGGAGCATCAAAATCCCAATATGGAATCAAATCCGCAGGCATATTTTTATGAGTAAAAATGAAATCGGTAATTGCTTGGGCCTGTTCCAGGAATACAGGATCTCCGGTCTCTCGGTAACACATGGTAAAACCATACATACCCCAAGCCTGTCCACGAGCCCAGGCCGATTCGTGAGCATATCCCTGATGGGTATTTTTCTTCAGTACCTCCCCTGTAATCGTATCATAATCAATTACATGATAGGAACTGTAATCCTGACGGAAATGATTTTCAATCGTCTTCTTTGCATGGCTGACTGCGATATGATAATAAACCGAATCCTGAGTTTCATTAAAAGCCCAGAATAACAACTCCAGGTTCATCATGTTATCAATGATAACAGGACACTGCCATTTATCGGTATTATGGTCCCAGGAACGGATAATTCCGGCTTTAGGTTTAAATCTGGTAATCAAAGTCTTGGCCGATTGTAAAAGAATATCCCTGTAATTTTGATCTTTGGTCAACCGGTAACCGTTGCCAAAACTACAATACATTTTGAATCCCATATCATGGGTATTTCCATTCATTTTCTCAGGTTCTATCGATGCCGTGTATTTTTTAGCCAACTCTTTCCATTGATTGTTATCCGTATATTCATACATATACCAAAGAGTTCCCGGGAAAAAACCGCTGGTCCAATCGCGGGAAGGCACCAAATGCAAGCATCCTTCCGATTCTATAGTACGAGGGCTTACTTTGTCGGGTGTTTCATTCTGTTTGGCCTTTTCCACCTCAGAAACTGCAATCTGTAATTGGCGGGAAGCAAAATCAAAATCCGTACCGACAATATCTTCCTGTTGATGATGAACGGCACATCCTGTAAAAAACAGGACGACCAACAATATTAAAAACTTACTTTGCATAACCTGTTCAATAGTAAAGTAAATAGTTCCTGTCCGAATAATCGGGGTGATAATTTTTCAGGAATAATTCATTGTATCCCTTTGTATTATCAAAGTAAGACGCCCGTTTCAATATCCAACAGAGATAATTCTGCGCTTTATCCCAACTGTGAATATGCTGATACGGGAATTCATTCTGAGGCTTTCCCACATACGGCGCGATGAAATCAATCGCTTTACCTATACTCCTCCCATCTTCCGACCGGGTAAAATAAAGCTTTTTCCCCTGTTCTCCGGACATCTGGCATAAATCCAACATATGGTCGATATTATATAATGTATAGTGTAAAGCCAGAGTACGGCGCAATTCCAAGGGTTGGCTTCCATCGGGTTCTATCTGAGGATAAAGCCGTTTTTCAGGGAATTCCGACAGAATGGTATTGAATAAACCGGTGTCATTCACAAACAGGGCAAAACGGGCGCAAGTCGCATCATAGGCCAGGCTATGGTTATTCTTTGCATTCTTTTCCGCCAATCCCATTTCGCTGGTAGTCAACCAGTACAAAAAATCCGTAAACCAGGCCTGTAAAGCCGTAATATCCTGAGGAGTAAGAGCGTTAGCCTGCTGTAATATAGCCACACCGTCAAGCATCTCAAGAAAAGAGTACACATCGATGATACCATAGCTACGTCCTTTATTTTCATTTACGCCGGGAACAAACTGTGCGTAAGTAAGATGAGGATTCATCTTTGTTTCGGGATTCAGGAACCAGGCGCGTATTTGTCCGGCAGCCTTATCGGCATACTCAGGCTTATTTGAAAAGAAATAAGCTAAAGACAAATCGACAACCATTTCGCACATATTTCCGAGTGAATTCCGATCGTATTCGTTCAATTCCGGATTTCTTTCACCGTCACGCGTAATATAAGGTAAGCCGTCGGGACGTTTCGGATCCGGCCAGGTATATGGAGCCAGACTCATATAGTCGTGTTTATCACCGGTCGGTGAAACATGTTTTTTCCGCATCACGGAATAAAACCCGGTGTTAAGATGTTTTTCGGCCTTTTCCAATAAAATTTTACAGGCAGGCCTGTATTTTTCATCATTTTGCTTTATTTTCTCTCTGATTTCCGCCAAGTGTGATGCACTCCATATTTTAGTACCGGGCAACTGTGCACGCACACAGAGATTACCTATAACAGAAAATAGAATCAACATTATCAGTTTTCTCATGTAATTTATGAATTTAAAAATTTGATAGATTTGAAGAAAAAATATTTCTCAAATAAAAAAGTACAGAACTCCGGACTCGAAGTCTGAAATAATCTTAGGAATACAAACGCGACGCTAAGGTAGTACTTTTTATTATAATTTCAACAAAAATTCATTTTTTTTCCAGGGTAAACGCATGAAAAATTTTAGACCCTACATGTTACGCCGGAGGCGTTAAATATGAAACAACGTTCGGCGGAGCCACCGGCGAAACTGGTCTAATCCCGCATGGGACGGCACTTTATTAACCGTATGCTTTAGCTTACGGATTAACGGACACCCCGACACCCTAAGCCCCGCATGGGGCGACACATGATACAGTATCCAAGTGCCGTCCCTGCAGGACTTGGATAACGTGTCATAGCCTATCCCGTAAGCTA
>BNXB01000029.1 GCA_025999255.1 Bacteroidia bacterium | reverse complement strand
CTTCAATGATACGACGTTGTTTTTCAATTTCAGTCGGTACAATAATATTCGCCTGTTGGGTTGAACGTTCGCGTTCCGCACGGGCGTCTTCCGCTTTTTGTTCGGCTGCATAAGCATCCTCTAAAGCCTTCGCTTGTTGCACTTTTTCGGCCGCAATAGCTATACGTAAAGCCTCTGCTTCTTTTTCACGGCGGTTGGCCTCGGAATTAGCGATTTCAATTTTTGACTGGTTTTCTCCTTTTACAGCCACAGCATTTGCTTCCGCAGTCTTGATACGGGTATCCCTGACGGCTTCCGCCTTACCGATTTCCCCTATTTTTTCCTGTAAAGCCACACTGACTTTTGCTTCGTTAATCGCTTTAGCGGCAGCTTCACGTCCCAAAGCCTCAATATAACCCGACTCATCCTTGATATCCGTAACGTTCACATTAATCAATTTCAATCCTATTTTTTTCAGTTCAGCCTCCACATTGGTAGAAATACTTTCAAGGAATTTATCACGATCGGAATTAATTTCTTCAATAGTCATGGTTGCAATCACCAAACGTAATTGACCGAATAAAATATCGCTGGCCAATTCCTGTATCTGTTCGGACGAAAGTCCCAACAGACGTTCCGCAGCATTGTTCATGCTCTCGGACTCGGTTGAAATACCCACCGTGAAACGGCAGGGAACATCCACCCTGATATTTTGCCCACTCAATGCATTGGTCAGGTTAGCTTCAATGGAAATCGGTTTCAGGTTCAAATAGGCAAAATCCTGTATAACCGGCCAGATAAAAGCTCCTCCTCCATGGATACATTTGGCGGAAGATCCTCCGGTATTTCCATAAACGACTAATATTTTATCCGAAGGACAACGCTTATAGCGTGCAATCAAAGATGTTATCAATATAAAACCGACAACAACGCCAATAATGATAAGATAAATAGGCTCCATAAAAATTGAAAATTAAGAATTGAAAATTATAAATCTTAGCTGTTACTATACAATCAGATTGGGAATGCTTGAGACCAGAACCGTCTGATTGTCGATAAGACTTTCTACATATGCTTTGGCGCCGGTAGGTATCTTTTCGCCATCGGTCATTGCATCAATTTCATGATAAGCGCCTCCCACACTGATCTGTATCTTTCCTTTTCCTTTTCTTTCCGCAGGAATCACCAAATACACATCGGCTGTTTTTCCCAACGTATCCGTTATTTTGAATGTCTTATCCGATGCCAGTCTCGTAATTTGCAACATCAGGAAGAAAAATATCCCGACAAACAACAAGCCGATGACTATTGCAACAATATTTAATCCTAACGTAGAAGAAATAGTATTGTAAAAACAAACGGCAGACCAACCATACCCCAGGAAAAAATTAACCAAATTACGAAATGAAAATAATTGAAAAGGGCCATCATGATGCATATCTCCATCAAAATCGGCGCTCAACCCATCGGATGAGTCCGCTCCAATAAACGTCATTATCGTCTGGATAACAAATATCAAACTTGCGATTAACGCTATTGTCCAATACATTTTAAGTTCAGGCTCCAGGCTATTAAACCATTCCATAATAATATTTTTTAAATAAATTTTAAAATAAAGTTGTGTAAAGATAAGAAAAAATTCTCAAATTTGCAATATGAAAATCCGAATATTATTTTACATTATTTTTATTGTTCCGGTAATTAATTCATTATCAGCGCAAGTATTTAAAACAGAAGCCTTTTCGGAAAAGATTAAAACGCTTCGAGTGAGTGTAGTGGATAATTGGGAATTACCTCCTGTCATTGTATTGGAAGGAGACCAAACCATCGAAATCAGTTTCGATGAACTTAGTACCCAACCCCAACGATATACCTATACCCTGACTCACTGTAATGCCGACTGGAAGCCCTCACAATTGGCGCAACATGAGTATATGAGCGGATTCCAGAATATGGTGGCCGAAGATTACTCCAATTCTTTCGGAACTAACATGGATTATGTGAATTACAAACTGTTTTTCCCGAACGAAGATTTGACTATGAAAGTTTCAGGAAACTACGTTGTACGGGTTTTTGCAGAGAATGATCCTAAAAATCCGGTTATTTCCGCCTGTTTTTCAGTAATTGAGCCTGAAATAAAAATAGATATGAGGGTTTCTTCACGTACCGATATCGGTGTCAATAAATTGCATCAGCAGGTCAGTTTCGACATTAATTACACTAATTTCAAGATTTCTCCCATGCAGGATATAAAAGCTATTGTCCTGCAAAACAACCGTACGGACAATTCTTCCGGATTTATTAACCCGTTGAATATCAAATCCAATCAACTGACCTACGACCATAATCCCAAACTTATTTTCGAAGCTGGGAACGAATACCGCAAATTTGAAGTTATTTCATTCAAATACAGCGGATTGGGAATAGAGTCCATGTCATATCATGCACCTTATTACCATGCAGATATCCGTACCGATAAAATCCGCGCCGACAGGAGTTATTCTTACGATGAGGATGCAAACGGAAAATACATTATAAGAAACCGGGACGGGGTGGACTACGACACCGAAGCCGATTATTTTTTCGCTCACTTTTACCTTCCGGCCCAACAACCCTTTAATGATGATGTTTACATTTTAAGTGAAATATTCAATAATATCGCCGACGAATGCAGTAAAATGGATTACAGCGAAAAAGAAAAAGCTTACGTGAAAACACTGATTCTGAAACAAGGATATTATAATTACCTGTACGTCACAAAGAAAAAAGGTTCGGATGCGTTGTCCACTGCATTGATTGAAGGAAATTTCTTTCAAACGGAGAATCAATATTCCGTCTATGTTTATTACAGGCCTGCAGGAGCCAGATATGACAAATTGATTGGGTTCCAGAAATTGAAATACTCTCTTAAATAGCTGTTATCCAGGATTTGTTATGCACTTTAACCTTTGATTTATCATAAAATAAATCTTTTTCTTCGGGAATATTCAGGATGTATTTTTTTTCTGATGAGATCTTTAATTTACGATCCCGTAACCATGGATTAAATTCTTTCAACTGGTAATAATTCAATCCAAACTTCCGGGCATAAGCCGCTAAATCGGGAACATCCCGAGAAACTTCCACCTCTTTCGTTTCGATGGGTTGATAAAGATTCTCCGCTCTCAATATAAATCCGTATTTATAGGGATTGGAAAAGATTTCTTTGATAGCCATAATCCGGAACAGATACCGGGAGGTCTCTTCTACCAATAATAAATCGAACACAGAACCGACCTGCTGGTTACTCAATTCGTTTGAAATACGCGCCATCCCTGCATTATAAGCGGCTGCAACATTACTCCAGTCTCCATATTTGGAATAAGCCGATTTTAAATAACGGCAAACCGCATAAGTCGCTTTTTCAAGATGATAACGTTCATCAACCTGATCGGTGATTTCCAATCCGTTTTCCCGTCCCGTAGCCGGCATTAATTGCCAAATCCCAACTGCTTTAGCGGGAGAAACCGAACGCATATCCAGGTTACTTTCTATCACAGCCAGGTATTTGAAATCATCGGGAATACCATTGGCTTTCAAAATAGGTTCTATTACAGGAAAATACTTGTTTGCCCTTTTGAAGTACATCATTGTGGTTGAATGAAAGTAGGTAAATGAATTGATTTCCCTGTCGTAACGTTCCCGCATATCGAACCGGGTCAGATCAATCTTTTTCCCGAATAATTCGACCTGTTCAGGCGGAATAACGGAGACTGTTATAAAATTTACAACCGGCACTTCCCGGATATTTCCAACATCCTTATTACTCAAAAGAAAAAGAGACAGGAAAATTACCAGTCCAAAACTCAACAACAATAATATATAATTCAAATACTTCATTTTATAATTTTTTCAATATTTCGCTCTCAACACATTAACAGAACCTTTCTTAGTCTTGTTCTTACCATCAGTTCCTTTATACTGGATAATGTAGAAATAAACGCCTGTAGGTACAAATCTTCCGTTAACCCGTCCATCCCAACCTTTAGCCGGATCATTCCATTCGTAAAGTTTGGTTCCCCAACGGTTGAAAATAGTACATTTGAAGTTGACGACAGAAGTATAGGAGACCCGGAATTCATCGTTGGCGCCGGAAGAACTACCCGGTGAAAATGCTTTGGGGACTTTTATCTCCGTATCACCGATTTTGACGCTAAACGTCTGGCTACTATCCACACAAACACTTTTCCGGTCGATCACTTCAAGATCAACCCTGAAATCGCCATCTTCCACAAAATTGTAACTCATATTTTTATCCGGATATCTCACAACCGATATCCAATTTCCATTCTTATCGAGCTTGAAAATTTTCCAGATATACATGCCTGACACAGGATCGTTAGCATACCCATTGAAAGTGATATGAATCGGAGCAGAACCGGCGCCCTGTTCTTCAAACTCATTCGGCGCTTTTTCTTTATTTCTGGTATCGATTCCGTGAGCTTCCAGAGCAACAGCTTGATATACAGGAGTCGATATTGTTTTTCCGACGCTAAAATGTTCAGCATACTCATCCCCCGTCAAAACAAAATCCGTGTCTTTCAACGGAGCTTTTACCTCTATCACGGAAAGATTCTCAACTACCATTGATTCATCTTTGGGAGCAAATACCAGACTTTCGCTCAACCATTCCAATGTCGCGTACGAAAGGGTGAATTTACGGGTAAGCGTTGAAAGGACTCCGGTTGAAGTATAATATTTCAGTTCAGGAACGTCGGCATTTGTATTCAATCTTAATTTACTGCATTTATCATCACCCTCGTTCACATGCAATGAATGAAATACCGGAAGATACTTACTGTAATCTATAATCCATACGTATCCGGTAGAAGGATCATTGGTTGCACCCACAAAATACCCGTAACCCTCCTGGACATCAGTCACTATCGAAGTAGTCCCTGTCTGTGTCGATTCAACAGGAACAGCTTCGTTGGCTTTCGTCGCATAACGATACCACTGATGCCTTTCGGTAGAAGACGGGGTTGTATAGGATATTTGAGCGCCATTCATTCCGTATAAAAGCCAAACCTCTATTTTATTGGCTGATCGCGCCAACAACGGAGTTCCCGAACCTCCCCCGACCACATATTGCTGGGCAAAAACCGAAGCAAAAGAAAAAAAATAAAAAAATAAAAATATATGACGTTTCATGAATTAAAATATTAAAGTACGAAGTATCAGGCAAAGATACGATAAAAGTGAAAACTCCTGAAAAAATCAGGTAAAATTAAGAAGTTTAGATGAGTTCATATTAAAAAAGTTATTTAAAAAATAAAAGATTGAAAAATATGTCTTATTTTTGTAGGTAACAATATTTTCCGGTTTAACAGAATTAAACATCAAATATCAAGACTAATGATAAAATTATTCAAATATACATTGATATTAATTACACTGTCATATGTACAATTGCATAACGTAAAATCCGAAAAAGCATTATATCCCGAAACAACTATTATTGCTCAGGAGGATGATTTTTTTCTTCATACCATAAAAAAAGGAGAAACCTTATATTCTATTTCAAGGACATACCAGGTACCAGTAGATGATATTTACAAATTCAATCCGGAAGCAAAAGATGGTATTAAAGCCGGAAGTAAGTTAAAAATTCCTCAAAAAGCGGGAAAGATTCAACAGGAACAAAAAATACCGGAAAGAACACCGGAAAAATCTCCAAAAATTCAGGAAGAATCCGGTTCTTATCACTACCATGTCATTCAATCAGGAGAAACTTTAATTTCTTTATCAAGAAAATATGGAATAAACGATAAGGATATCATAAGTGTAAATCCGGGATTATCGGTTCAAACATTTTTCATCGGGAAAAAAATACGTATTCCTAAGCCGGAGAATGAACAAAAACGGGAAACTACCGAGCTATTAATCCCAAATGATCGCATAAATTTATCCTATATACCGGCAAAAAATCCTATGCAAGATGCTTTATTAACTGAAAAGTTAAATAAAAAACAGGAAGAGGACGATGCCAAGAAGAAACAGGAGGAAGAATTGAAGAGAAAACAGGAAGAGGACGCCAAGAAGAAACAAGAGGAAGAATTGAAAAGAAAACAGGAAGAGGACGCCAAGAAGAAACAAGAGGAAGAACTGAAAAGAAAACAGGAAGAGGACGCCAAGAAGAAACAAGAGGAAGAACTGAAAAGAAAACAGGAAGAGGACGCCAAGAAGAAACAAGAGGAAGAATTGAAAAGAAAGCAGGAAGAGGATGCTAAGAAAAAACAGGAGGAGGAACTAAAGAAACAACAAATTATTATAAACAATCCCGATGAATCAACCGAAAATTCAGGATTAAACATCAGGAGATTTGATATGGACTTATACCGTTATCTGAATAAACAAATGACGGAAGAATCATTGTCTGCAAACTATAAAACATTCCTGAACATTTACGGGGAACAGGTAATTAATATAGGAAGCCCGGACTCCGCAGGATTCTATAAAAAATTCAATGCTTTTTTCTCCGAACCGACTTTGATGTCCCTGTATAAAGCTCAACAAAACCGGTTTAGTGATATAGATTTTATAAACAACGAATTATATCCGGCATTAGAAATACTCCTCAAAGAGTTTCCCGGATTAATTCGGCCGACCGTGTACGTACACGTATCCGGTTTGAACCAAAATGTGGTCGTTGCAGATGATGTATTATCTATATCGCTTGATAAATATATGGGAGCTAATTACCCGCTTTACCAGAAATACTTCTACAATTACCAATTACAAAATATGACTCCGGAACGGATTGTTCCCGACTATTTACTGGGATTTATGATGGCTAATTTTCCTTATGAGGGTAATCCGGGAACTTTATTGGAAAGTATACTTTACGAAGGCAAATTGCGTTATATACTGTCCCGTTTGTTGCCGAACCGGGAACCATGGGAATATCTTGCATATACTAAAGAACAATATTCATGGTGCAATAAGAATGATTCACGGATCTGGAAAACTATCCTGAATAATGACGACCTTTATTCTTCCGATTATATGACTATGGTACAATATTTGAATGAAACTCCCTATACAGCTGCCATATCAACAGAATCCCCCGGGAAAGTAGGCATATGGATTGGTTTCCAGATTATCAATGCATATATGAAAAATCATCCGAAGACCTCCTTGCCCATATTAATGAATTTTATTGATGCACAGCAGCTCCTGAAGGATTCCAAATATAAACCTTAATTTACTTTTGCAAATAAACCTATTATTTATAACTTTGCATGCTACAATATCAAAATCCGAATTAATGGTAAAAATATTCAAATATGCATTGGTACTGGTTGTACTTTCTTGTGTACAATTACATAAGATAAAATCAGAAGAGGCATTTTATTCCGAATCGGCTATTTTTTTTCAGGAAAACGATTTTTTTCTTCACACCATAGAACGAGGAGAGACCGTATATTCTATTTCAGTAATGTACCATGTGTCAACAGACGATATTTACAAGCTCAATCCCGGAAGTAAAGACGGAATTAAAGCCGGAGATACGCTGAAAATTCCACAGGAATCCGGTTCTTATTACTATCATACCATTCAACCGAAGGAAACTTTGTATTCCTTATCAAATAAATACGGGATGAAAGGTGAAGATATCGTTGCTGCAAATCCCGGATTATCCGTTCAGACATTCACCATTGGAAAAACGATACGTATTCCGACCAATACCGTCACAACACCAATGGAGCCCGGAAATGAAAACGCTCAGAAACGGGAAACGGAAGCTTTATTAACCCCCAAAAACAAAGGAAATGATATCCGCATGATTAAGATTGCCTTATTGTTGCCATTCGGATTGAAAGAAGGTACCAATAGCAACAATGCATACAGTAACCGTTTCGTGGAATATTACGAAGGATTCCTGATGTCTCTGGAACAAATGAAAAAAAACGATATATCCGTTGACTTACAGGTCTATGATATCGGGGACGATGCCGTTACATTACCTGGCATCCTGAAAAAAAATTCCATGCAGGATATTAATCTGCTGATTGGAGGTCTGAGCGATAAACAAATCAAACTGATTTCGGCCTTCTCGAAAGAAAAAGAAATTCCGTATGTAATTCCATTTACTTCCAAAAGCGACGAACCTTTAAATAATCCTTTTATCTTCCAGATTAATACGCCTCACTCCTATTTGTATTCAAAAGCATCCACCGCATTTTGCAAACAATATAAAAACAGTCATGTAATTTTTTTCCTGTCGGATTCGTCGAATGAAAAGATGGAATTCATAAAAACGCTTCAAAGCGATCTGACCCAGAATAAAGAGACTTTTAAAACTATCTCTTACTCTGAAAAATTTTACCAGGACATCTATACTCTAATGAATCCGGATAAATTAAATATTATTGTTCCTTCCGACGATTCTCCCGAAACTTTTAAAAAATTATCCGCCCCGTTGAAAGTTCTATCGGAATCACATCCGGAACTGAATATTACGGTGTTCGGCTATCCCGGATGGCAGGTATATAACAGCGGAGAGTACGTAGAAGACTACTTTAGGCTCAGAGCAAGTTTCTACAGTGTGTTTTTTGCCAATCCGACTTCTCCCGAAGTAAAAAATTTTTATTACAATTTCAATAAATGGTACTCCCGGGATTTAATCAATACATTTCCAAAATTCGGCATATTGGGTTACGATACCGGAATGTTCTTTATTAAAGGATTACACGAATATGGTACGGTTTTCAATGCAAATATCCATAAGATAAAATACAAAGGGATACAAACCGATTTCAGGTTTGAACGGGTAAATAACTGGGGTGGATTTATCAATACTAATATTTATATTGTTTCTTTCAATCCTGATTTCTCAATCTCTAAAAATGCTTCAAAGTAACTAGATGAACAAAAAAGTTGTTTTTGCATTGATGAGCTTGTTACTGGGATTCCCTCTTTTTTCCCAAGTGACTATTTCTCTGGACTCGTTATCTCCTCCTCAAAAACCATTTAAAACGGAATGGTCGTTCGGAGCAAACGGAGGGATTACTTTATCCAAAATCAGTTTCAATCCGATTATAAAACAGGATATGCTGCTTCAATATGCCGGAGGATTAACCGCCAGGTATATTTCGGAAAAGAATGTGGGAATACAGGTAGAATTGAACTATTCATTGCGAGGCTGGAAAGAAAAACACGACAGTATCAACATATACAAAACGGGATTTCCCATTTCAGTTCCGGACGATTCCATGAAACTGGCAAAATATTCCAGATCATTGTCTTATCTGGAACTTCCGATAATGACCCATATTTACTTTGATATGAGTAGTCGCATGCGTATTATTTTTCTTTTGGGACCACAATTAGGATATTATTTGAGCGAAAAAGTGATAGATTCCGAATTGACGACCGGATCTTCTCTTTCGGATCCTCCTTATTATGAACTGAAAGTACAACGTAAATTTGACTACGGACTGACCGGAGGTATGGGATTTGAACTTCGCACCGGTGTCGGAAGCTTTGTTATTGATGGCCGGTATTATTTTGGATTATCGGATATCTTCAGTAACCATAAATCCGATTATTTTCAGGCATCCTCCAATCAGGTTATTAGTGTAAAATTGTCTTATTTGTTCAGAAAATAGGAAATTTATACAACTTTTTCGCATATTGTTTTCCTGTAAAGGTTATTCTTCCGGATAACCTTTATTTTTTAACCCAAATTCGCTTCACATCCCATTTTGTTGATAAGATGTTAATAGTTGAATAACTTTTTTTCAATTATAATCATTGAATTCTACTACCTTTGCCGCTCTGAAAACTGCTTATACGACATATTATAATTAAATGGCTACACAAAATAATCAATCCTCCGGCTCATATTCCAGAAGAAAAAAGACACCTGTAAATTCAGAAGAAATCGGACGTTTACAACCCCAGGCTCCCGAGTTGGAAGAAGCGGTTCTAGGCGCTTTGATGCTTGAAAAAGATGCTTATTCCGTAGTCAGTGAAATTCTCCGGCCGGAAAGCTTTTATAATAAGACGCACGAATTAATTTTTTCCGCAATCCAGGATTTAGCTATCCAGCAAAAACCGATCGACATGTTAACTGTGGTCGAACAACTGCGGAAAAAGGGGGATCTGGATATCGTAGGAGGACCATTTTATATCGCCCAGTTGTCGCAGAAAGTGGTTTCTACCGCCCACCTGGATTACCATGCCCGGATTATTGCACAGAAATATCTCGCCCGGGAGTTGATATCTTTCAGTTCCCAGATTGCCTCCAAGGCTTTCGATGAAACCAATGATGTCGATGACCTGATGCAGGATGCCGAAGGTCAGTTATTTGAAATCTCCCAGAGAAACGTAAAAAAGGATGTAACCCAGATCAATCCGGTTATCAGGGAAGCTATCGACCTGATGCAGATCGCTGCCCAACGGACGGATGGACTAAGCGGAGTACAAACCGGATTCAAATTATTGGATAAAATTACTTCCGGATGGCAGAATTCCGATTTGATCATCATTGCTGCCCGTCCTGCAATGGGTAAGACAGCATTTGTACTTTCCATGGCTAAAAATATGGCGGTCAGTTTCAATATTCCGGTTGCTATCTTTTCACTTGAAATGTCAAACGTACAGTTGGTAAATCGTTTGATAGTAAACGTGACACAAATTCCCGCCGAAAAAATTAAGAACGGGCGCCTGGAAAAATACGAATGGGAACAACTGGACTATAAATTAAAAGAACTTTTCGACGCTCCTGTTTTTGTAGATGACACTCCCAGTTTATCGGTTTTTGAATTACGTACGAAAGCCCGGCGCCTCGTAAAGGAACATAAAATTAAATGTTTGATTATAGACTACTTACAGTTAATGAATGCCAGTGGAATGAATTTCGGAAGCAGGGAACAGGAAGTCAGTATCATTTCCAGGTCACTCAAAGGATTAGCCAAAGAACTGAACATACCTATTATTGCTCTCTCCCAGTTGAACCGTGGTGTGGAAAGTCGCGTTGGAAATGAGGGAAAACGACCTCAGCTTTCCGACTTACGGGAATCCGGAGCTATCGAACAGGATGCTGATATGGTTTGTTTCATTCACCGCCCGGAATATTACAAGATATACACCGATGAGAAAGGCAACGACCTGACAGGAAAAGCCGAAATTATTGTAGCAAAACATAGAAATGGAGCCACCGGTGATGTTTTACTCAGCTTCAAAAAAGAATTTGCCCGTTTCCAGAATCTCGACGACGATATGTTGGTCGAAGAATATCAATCCCGGCTCAACAGCCAGGCTGATGTCATTCCGGCATCATTACCTAACAGGAACTTTTCTATCGAACAGTCTTCGGAAACACCTTTTTAATTGTTTCACACAGATTTCACGGATTTGACTATGCTTATTTTCAATTCACCGGTTAAATTTCCCTCTATGTTTGAAATAATACATAATAATAATTTGTGTAATCTGTGAAATCTGTGTGAAACAATCCGGTTTTTTTATTAATTTTGCGGTTCAATTTCGAATCATATACAAAATGAATATTTCTTATAATTGGCTGAAAGATTATGTCAATTTCGACCTGACACCTCAGGAATTAGCCGCCGCGTTAACTTCTATCGGTTTGGAAACCGGGAGTGTGGAAGAAGTTGAAACCATTAAAGGAGGATTACACGGACTTGTCACCGGACATGTTTTAACCTGTATCGACCATCCGGATTCCGACCACCTGCATGTTACAACGGTCGATCTGGGAGGAGCCGAACCTCAACAAATTGTTTGTGGCGCCCCTAATGTGGCCGCAGGACAAAAAGTGGTGGTAGCGACTATCGGAACGAAACTTTATTCGGGAGACGAAACTTTTACCATTAAGAAATCAAAAATACGAGGAGTAGAATCCAATGGGATGATCTGCGCCGAAGATGAAATAGGTCTTGGAACCGACCATGCCGGAATTATCGTTTTACCCGCCGATGCGCCCGTAGGAATACCTGCCCGGGAATATTACAAAATAGAAAGCGATTATGTCCTTGAAGTAGATATCACACCCAACCGTGTCGATGCAGCTTCCCATTACGGTGTAGCACGGGATTTGGCCGCTTATCTGAATCAAAACGGAAAAAACGTCGAACTGAAAAAACCTTCGATCGAAGCTTTCAAAATAGAGGACAAAAAAACAGCTGTCGAGGTCGTCGTTGAAAATACGGAAGCGTGTCCGCGTTATTCCGGAATTACCATCAACAACGTAAAAGTGACCGAGAGCCCCAATTGGTTGAAAAATCGTCTGCAAATTATCGGTTTACGTCCGATTAATAATATTGTCGATATTACCAACTATATTTTGCATGAAACGGGACAGCCGCTCCATGCTTTCGACCGGAAAGAAATTTCAGGAGATAAGGTTTTTGTCATGACCTTACCCGAAGGTACCGAATTTACAACCCTCGACGGAATAGAACGTAAATTGAGCGATAAAGACCTGATGATTTGTAATGCTCAGGGTGGAATGTGTATCGGTGGCGTTTTCGGAGGATTGAAATCCGGTGTAACCGAATCGACTACCGATGTTTTCCTTGAATCGGCTTACTTCCATCCTACCTGGATACGGAAAACCGCCCGTCGCCATGGTTTGAATACCGACGCTTCCTTCCGCTTCGAACGCGGATGCGATCCGAACAATACCATTTATGTACTGAAACGTGCTGCATTGTTGATTAAAGAAATTGCAGGAGGTACCATCAGCGGAGAATTACAGGATGTTTATCATAATCCTGTTGAAAACCGGGTGGTGGAAGTCTCCTACCGGAAAATCAACAATATAATCGGTAAGGATATTCCTTCCGTAACCGTGAAGAATATCCTGAAAACCCTTGAAATAGAAATTATCAAAGAACATAACGATACTTTGATATTAAGCATACCGACTTACCGTGTGGATGTCCAACGCGATGTGGATGTAATCGAAGATATCCTCCGGATTTATGGTTACAATAACGTGGAAATCGGCGATAGTTTGAAATCAAACCTCTCCTACCTCACTCCGACCGACCGGAGTTATCATCTTCAAAATCTTATTTCCGAACAGTTAACCGGAGCCGGATTCAGGGAAATTATGAACAACTCGCTGACATTGGAAGCCTATTACCGGGATTCGGAAATTTATCCGGAAAACCGTTGCGTGAGGTTGAAGAACCCATTGAGCGCAGAACTCAACGTAATGAGGCAAACATTGTTATACGGAGGTCTGGAAAGTATTGCCTACAACCGTAACCGTAAAAATCCGGATTTGAGTTTTTATGAATTCGGAAATGTTTATTCTTATCATGACGACAAATTCAAGGAAGAAAGTCCACTTGCAGCAATCAGGGAGGAATTCCGCCTGGCCCTGTGGCTGACAGGCAACAAAATAAGTAATAACTGGATCCATCCGGACGAAAAATCATCGGTTTATGAACTTAAAGCCTATGTTGAAAACATCTTGATTCGCTTAGGAATCAACTTGAAAAAAGTCAATTTCAAGCCTTATACCGACGAACTGTTTTCTACAGCTTTAGTTATAGAGACCATTTCCGGAAGAGAATTGGGATCTTTAGGAATTTTACAAAAGAAATGCTGCAAAAAATTTGATATCAATGCAGAAGTCTATTATTCGGAACTCAGTTGGAATAATTTGATGAAAGAAATCAAATCGAACAAGATTACAGCTTCTGAGATCTCCAAATTTCCACCGGTAAAAAGGGATTTAGCCCTCTTGCTGGATAAAAAGGTTTCATTTGCAGAAATTGAAAAGATTGCCTTCGATACCGATCGCAAACTCCTGAAAGAAGTTAGCCTATTTGATGTGTATGAAGGGAAAAATCTGCCGGAAGGGAAAAAATCCTATGCAGTCAGCTTTACTTTGCAGGATGAAGAAAAAACATTGAACGACAAACAGATAGAATCAATTATGTCGAAAATACAAAAGAACCTGGAAGAAAAATCAGGTGCGACACTGAGATAATATTCATTGTTTTTTGGAATAGAAGTAATGATAAAACTTATTTCCATGTTAACTTGAAAATAAGACAAAAAACATGTAACTTTGCGTCTGGTTATTCATTTCCAAAATGTACATTAATTAAATTATGGGAAGAGCGTTTGAATATCGCAAAGCGACAAAGCTGAAAAGATGGGGCAATATGGCCCGTGTGTTTACAAAACTGGGAAAACAAATTACCATCGCCGTTAAGGAATCTGGTGCAGATCCTGACACCAATGCCCGTTTAAGGGTGTTGATTCAACAATCGAAAAAGGAAAATATGCCGAAAGAAAATGTGGAAAGAGCCATAAAAAAAGCTACATCCAAGGATTCGGCCGATTACAAAGAAATGGTTTATGAAGGTTATGGACCCTACGGGATTGCTATCGTAGTAGAAACAGCTACCGATAACCCAACGCGTACAGTAGCCAATGTCCGTAGTTATTTCAATAAACACGGCGGTTCGTTGGGTACGTCCGGAAGCTTACAATTCCTGTTCGATCATAAATGCGTATTCAAAATCTCACCCAAAGAAACCGTTTCCATGGAAGAACTGGAACTCGAATTGATTGATTTTGGAGTCGACGAAGTCGAATACGATGAAGAAGAAAACGTAATCCTGATTTACGGGGAATTTCAATCTTATTCGGTTATCCAAAAATATTTGGAAGAAAACGAATATGAAATCTATAGCGCCCAATTCGAACGTATCCCTAATGATTACAAAGAATTGGATGGCGATCAACGCACCCAAATCGAAAAATTACTGGAAAAGTTCGACGACGACGACGACGTACAGAACGTTTTCCATAATATGGCGCAATAGAATTTTAAATGGCAAGAGAGGTATTTCACAATCCCAGACTCTTAATAATCTGTTCCGCATGTGTTTTCGTATCTACCTTTGGAAAAACTTTTTCAATGATTCCATCTTCGGAAACAATAAAAGTAGTACGTAAAAGTCCCATATATGTCTTACCGTAGTTCTTCTTTTCGCCCCAGGCTCCGTATGCCTGAATGATTTGTTTTTCAGGATCGGAAATCAGGTTAAATGCAAGACGGTGATTTTCTTCAAATTTTTTATGCGAAGTTACAGAATCGGGGCTGATACCTATAATCACATAACCTTTGTGAAGAAAATAATCGTTTTTGTCGTTCAAACTGCATGCTTCAGCGGTACAGCCGGGCGTATTGTCTTTCGGATAAAAGTATAGAATGACTTTTTTCCCCTTGAAACCGGATAATGAAACGATTTCGCCATTTTGATTGATTCCCTGAAAATCAGGGGCTTTTTCTCCTGCCTGTAACATAATTCCCTATTATTATTTGAATTTTAATTTTCTTTATTATTTCAACATTCTATCAAAACTTAACGACTTTCGGTTCTCCGGAAAACGAATGGAAAGTCGCCGTAACATTCCGGAGATAAAGCACAAATGGTTTATCATCGGAGTCAGAATACATTGAAATTCTCAAACCGGCAAATTAAAAACCGGTACCAAAGCGTCCAATTGTTCGTCTGTCATTCCTTGCGGGTCAAAACCTGCCTGACGGGCAGTCAGATAAATCTGAGCCGACTTTGAAAGGGTATCGATGGCATCGAATGTCTCAATAATATCATCACCTACACACAACACTCCATGTTTTTCCCAAAGGACAACATCATGCCTGTTCAATTGTTTGATTGTTGCCGCCGCCAATTCCAGTGTTCCCGGAATTTCATAAGGAATAATACCGATTCCACGCGGGACAACGATACGGGATTCCGGAATCATCGACCAGAGGATACGAGCCATCACACCTTCTTCCAGAAATTTTTTTCCATGAGACAATGCAATCAGATCCGTCGGATGCGTATGTAATACAACTTTAATTTCCTTGCCTGTCTCACGCATATAATTATGCATGGAAAGGTGGGACGGTAATTCGCTTGTCGGCATAACAGGATTTTCAGCCACTATTTCATAAGCATTTCCTTCATCATTAATCCGGATGATAGAACCGTGTTCAAATGGTGCTTTAGCAACATACCTCATTCTTTTCCCGGTTCCGGTAACATAGAAATAATTACCCCGTAAATGTACAAATTCAAGAGGCAATGAAATAGCGGGAATCAATGAAGGCAAAGACTTAATTTCATCAGTTATGCATCCGGTTACATTGACCGAAATATTTCCGCCGTTACGTTCCGCCCATCCTTTTTCCCAAAGATAACCGGCAACTTCGGAAATTTTGTCTATTTCATGTATCAATGCAATATTTGTTCTGATAACATTCATATTTGATATAAATTTTAATTAATAGTTCGCTATTAATAAATAAATTTAAAAACTATACCGTTTAATTTATTTTGGGGGCGAATACAATTCGCCCCTACATTATTGCTTCTTGTAACTCCCTTTAACTTCTTGTAACTCCTTATAACTCCCTGTAACTCCCTTTCCTCTCATTCCTCAATAACAACTCTGAAACCCACATTATAAACTTTTTGCCATGGCAAATAAGCTCTTCTGGCATACGATGTTGCAAATTTAGGGTGATCAATCCAGGAACCTCCCCTTACAACTTTCCGTTCAGCCGGGTTTTGTTTCTTTTCAGTCAGAGGATAGGGCTGATAATCGGAGCGTGTCCATTCAGCAACATTACCATGCATATCGTAAACGCCCCAGAGATTAGGTTTATAACTACCCGGTTCGGCAACAAGCATATTTCCGTCATCCACACTTTCTTCCTTAGGATGCCAGGTATAATATTTATACCACCTGTTTTTCTCATTCATGGGTTGAGGATCGACACCGGAAACAGCCATCTTGTTCATTTGCTTGTCGGACATGTTCTCAAAAGCAGCAAAATTATCATTTAAGCCGCCATACCAGAATGGAGTCTCGTTCCCTGCCCTACATGCCCACTCCCACTGTTGTTCGGTGGGAAGGGTCATATTCAATCCGGTTTTTTCGCTTAACTTTTTACAATAATCCATTGCATCCTGCCAACTAACCCGTATCACCGGTTGTTCCGGTTTGTTTGCAGGATAGCCCTCATTGACATGATCTTTCCATTGCTGATCGAAAAACCTGCTGTCATGTTCCGGAAACATAGCACAAAACTGTTTGTTATTTACTTCCATTTCAGCTATCCAGAATGATTTATTTACTTCCGAAGCAAATGCCGGAGAATAATCGGAAGGCCTGTTATTAGAACCCATAACAAATTTTCCTGCAGGTATTTTCACAAATTTCATACTGACTCCCGGTACAATCTCTACTACTTTTGGAGTTTCACCTACATTCGCAAGCATAGATTTGGCAATGGCCGCATCAAAAGGATACCCTTTCACTTTGACCTCTTTATATTTCACTTCTTTCTGCACCGGTTTCACAGGATCCGGCTTCGGCTGTTTATTCACATATTCGAGATAATTCCGGATTTCGCCTTTCCAGTCAACACCGGCGCCGTTTGCATATTTATTCGTCAACTCGATTCTCCTTTCCACCTGATCATAATTATTGTATAGCT
>BNXB01000028.1 GCA_025999255.1 Bacteroidia bacterium | reverse complement strand
GCGGAACCCCTGGGGGTTCCACGGTGAGATATTACAGCGATAACCTGGGCGCTACGGAACTCACGGGCGCAGGCATAACGGTAAATCCGTCAACCACGACGACTTATTATGCCCGGGTGACTACGACCGAAGGCTGCCAAAGCGCCTTGACCCCGATAGTCGTTACTGTGACCACGACTCCAGTGATGATTGTCTCGGTGGCGGGGAACCCAATTTTCTCTCCGGGCGCTACAACAGCCATCAGCCTTTCGGGCACGGATGCAACGCATTATACCTGGAGTGGCGGCGTGGATATCGGCCTTGCGGATCACAGCGGTACGGGTCAAACCCAAATCCCGGTATTTACGGCAGTCAATACAGGCTTCAGCCCGGTAACCCGCACCATCACAGTGACCCCTCATAACACCGCGAACGGGGTAACGTGCGCCGGCGCCTCCCAAACGTTCACCATCACGGTAAACCCGTCGCTAAGCACGGGAACGTTCTCCAACCAGAGCGGTTGTGCGCTTGCTACCCAGGCAGCAATCAGTGCGAGCGGAGCGACGAATGTGGCCTATTATAAATGGAGCGGGGGAACCAGTGTCGGACTGGCAGACAATAACACTCTCACCACCCTGACTGAAATCCCGTCGTTTCCCCTGGCGAATGTAGCGAGTACAACGACCGCCACCATCACGGTGACCCCTTACACCTCAGGGGACTTCGCGGGTACTTCTACCACATTTGACATCACGGTTTATCCGCGTCCGGTCATCACCCTGGTTCATAACAAAAATGCTACGGACGGCACATGCCAGGATACGGATGTGACCTTCACCACGGAATCCGGCAAGGCAAGCTATGTCTGGAACCTGGGCGGAGCAACGACTACCACCTCAGGGGGAACCGGAACGAGCAACACGGCTGTGTTGCAATGGAACAGTTCGGGAACCAAGACGGTGACGGTGAACTATACGGATGGTAATGGCTGTTCAGCGCTTGCAGCTGTCAGCAGCCAGGTACTGATTAACCCGGCACCGGTATCGGGAACCTTCCCGAACTCTTCGGTCTGTTCGGGCCTTACCCATCCTGCCATCACTCCTGCAGGCGGAACGGATGTGACGTACTACACCTGGAGCGGTGGAAGCGCCATTAACCTGCCGGATTACTCCGGGACAACCAGTACAAGTATCCCGTCGTTTACAGCGGCCACGGTAGCATCCGTCACCCAGGCCACCATCACGGTCGTACCGCACTATGTGAACAACTCGGTAACCTGCGATGGCGCTCCCGTCACGTTTACCGTCACGGTGAACCCGTTACCGACAGTCACCCTCGCCACGGACAAGCAGAACGATGAAGTGTGTATCAATACCGATATCACCTTCACCACTGAAAGCGGCATGACAGGTACCTACACCTGGAACCTTGGCGGCGCCACCACGACGACCTCCGGGGGAGACGCCAACAGTAACACGGCTGTCCTGCAATGGAATACCCTGGGCTCGAAAACGGTGAGTGTCAACTATACCAATGCGAATGGCTGTACGGCAACAAGCGCCACCCAGAAAACCATCACGGTACTTGCGGCTACCGCCATTACGACCCAACCGGCTGTTTCCCCCTTGCTGAAACTGCCGAACGGAACGATCATCCCGGGTTCGAATGTGGGACTCGACGTAACGGCTACCGGTCATAACCTGACCTACCAGTGGTACTGGAAGAAAGCCTCGGAGAACACAACCGTGACACTTTCCGACAATGCCAACTATACCGGGACTGCTACTGCCAACCTGATGATTAATAATGCCTACGAAACACAAAACGGGGATTATTATGTGACGGTTACCGGTACCTGCGACGCTGAGACGAGCGATCCGGTGACCATCGTTATGGTAGCGAACCAGGATGCGAGCCTGAAAGACTTGAAGGTGAACGGCACAACCCTGGGCGACTTCAATCCGGCGAAGACGGATTACCTGATGACGGTAGAATGTTCCACCGACCAGGTGACCCTGCTGGGCACACCGAACAATGCGAACTACACGAGCCTTACGGGTAACGGGACTTACAACCTGAATGTAGGGAACAATTACCTGACCGTTACGGTAATCGCGCAGGATATGGTGACTACGATGAGTTATACGGTGAATGTCATCCGGGACTGTTACATTCCCAAAATCACGAAGGATTTGGAAGACGCCATCATCTGTATCGGAGAAAGCCATACGTTTGAAATCATTGCCGAAGGCGAGAACCTGACGTATGAATGGTATTACGGGAATAACCGCATCCTTGGAGCGAACAGGAATACCTATACGATAAGCAACTCGGAACTGCGTGATTACGAACGCTATTCGGTCATCATCCGGAATAGCTACAACGGCTACAAAGCGAGCGTTTACAGTAAGAACGTCCGGCTTTGGGTAGCGGAATTCCTTCCTGAAACATTGCTGTTCTCAGATTATCCGTCCCCGGTAGCAAGAACAGGCAATACGTACCATATCAAGCTGGCGGGATATTCTGATGTAACGAAATACAGTTGGAGTTACAGCAAGGAAGGCGTTACGTTCACCCCTGAAACAGGCGTAAAGGGTGAAAACGAAACCTGGGCGACGTTCGGCACCCTCTCGGAAGGCATCGGCACCCTCACGGCGACCTTGGAACACCCCTGCGGTACGCGTCAGGCAACGCAAACGATTCAAGTGCAATACCCGACGGGAACAGATAACCTCAC
This sequence comes from Bacteroidia bacterium, assembly GCA_025999255.1. Taxonomy (GTDB): domain Bacteria; phylum Bacteroidota; class Bacteroidia; order Bacteroidales; family Azobacteroidaceae; genus BNXB01. Next base: position 15,141 of record BNXB01000028.1, on the reverse strand, counting down.
GACAACCGCCATTCAGGTTTCCCCGAACCCGACTTCAGGCGTAGTAAAAGTTTCGAATACGGAATCGAACCAAACCATCCGCATCATGGATGTTACCGGTTCGTTGAAGGGAACTTACCCGACCCAGGAAGGAACAACGACGATAGACCTGACGGGCTATGCCAAGGGTACGTACATGTTACAGTACAACGGCAAGGCTTTCAAGGTCATCAGAAAATGATGATTAAATGAAAGAATGAAGAAAATGAAAGGAAATGAAAAAATAGGCTTCGCAAGAAATAATTATTTTTTCATTTCCTTCATTCTTTCATTCTCATTTGATTATTACCGGTATTTTGTGTCTTTTGATTTTTCCATTGTCGGAATATATTTCTGCATAAATAATATATATTCCGGAGTATAATGATTTTCCGGAGCTGTTATTATTATAAAAATACAGACTTCCTTCCATACCGAGTAATTCATTATTAGCAATTTGATTTATCATTTTTCCCATGATGTCAAAAAGTAATATCCGGCATCGATTTCCAGGTTTGTCGAAATGGTAACGGATTTCATATTGATTATTTCCCAGGTGAAATTCCGGATAAATTATATATAATTCATTTCCTGTACTGGTATCCGGATTTTTGAGGCGCTGGGAGTTGATGTATCCTGGGGTGCCGAAGCTGCTTAGTGCAGTAGCTGAAGTCCAGTTGTCCGGATTATTTGTTTCTTTATCAGGATTTATCCTTTCCAGAGCGACTCCTTTTTTATCTTTAATAGCTTGATTGTGCATTTTTTCGGAATAAACGAATTCATCGATAATTTCTTCATTAGAATTACTAATTAGAATTAAATCACCACCTGTATTATTCAGAGTTGGAGTTGAAGCCATGTCGATCATCAGAGAACCTAACCTACATGAAAAATAACTGCATACGGCATCTATATTCCGGGATATAACTACATACTCGTCGGGGTTTAATAGGATGGTATTGGAAGTAACAGGGTAAGATTTATTCAGGGAACCGTCCGATTTTCTTGTTGTGAGATCTAAATATTTCAGATCCAGCGATTTTTTCGACCGGTTATATAATTCAATATATTCCTGGCTTTCGGCAGGGGCGTTGAACATAATTTCATTGAAAACAATATCGGAAGGCTCGGGAACTTCACCCTGTTGATCATCTCCGTATTTCTGATCACAGAGTCTGTTTTCATCTTCAGACATTTCCCTTACTTCTATATTATCAAAATAAAATAAAGCGCTTCGCGTGGAAGTATATTGACAAAGCAAACCGAAGTGGGAACTAGGGATATTTTTTTCGATTAAAGTATTTCCTTCCAGAGTATAATCCGTTTCTTCATCGAGTTTGGAATAGAGTTCCAGTCGTCCTTTTTTACTTAATAATACTTTCATCTTAAATGAAAGAGACGAGTTGTTTAATCTGTCTTTAGAGCCCGTAATTAATGTTTTTTCGGACTTTCCGTCATTCATAATCAGGCAAAAATTTTTATTGGTGTGTCCGACCCGGACGAATAAACTTCCGGCGGATTCGTCTAATTCTCCGGAATTGCTTGCCAGATAAATTTTTGCATAATTGGAAGAAGACGGATTGAATCCGAATTTAATCCAACATTCCCATACTGTATTTCCGGATAATGTGGAGGATGTGGATAAAAATGACTTTCCGCTTTCTTTTGGAGCATTCAGTTGTAATTGTAATTCCGGATTTACAATAAAATTTTCAATGTTTCCGGTCCAGTTCACAACCCGATCGGTTAATTTTTTATCTGAAAAATCGTCCCGGAATTGGGGAAAGACACAGGTTGGTACTAAAAAAAGTACCCAAAGGATAAATTTTCTCATAATTAAAATTTGTTTTGATTAATAATACCTACTTTTGCAACTACGAATACAAATTACGAGTAAAATTACTCGTAATTTGTATTCAAATATAGAACAAATTTACGAATTTTATAGATTATTTCAAACAAAAAAGACGTTTTTTTTTACAAAAATTGAATTTTAAGAAAATGAAAGTAGCTATTGTTGGTGTTAGCGGAGCGGTAGGACAAGAGTTCTTACGTGTGTTGGCGGAAAGGAATTTTCCGATGGATGAGCTATTATTATTCGGCTCAGCCAGGAGTGCGGGACGTGTTTACGAATATTGTGGTAAACAGATTGCCGTGAAGGAGCTAAAGCACAACGATGATTTCAAGGGTGTTGATATTGCTTTCACTTCTGCGGGTGCGGGTACTTCGAAAGAATTTGCAGAAACAATTACGAAGTATGGCGCGATAATGATCGATAATTCCAGCGCTTTTCGTATGGATCACGATATTCCTTTGGTTGTTCCTGAAGTGAATGCCGAAGATGCCAAAAATCGTCCGAGAGGGATTATTGCAAATCCGAATTGTACTACGATTCAAATGGTTGTAGCCTTGAAACCGATTGAAAAATTATCGCATATCAAGCGTATTCATGTAGCGACTTATCAGGCTGCATCAGGGGCGGGAGCTGCTGCTATGGATGAATTGAAAGAACAATATAACCAGATTGCGCGCGGGGAAGAACCAACCGTGGAAAAATTCGCTTATCAATTGGCATACAATCTTATTCCACAGGTGGATGTATTCACGGAAAACGGATATACTAAAGAAGAAATGAAAATGTTTAATGAAACCCGTAAGATCATGCATTCGGATGTGGAAGTGAGCGCTTTATGCGTTCGTGTTCCTGCTCTACGCGCTCATTCGGAAGCTATCTGGGTAGAAACGGAACGTCCGGTATCTGTTGAGGAGGCTCACAGCGCTTTTGAAAAAGCAGAAGGAGTTGTCGTGGTTGATAAACCGGAACATAAGGAATATCCGATGCCATTGTTTGTCGCAACCAAAGATCCGGTATATGTAGGACGGATTCGTAAGGATATTTCCAATCCTAACGGGCTGACGTTCTGGTGTGTCGGTGATCAGATAAAGAAAGGCGCCGCACTGAATGCCGTACAAATCGCAGAATATTTGATAAAAGAAAAAGCGTTATAAACCTCATTTCTTTCACAGAATCATACTCCTGTTTGCTGATCCGTTAAAAGGAATAAGTAACAGGAGTATTCATATAAAATTGATATTATGAAGAAACTTTTTTTCGTTATGCTGTTCCTTATCCCGGTATTTTCCGGAGCTTGTTTTGCTTCTGATTTGAATGTGTGGTTTGATTCGCCTGCCAAAGAGTGGGAGGAAACTTTACCTTTAGGTAACGGACGTATCGGTTTTATGCCTGACGGAGGAGTTGAAAAAGAAACCTTAGTATTGAACGATATTACTTTGTGGTCGGGAGGAATACAGGATGCCGATAATCCCGAAGCGGCCAGATACCTTCCGGAAATTCGCAGGTTACTTTTTGAAGGGAAAAATGATCAGGCCCAGGATCTTGTTTATAAGACTTTTGTTTGTAAAGGCCAGGGATCCGGACATGGGCGGGGAGCCGGTGTCCCATATGGAAGTTTTGAGATATTGGGTAACCTGCATATTGATTATCAATATCCTTCCGGTATGGCGAAACCGGAGAAATATCGTCGTTACTTGTCTTTGAATGATGCAATTGCATATACCTCGTTTGTTTCGGAAGGCGTTACTTATACCCGGGAATATTTTGCGGCTTTTGGCCGTGATGTATTGGTAATCCGTTTACATTCATCCGGGAAAGGCGCTCTGAATTTTAAAGTCGGTATCGATCGTCCACAGGCATTTGAAACACTTGTCGATGGGAATGGATTGCTGATGAAAGGCCAATTGAATAATGGCACTGATGGTAAGGGAATGCGATACAATGCACGGGTTCATGTGAAGTTAGCCGGAAAAGGGAATTTAGCCGTAAGAGACAGACAGATTGAAGTCTCGGATGCAGGGGAAGCATACATTTTTATTTCAATGAATACTGATTATAAAAATCCGGAGTTTGAACAAAAATGTCTGAGTTTGCTTCAACAGGCTTTGTCTTTTCAATATAAAGATATGAAGGCGGAACATCAGAAGTCGTACCGGCGCTATTTTGATCGTATGCATCTGAATTTGAAGCATCATTCCGGTAGAGACACCATACCTACAGATCGGAGGTTACTTGCTTTTGCTTCCAATCCGGAGGATAACGGATTGGTAGAATTGTATTTCCAGTTTGGACGTTATCTCCTGATCTCCAGTACTCGTCCGGGATTGCTTCCTCCTAACCTTCAGGGGCTTTGGGCTAATACTATCGATACTCCATGGAATGGGGATTATCACCTGAATATCAATGTCCAGATGAATCATTGGCCGGTAGAAGTTACTAATTTGCCGGAATTACATCAACCGTTGATACAATTGACCGAAGGATTGGTAAAACCCGGAAGCGCTACTGCAAAAGCGTTTTATAATGCTGATAACGGTTGGGTGGCGCATATGATGACTAATGTGTGGGGTTTTACGGCTCCGGGGGAACATCCTTCCTGGGGAGCTACAAACACGGGAGGAACATGGTTGTGCGCTCATTTGTGGGAGCATTATGACTTTAATCGTGATAAAGCCTATTTACAGAGTATCTATCCTGTGTTAAAGGGTTCTGCTGAGTTTTTCCTTGATATACTGGTTCCGGAACCCAAACATGGCTGGTTGGTAACGGCCCCTACAACTTCGCCGGAAAATTCGTTTTATATGCCCGGTACTCAGAAAGCGGTCAATATTTGTATGGGTTCGACTATGGATAATCAACTGGTTCGTGAGATTTTCGGCAATGTAATTACTGCCGGTGAAATTTTGGGTGTAGATAAGGACTTACGCGACAAATTAAAGGAAGCGACGGACAAGCTTCCTCCCAACCGTATCGGTAGTGACGGACGGTTGATGGAATGGTTGGAAGAATATAAAGAAACAGAGCCTCATCACCGGCATGTGTCACATCTGTATGGCTTACATCCGGGTAATCAGATTACCTTAAAAGGTACACCCGAATTGGCGGAGGCTGCGCGTAAAAGTCTTGAATTTCGCGGTGACGGAGGAACCGGTTGGTCGCGTGCCTGGAAGATTAACTTTTGGGCGAGATTAGGGGAAGGAAATCATGCCTACTTATTGTTGCGTAATTTGTTGACTCCCGTATTTGATAAGGGATTTAATATGAATACCGGAGGTACCTATGCCAATCTTTTCTGTGGCCATTCTCCATTCCAGATTGACGGAAATTTCGGAGGGTGTGCCGGGATTGCAGAGATGTTTTTACAGAGCCATTCCGGAATTATTGAATTATTACCGGCTTTACCGGACGTGATGCCCGATGGATCATTTGATGGGATGAGGGTGCGGGGAGGAGCCGAAATCAGTGCGACCTGGAAAGACGGGAAAGTAAAATCGGCAGTTCTCAGGGCAACAGCGGATAATACGTTTAAATTGCGGATACCGGATGGCTCCGGAGCAGAATTTAAAAAGGATAAACGGGCTGTAAATCCGGAAATTATGAATAATATAGTTAATATTTCCTTGAAATCGGGTGAATCGCTCCGTATAAATATGGTGTATTCGCATTGAAATTTTTATTACTTTTGCAAACTAAAACATTGACTGAATGAAGGTTTGCATTGCAGAAAAACCAAGTGTTGCGCGTGAAATTGCGGCTATTTTAGGAGCTAATTCTAAAAAAAACGGGTATTTGGAAGGTAACGGATACTGCGTAACCTGGACCTTCGGGCATTTGTGTACGCTCAAAGAACCGCATGATTATTATCCCCAGTGGAAACGTTGGTCTCTTCAGGATCTTCCGGTGATTCCTCCCCGGTTTGGAATTAAAATAATTCATAACGATGGAATTGAAAAACAGTTTAAGATCATAGAAGATTTATTGGCCGGAGCAGAATGTGTTATTAATTGCGGGGATGCCGGACAAGAAGGCGAATTAATTCAACGTTGGGTGATGCAGAAGGCCGGATGTAAGTGTCCCGTCTATCGCTTATGGATTTCCTCTCTGACGGAAGAGGCTATACGCGATGGATTTCAAAACCTGCAACTTCAGGAAAAATTTCAACCTCTTTACGAAGCCGGATTGTCGAGAGCTATCGGTGACTGGTTGTTGGGAATGAATGCAACACGTTTATATACGGTTAAATATGGAGAAAATAAACATGTGTTGTCTATCGGGCGGGTTCAAACTCCGACTTTAGCATTGATTGTAAACCGCCAGTTGGAAATACGGAATTTTAAGCCGGAACCTTATTGGGAATTGAAAACGGTGTATCGTAATACGGTTTTTTCCGTGACCAAAGGTAAATTTACCAAACAGGAGGAAGGAGAGGTTTTCCTGGAAAAAATAAAAGATTCTATCTTTACTATTACGGATGTGACGACGAAGAAAGGAGAGGAATTTCCTCCCCGTTTATTTGACCTCACATCTCTGCAAGTGGAATGTAATAAGAAATTTGCCCTTTCTGCCGAGGATAGCCTGAAAACAATTCAATCGCTTTATGAGAAAAAAGTGACTACTTATCCGCGTGTGGATACAACTTTTTTGAGTGATGACATCTATCCGAAGATTCCGGGTATATTGCGAGGATTGAGGGATTATCAGACATTAACGGAATCATTGTTACAGAATAAGATTGCGAAAACAAAAAAGGTGTTCGATAATTCCAAAGTGACCGATCACCATGCGATTATACCGACCGGAGTAGTTGCTAATAACCTGACCGACCAGGAGAGGAAAGTATATGATTTGGTTGCCCGCCGTTTTATTGCTGCATTTTATCCGAATTGTAAAGTCTCGACGACTACCGTATTGGGTGAAGCTTCTGAAGTTGAATTTAAAGTAACGGGGAAACAAATCCTGGAACCGGGATGGAGGGTGGTCTTTACCAGGGAGACAGAAGAACAGGATGAGGATAAAAATCCGGATGAAGAGGGAGTTTTACCTCTTTTTGAAAAAGGAGAAAGCGGTCCGCATGAACCTTCATTGACGGAAAAATGGACTCAACCTCCTAAATATTATACCGAGGCAACCTTGCTCCGGACGATGGAAACGGCAGGTAAACTGGTAGAGAACGATGAACTTCGTGATGTCCTCAAGGAAAACGGAATCGGACGTCCATCGACCCGCGCCTCTATCATTGAAACCTTGTTTAAGCGGAATTATATCCGTAAAGAAAAAAAGAATTTGTATGCAACCGACCTGGGTATTCATTTGATACATACTATCCGGGATGAATTACTGAAATCGGCGGAATTAACCGGGATATGGGAGAAAAAATTGAGGCAGATTGAAAGGGGAGAATATGAAGCCAAAGTTTTTATTGAAGAGTTAAAGCAAATGACACAGGAAATCGTTCACCATGTTACATTACTTCAACCCGGGCAATGAGGCGGCTGTCCTGAATGCTTCCCCTTATTATACGTTGCCTGCAAATCCGGCGAAAATGCAGCGGGATTTGTTCTATCTTCCGGCGTGGTACGGGGAGAAAGACGATTTTGTTCTGGTCGGAAATGCTTTAGGGCAGGAATATCCGGAAATGTTGCGCCCGTTTTATTCGTTACCCGAAGCTATTACGATAGAAGAATTCGAAAAAAAGCGGAATCTTTTGAATGGTACGGAAGTTGTTTTGTGGGGAATGTCTCCACAGAGTCTTCATTTATTTGAACAATGGAATGAAAAATACAATCTGAATCTGAAAATACCGTTACCAAATGAGAGTTATAGCCGTTTGGTCAGCCGCAGGACTGCAAGAACCTGCCTGTCCGGTTTACTGGAAAATATCCCGGAATTATCTCATGAACTTCTTCCCGGGTTTTATTCCAGTCACGGAATAATAAAACAAAAATTGGAGGAAAGTAATGTCCCGATGCTGGTTAAAGCTCCTTATTCTTCGTCCGGACGTGGTTTGCTTTGGGTGCAACATCCTTTGGACAGGGCTTCATCACAAATTTTACAGGGGATGTTGAATAAACAGCGGGAAGTTTCTTTGGAAAAAGCCCTTGATAAACAAACGGATTTTGCTATGTTATTTTATTCTAATCCCGACGGAACCGTTGATTTTAAAGCATATTCCTTGTTCCATACCGATAATAAAGGAAATTATAAAGGAAACTTTGTCGGTTCGCAGGAGAAAATTAAGTCTGAGCTCTTCAGTTCGGTCGATGAAATTCTTCTTGAAAAAACAAAAAAACAACTAATAAGTATCTTTAATGCTCAATTTTCGTCTATTTATCAGGGTTGTATTTGTGTGGATATGATGCTTTACCGGGAAAATGGAAATATCCGGTTACATCCCTGTGTGGAAATTAATTTCAGATATACCATGGGTTGGTTGGCAATGAAACTGTATCAATATTATTTTGCAGAACATACTTCCGGAAGTTTTCAGATAGAATTTCAAAAAGATCCGGAAAAATTATATGAAAAACATCTGCAAATGATGGATTCTTATCCTCTCGTAACTGAGAATGGAAGAATTGTATCGGGATATCTTCCTCTTTGTCCGGTCACAAAAGATACGAATTTTTCCGCTTTTGTAGTCACAAAATAATTACGGAAAATAGGTATTTCCTTTATTCATCAAGAAACCGCTCTGTTAATCCTCCGAAGGCATCAATGCGTCGATCCCGGAAAAAAGGCCACCAGCGACGAACATTCTCCGAACGTTTCATATCTATGTCCACGATCAGACATTCTTCTTTGTCGTTAGATGCTTCCGTAAGTATTTCCCCTTGTGGTCCTGCAACGAAACTGTTTCCCCAAAACCGGATTCCGTTAGTTTGTCCCGAGGGGTCAGGTTCGTGTCCTACGCGGTTTACCGATACTACCGGTAGTCCATTGGCTATGGCATGTGCTCTCTGTGAAATAATCCAAGCATCTTTCTGGCGTATTTTTTCTTCTGTTTCATCGGACGATTCCCAACCGATGGCAGTAGGATAAATCAACAGGTTGGCTCCATTGAGGGCCATCAGTCTGGCAGCTTCGGGATACCATTGATCCCAGCATACCAGTACTCCTAATTTACCTATGGAAGTGGAAACCGGATGAAATCCGAGATCTCCGGGAGTAAAATAGAATTTTTCGTAATAAGCCGGATCGTCCGGGATATGCATTTTACGGTATTTACCTGCTATACTTCCGTCTTTTTCGATGACTACCGCTGTGTTGTGATACAAGCCGGGAGCCCGTTTTTCAAAAAGAGAAAGTGTTAAAACTACATTTAATTCTTTCGCTAATGCTCCGAAACGGTTGGTCGAAGGTCCCGGAACAGGTTCGGCTAAATCAAACAGTTCCGTATCTTCTGTCTGGCAGAAATACAGGGAATTATGCAATTCCTGCAATACAATCAATTGTGCTCCTTCCGATGCACAATACCGGATATTTTTCTCAAGCTTAACCAAATTGCTTTCAATATTCGCATGATTAGACTGCTGGATTAATCCTACTTTTAACATATCGATTATAATTTAATGTTTTCCGTGCGGGTTTAATCATAAGCCCCTACAAATCCTTCCGGGAATTGCATTGTTACACAATGCAGCGAACCGTGCTGTTTAATTAAAGGCAGACAATTAATACCGATGATTTCCCTGTCCGGAAAAGCTTTTTTCAATTGCTCTTCAGCTATTCTATCCTTGGGAGAATTGTATGTTGGCATTAATACGGCGCCGTTGATAATTAAAAAGTTAGCATAAGTTGCAGGTAATCTTTCCCCTTCGAATAAAACTTCGTCTGCCATTGGCAGGTCAATCAGGCGATAAGGTTTCCCGTTTGTCGTTTTAAACTTTTGGAGCTCTTTCTCCATCAGGGATAATTCCTCGAAATGAAGGTCTTTTTTATCTTCACAACGAACGTATGCAATCGTTTCCGTATCGCAGAAACGAGCCAGGGTATCTATGTGACTGTCGGTGTCGTCTCCACTCAGAAAACCATGATTCAACCAGAGGATGCGTTCGGCCCCAAAAATCAGTTGCAGGTAATCGGATATTTCCGCTTTGTCTTTATATTCATTCCGGTTAGGAGATAATAAGCATTTTATAGTTGTTAATATCGTTCCTTGTCCGTCGCTTTCAATACTACCGCCCTCCAGAATGCAATGCATCATATTCTTGTAACCTACTTCCGGTTGAAAGGCTTTACTTTTGAATAATTCGCGGGTAATCTGATTATCATGATTGGCTGCAAATTTCATTCCCCATCCGTTAAAAGTAAAATCATATATATACGGGTTACCATTTACGTTTACGGAAATAGCTCCGTGATCACGTGCCCAGGTATCGTTTGAGGGTATTTCCCGGATTATCAATTTCTTGGATTCAAAATGCCCCAGAACATTAATTATTTCTTGTTTATCCCGGCAGACTATCAGTAATTTTTCCCGTTTGATGATTTCTTTTGCTATGGAAACATAACAGGATGTAACTTCTTCCAATGACTCTTTCCAATCGGTACCGGGGTGAGGCCATGTCAATTGTACGCCGCTTTGCGGCGCCCATTCGGCAGGAAATTCGATTTGCAATTGATTTCTATTCATATTGCAAAGATAATTAAGTTTTATATTTTTTTGTGCGTCATTCTATTAGAAAAAACATTGGTCCAAATTTCCAGACAATTATTTTTCATCTTTGAAAGAAAATACTAATTTTGTAAAGAAAATTATTCAACCAAAAATTAACTTATGATGAAAGATTTTACGAATCATTCGAAATACCTGAATCCGTTAACGGATTTCGGATTTCACAAATTGTTTGGGACAGAGTCCTGTAAAGAGTTATTGATCGATTTCTTAAATGAAGTCATTTTGGAAAGAGGTCGGATTACCGATTTGGAGTATCTCCCGTCCTTGCATTTGGGAAAGAAAGAAAAAGATCGGAAAGCGATATTTGATATTTATTGCCGGAATGAGCGGGGCGAGTATTTCATAGTTGAAATGCAGAATGCCCACCAGGTTTACTTTAAGGATCGTTGTATATATTATTCGACGTTTCCTGTCCAGGAGCAGTCCCTTCGTGGGAAAGACTGGAAATTCAAATTAGCTCCGGTTTACACGGTTGCAATTTTGGATTTTAAGTTATTTGACAATCATCCGGATTATCATCACGAGGTGAAGTTGATGAATTTCCGGACAAAAGAGGTATTTTCTGATAAATTAACATATTTTTTTCTGGAACTGCCGAAATTCGATAAGACATTGGAAGAACTTACAACCCATTTTGAAAGATGGATCTATTTGTTGAGGTATTTACCGAAGTTGTCTGATCGTCCTGTAGAGTTGCAGGGAAGAGTATTTGATATGTTGTTCCGGGCTGCTGAGATAGCCCAATTTACACCAATAGAGATGGAAAAGTATAATAAAAGTGTTCTGGAATATAGTGATGTTCGCGATGCTGTTGAATATGCCAGGGAAACCGGCCTGGAAGAAGGCATTGGTATTGGGATGGAAAAAGGTGTAAAACAAGGTCGCGAGGAAGGTTTTGAAAAAGGTATTATGTCTATAGTCCGAAAATGCCTGGAAAAGAACATGCCTGTCGAAGATATTGCCGATCTTACGGGATTATCCGAAGAACAGATACTTAAAGAAAAAAGAGGCAAAGGGCGGGATTGAGAGAGGAGAATAAAATATGTATTTTCATTTACGAAAGGAAATACTAATTTTGTAAAGAAAATTATTCAACCAAAAATTAACTTATGATGAAAGATTTTACGAATTATTCGAAATACCTGAATCCGTTAACGGATTTCGGATTTCACAAATTGTTCGGGACGGAGTCCTGTAAAGAGTTATTGATCGATTTCTTAAATGAAGTCATTTTGGAAAGAGGTCGGATTACCGATTTGGAGTATCTCCCGTCCTTGCATTTGGGAAAGAAAGAAGGAGATCGAAAAGCGATATTTGATATTTATTGCCGGAATGAGCGGGGCGAGTATTTAAGACTGGAAATTCAAGTTAGCTCCGGTTTACACGGTTGCAATTTTGGATTTTAAGTTATTTGACAATCATCCGGATTATCATCACGAGGTGAAGTTGATGAATTTCCGGACAAAAGAGGTATTTTCTGATAAATTAACATATTTTTTTCTGGAATTGCCGAAATTCGATAAGACATTGGAAGAACTTACAACCCATTTTGAAAGATGGATCTATTTGTTGAGGTATTTACCGAAGTTGTCTGATCGTCCTGTAGAGTTGCAGGGAAGAGTATTTGATATGTTGTTCCGGGCTGCTGAGATAGCCCAATTTACACCAATAGAGATGGAAAAGTATAATAAAAGTGTTCTGGAATACAGTGATGTTCGCGATGCTGTTGAATATGCCAGGGAAACCGGCCTGGAAGAAGGCATTGGTATTGGTTTTGAAAAAGGTATTATATCTATAGTCCGAAAATGCCTGGAAAAGAACATGCCTGTCGAAGATATTGCCGATCTTACGGGATTATCCGAAGAGCAAATACTTAAAGAAAAAGAGAAGTAACAGGAGAGTCGAGAACTCTGACAAGCGCTCTATATATGTGAATTTTAATCCGTCCCGAACCAAACAGATTTTTGGCACGATTTTTTCTGATTTCAAAAAAAAACATTACATTTGTAAAATTTCATACAGGCTTGAAGTTTTAAGCTCAAACAGAGAATACACAATTATCAATACAATGCAACTGACTTTTTCTAATCTTTCGAATTTTATTTTAACTAAATTTAACACTTTAAATTTGGTTGATTTGATATTTATGTTAGAGAGAGAGAGAGAGAGAGAGAGACTCACCTAGCCTCCCTCGCGCGTCAATATAATCATTATTTCTTTAATAATAAACGTATAGCTTTCTTAAATTCCAGGAATTTAGGGAAGCTTTTTTTATTGACAATGAATTTTCATGCGAAGTTCATTATCAATTGTCAATTGTCAATTGCAATTGTCAATTATAAAGTCTGCCGATTTCCCCGGCCTTATTTCCCTTGTTTCAATCAAAAAATCTTATTTGAAGTCAGTCTTCCCGTTTGTGAAAACAGGACGTACTATGTTTATTCAAATCGGAAAAAGTATGTGTGTGTTTGTGAATGTTTGCGGGAGAGTGATGTCCGGGGATTGGCAGAGTTTTCATCGGGCTGAAAGCCTAATATATTCCAGCCCAAGGCATCGCCTTGGGGAATGGGATGATTGCGGATAATCATTAATTTATTTATATATAAGCACATGAAACAAACAATTACAACACGACACAACACGACCCGGATGAATCAGCTACGGCTGTACGGGTTTCTTCTGATGTTTGTACTGTCAGGTTTTATCCTGCAGGCGCAAACAGTCTCCTGGAATACAGGATATCCGGAATTGAGTCCGGCGACACTGACGGTCTTGGACGACCCGGGCTATCTGGATGTTTACTTCACTCCAACAGTAGCCGATATTACGACTGCCAAGCTGGAAGTGACTCTTCCTGCCGGAATCAGTTATGTTACCGGTGGGATTGAAAACGGTACGGGACATACGGGTTCGATAACTTATGGAACACCGGCAGTTTCGGGCCAAAGAGTTACAGTGAGTTTCACCTCGAACAGCAACACGCTGAAAGTCGGAGAAGCGGTATTTATACGATTAAAAGTGAGTGCAGCCTGTTCGGCAGTGAGCGGTTCAACGGCAACGGTAAAAGTCCTGTCGAATACGACTCCGGTAACCGGTGGAGAAAGAAATGTTACAATCGGGGTTCAGGTACCGAATATTCGGGTACAGAGCGATGTACCGGTACAGAATTATACAGACAAGAATGATGAAAAACACTTTGAATTGAAGCTGGATGCCCAGAACGGAGAAGCCTCGTCCTTTATTGTGACGTTGACTGCAAGCCAGTATGCGACATTCAGTGATTTTACACTGGACGGAGCCACGATAACTCCGACCTCCAATGCTATCAGCGGGACATCAATGATAGCAAAGATAACGCTGAACACTACGAATATGGGAGGGAAACTGGGCAGTACCCCTAAGATACTGGAATTCAAGGCGAAAAGCAGTCGTTGCGGTGCAAGACCTATCACGACCTCGGTACAATATCCGGCAGCGAGTAATTGTATCACCCAGGCAGGAACTACCCTGACGATGAATATTCCGGGAACTGCGGGATTACCGACCATCGAATATATCTCAACTACGTATCTGAAACCTGACCTGACAGACGGTACTGTCTGGGATGTTCCTCTGGACGGAACGACTCCGTCTTTTCTCAGGCAGATTTATACGAATATCGGTAGCGCCGATGCTTATGATTTAACAATCGTAGCTGGTGGTTCTGGTGATTCTTGGTCCTATGTCGATGTCAATAATATATATTACAAAATAGGTAAAAACGGAACTGAATATCAGGTTTCTGCTAACCTGATAAAAACCAATGCTATCCTGCCTGCTACGATTTCAACCCTTAAGATAAAGCCGGGTTTGGTAGGCAAGCCTAGGGAGGTAAGTATTTCAATTCCGGAAATTCTGGCTCCGGGAGATACGCTATATATGCGCAATGGCCTTATCCAGGGAGCGATTTTTGATAATACGACAGATAATGATAACAGATATTCTCTCAATTGTTGCGACCGTGTCTATAGATATGTTATAGGCGCTTCAGTCAACAATGTTTGTGGAGAATCAGGCGGAAGTGTAAATGTTAGTTCCGAGATTTTCCGGAGCTTAATTTATTTCAGGGAAAGTCCATCTTTAATAGCCATTAGGGCTAACCAGCCTGTAACCCGGAAAATATACATTCGTTCGGGATCTGATATGATATCTTCAGCCTCTAATAATTCATTTGAACTTTTTGTACAGCTGCCTAATTTCATGACGCTTGACGGAAATATTACCGATGCGATAAAGATTTGTAATGAAGCGGAAAACTCTTTTGTTACTCCTATCGCTACAACTGACAAGGGAAGTGGTTTGTATTCGTTTCAGTTCAATACCATGTCAGGAAGTCATGAATATCTGATTCTGAAATTAAAATCCGGAACTTGCCAGGGTGCAAGCGCTAACGAAACAGGAACCGTCACTTGCCGGTTCGACTTCCATCCCGGAGACGGGAGTAATCCTCAGCGTCCAACCATGGAGGCGATATCAAGGATCAACATTCCGGTTACTTTGTTGTGTAAAGAAGACGGAGTGGTATTGGAAGATTTCTATTTAACCCGTCTGA
>BNXB01000027.1 GCA_025999255.1 Bacteroidia bacterium | reverse complement strand
CAACAATCATCATCAAAGCTTTTAATGATTTGGGTTTACGCAATCAGAAATTTACCGGAATTGTGTTCGGAACATTGGTTGTTGAAGATTTGGTGGCTATCCTGATGATGGTACTTTTATCGACTATGGCGGTTACCCGTGATTTTGCGGGAGAAGCAATGCTCGGAAGTATCCTGAAAGTAGTTTTCTTCCTGATTCTCTGGTTTCTGGTCGGAATTTATATTTTGCCCGTATTTTTCAAGAAAGCCAAAAAGCTGATGAATGACGAAACCTTGTTGATTATTTCCCTTGGATTGTGTTTGGGGATGGTGGTACTGGCTACGAAAACAGGGTTTTCGGCTGCCTTAGGCGCTTTCATTATGGGTTCCATTTTGGCGGAAACAATTGAAGCCGAACATATTGAACATATCATTAAACCGGTAAAAGATCTTTTCGGCGCTATATTTTTTGTCTCAGTAGGGATGTTGGTTGATCCGGCAGTATTGGTCGAATATATCTGGCCGGTTGTGATTATTACCCTTGTTACGATTGTGGGAAAAGCATTTTTCTCTTCATTAGGCGTGCTGCTTTCCGGACAAACGCTTAAAACATCGGTTCAATCCGGATTCAGTCTGGCTCAGATAGGTGAGTTTGCATTTATTATCGCTTCATTGGGAGTTGCATTGAGGGTGATGAATGAGTTTATTTATCCGATTATAGTCGCAGTTTCGGTTATTACAACTTTTACAACTCCTTATATGATCCGGTTGTCGGAACCGTTTGCTGTTTGGTTGCATGGGGTATTGCCCGACCAGGCCAAAGAATTCCTGAATACATGTACTTTGGGGTCCAAAACCGTCAATCATGAAAGTGACTGGAAGAAACTGGTGAAAAGTTATATCGGGAAAATAATTATATATATTGTCCTTCTCGTAGCAATTATATTATTCTCACTCAAATATCTGAGCCCATTTCTAACGGATAAAATTCCCGGAATAGGGGGAGTGATTTTATCTGCAGTTGTGACGTTGGGATGTATGGCTCCTTTCCTGATTGCTTTGATAGCTAATAAAACCAATTCTCCCGAGTTATTTATGAGTTTATGGAATGATAATAAATACAATAGAGGGCGACTTGTGTTTCTTGTATTATTTAGGGTATTTATTGCCATCTCGGCGATTATTTTCGTATTGATTCGACTCTTTGATTTCGGATATGTTTGGGGAATTATCATTGCATTAGCAGTATTGGTGCTTGTTGTGATTTTCCGTAGAGACCTGAACCAATACAATAAGTTGGAAACAAATTTCCTGAATAATCTAAATCAGCGGGAAGAAGCGGAAAAATTGCGTCATCCTTTGAAAGCTAGTTTTAAGAGCCAGTTAAACGACAAAAATATCCATATTTCAACGATGGTTGTTTCTCCGGATTCTCCTTGTGTGGGAAAGACCTTGAAAGATTTGGATTTCAGAAATGATTATGGAGTTAGTGTGATTAAAATTACACGGGGAAGTCATAATATTTATATTCCCGGAGGTTCGGAATATATTTATCCACAGGATAAAATTGCCGTAGTCGGGACCGATGAACAAATTACTTCATTTGCTGAAAAAATTGAAATGGAGAATATTCCGCAGACTTCACAGGAATCTGGTAGAGAAGTCGATTTACAGTCATTTACTATTGATGAACATTTTCCGTATATGGGTATGAGTATTCGGGAATCCGAAATCGGGAAGAATCATAATTGCCTGGTAATCGGAATAGAGCGTGAAGGCGCTTCAATCATGAATCCGGATAACTCAACTATCTTTGAATCCGGGGATCTGGTTTGGGTGGTAGCTGAAAAGAATGAAATTATCTTGATAAATAATAAACGGTGAACGGTACACGGTCTTGTTCACCGTGTACCGTGTACTAGTGTCTTAGTGTCTTAGTAATCTGTGTTTTGCGGATCGAAATTTGTCCATCCTTTTGTCCAGTTGTCTGCATCCGAGTCGCTTTTGAAGGCTCCGATGTAGTCCACTTTATCGAATCCGGAAGACAGCATTGTGTCATCGAATAATCCTGTTTTTCCGGTTAGAGGACTTCCGGAGGTTGGCCCCCAGTTAGGATTAGCGAGAGAGCTATTGGGTTGTTTGAGTTTCAAATCACTGATTAAATTGATGTATCTGTTTCCTGTCTGAGCGCTGAAATAGGTATGAGAAAATGATTCTTTGCCTGAGGTCATGTCAACACCGTTTGTCGAATATTCATCTTTCCAGCTTTTATTGACATCAGATCCGATAATTGTCATTTGAGCGAAATATAAGTTATTGATTTTCATCGTTCCACCGTTAGCAGATCCTTGTGTATCTCCTTTTTGATTATCCAGTAGCAAGCCGACAGGATATCCCATGGCTACGGAATTGAAGCAATTCAATTTGGAATTTCTCCGGATTTGCATTGCAGCCTGAAAAGTTCCGGTTTTAGAACCGTTTTGCGGATTGTAGCTTCCTCCGGTGATGTATTCGCTGGTGTTGGCAAAATCAGATGCCTGTCCGATTGGGCCTACCAGCGTTACATTACTGAAAATACAGGAAGTATTCGGAGATGCTGTTGTTCCGTCGCCATTATTATCAGACTCGAAACTATTGGACAAAGAAGTATCTGCGATTTTAGGATTACGTACTCCCAACAGGAATTGGAGTTTGCCGGAAAATCCGTTATCGGTATCAAAGTCATCATCCCAACCGTGATAAGCAACCAGATATTTTGCATCGACTGTTCCTCCGAACCATTCGAATGAGTCGTCGTTGGAGTAAGAAACCTGGATGTGATCTATTTTAGTTTGTTTACCTACGGAACCGAAAGTAATTCCATTAATTTCCTGATCGACTTTAAAAGGATAACCTGCGAATTCCACGCGAACGTAGCTCAAAACACCGGAATTGTCATTATCGTCATTACCTCCGTGCATAGCATCCGGACCTCCTTCCACGGTCGGTTCTCCCAGATTGTTTTTGGCGCGTCCGCAAAGGATGATTCCTCCCCAATCTCCCGGTTTACGGCTTCCTTTAGGTGCAGCAGAAGTAAATATAATCGGGGAGTTTGCTGTTCCCTGGGCATATAATTTACCACCCCTCTGTACGATTATTGCAGATTTCGTATCCTTATCTCCTTTAATAATTGTTCCGGCAGGAATTGTTAATGAAGCTCCATCTGTAATATAGACCCATCCTTTCAAAGTATAAGTACCCTTTTTCAAAGTGTGTGCCTGTGTGATATCGAACTCTTGTTCCCCATTCCCAATTTGAGTTCCGTCACCAAAGAGAATTTGTTCTTGTTCCGGATTGTCAGGTGAATTATTATCACTACAACCTACCGTCATAAGAGAGATTATGGAGGCCATAATCATGAAATTTAGAAATTTGATAGTTTTCATTCTTTTCTAATTAAGTTAATAAAACTTGATTGTTACTATTAAAAATTTAGTTTTACTGAGACTGAGACATTTTGGCCGGCGGCGAATTTCCTTGATGTTTGATTCCGTGTAACTAATTCCCCGTTCTTGTCATGAAACTTAGGAAATTGTTTGAATACGAAATCCTGGGCAAGAATGTCTTTGACAGCCGCACTGAGTTCCACTAATTTCCCGAATTTTTTACTGATAGTAAAATCCAGTGCATTACGAGGCATTTCGTACAGGTCAGGAACATCGTTATCAATAGATCCTTCTTCGCTACCGTCTTTCTGACCAATACCTACAATCCGTTTACCGATAATATTGTACAATAATCCTGCACTGAGCCGGCATTTTTCATTCTGATAAAAAAGACCCGTATTAATCAGGTAAGGTGATTGTCCTTGCATTGCACGGTCGTGTTCCCGGCTATTTTCGCCGAAGAGGACTTTGCTGTCGATGAGAGAACCGTTGAATGTCAGATTGAAATCTTTCATTCCTGCAAAACCCAGATTTTTTTTGATATCGACTTCCAGTCCGAAGTTTCTGGCCGATTCTGCGTTTTCAAAAGTATAAGTGTAACTTCCTCCGGCATCTATATAAGTCCATTCGATTGGATTTTTGAAATATTTATAAAAAAGTGCAATGGAAATCAGTTCGGAGGCGGAGGGATAATATTCGTATCTGAAATCGATGTTTTGAATATGAGCCGGCTTGAGATTCGGATTGCCTTTAATCATACTGAACAATTCGAAATCATAGTAAGATGAAGAGGATACTTCACGGAATTCCTGCCTGTTGATAGAGGTACCATATGCCAACCGCAATAAATTTTCTTTATTAATTGTATAAGAAGCGTTTACAGATGGGAACAGGTTGCTTTGATCGTAGTTGTTCGTCCTTTTTGTGAATTCCTTGATGGAAGTGTAATTCGTTACGGACATCGTGTTGTATTCATAACGTACCCCTGCGTAAATATTGAACGGATCGACAGGAATATTGAATGCAAGATATCCGGCCAACATCAGGTCATTACCGGAATAGCTGTCCCGGTTGTCCGTGTCTTCGTAAATATACAGTTTGTCCGAGCCGTAATTTTCAGGAACCAGAACCCGGCTTATAACGTCTCTGTAAGGAAAATCCGTTGGAAAAGCATCGTATTTCCAGCGGTAATAAAAAGACCTGGTCGAATAATCACGATCCCTGTATTGCGCATAGGTTCCTGTTTTTAGAGCAGGATTGAGGGAAGCAAAATCGAAATTGTGATTGTAATTTGTTGTAAAAGAATAAATATATTCATTTAATTTTATGAAATCGCGGAATATTTCATTCTGATCTGTTTCCATTTTTCCATAATATTTGTCATCTACATTCCCGTTTTCTTCCCGTTCGATAATACGGCGATCGGGTTGGTTTTTATTGGAATAGGAAAATCCGGCAGTCCAATCCAGCTTATCTTTATTGAGGAATGTATGATTCCCGCTGAATTGTCCTGAATAAGCCATACGACCGGAGTACAGGTATTCATTCTTTTCCTGTTTATAATATCCGCTTATGTATTGGTATCCGTAACGTTCCGTATAGCGATCTTTCCCGAGCTGATTCATAATATTCCGGAACTCGAATTTGTGATTTGGGTTGGGAATAAATGTGAGATTAAACATTCCTCCTAATCTTACATCATTTGTATAAATATTATCGTTATATCTGTATTTATAAGTCGGCTGATCATCTTTGGTATCATATACTCCGAAACGTGAATTTTCAACGTCCAGATAAGTCCGGAATGTATTGCTATAGTTGAGTGCGGCAATCAGTCCCCATTGTTTCCGGGTTTCCGTATCGAAGCGACGATTGAGTACCATTGAAAAACGTTGATCGGGTATTGCCGTTTTTGTATTTATATTCCAGTTGTTATTGAATCCCTCTTTTGTCGCTGCATCTACCAGAGAGGAATTGTTATTATCCAGTCTGACGGGAATGATATTTTTCGTATTCCGGTAACCATTGTCGAATCCGAGCCAGTCGGTATTGCTTCCCGGATTGTATTTGAAATCCCCGAATGTCGTTTTGGTATTATAATTCATTCCGTAATTTACCTGGAAGGAATTTTCTGAGGGCATATTTTGGGTAGCCACTTTGATAAATCCTCCTGAAAAATCCGCAGGTAATTCGGGCGAAGGTGATTTTACGATTGTAATGTTTTCAATCTGAGAACTGGGAATGATATCGAATGAAAATGAGCGGGAATCCGCTTCGGAACTTGGGACGGCGCTATTATTGATCCACACGTTATTATAGCGTTGGGATAATCCTCTTGCTATTACGAATTTATCATCAATTATCGAAATCCCCGGAATCCGTTTGATTACCTCCGAAGCGTCTCTATCCTGTGTACGGGTAATTTGTTGGGAAGAAACTCCGCTTGTCACAGTCAATGCCGTTTTCTGCGCCTGAAGCATTGCTATTTCGGTATTACTTCTGCGCATTCCGGTAACGACAACTTCCGTCAATTGTGTTTCATTTTCTGCCATGATGATGGAGATTGGAGTTGTCTTGTCTGCAATAACCTCAATATCAGTCATTTCAATCGGTTTGTAAGCGAGATAACTCGCTTTCAATGAATATTTTCCCGGTAATAATCCATTGATTTTGAATTTTCCGTCGAAATCGGTAGTCGTTCCTTTATTCAAAGAAGGGATTGATACAATAGCGCCGATAATTGTTTCTCCTGTCTTTTTATCTGTTGCAATTCCTTCGATGGTTCCGTTTTGAGCTGCCAGTTTGCTTGTAATTATAAAAAAAATGCCTAATAAAAACTGAATTTTTCTAACCATATAAATTTTGCCTTGATCTTTTTGCCACAAAGGAACTTCCAAATTATTACGAAGTTATTTCGGAAGAATTAAGAATGTATTAAGGGTACAATTGACAGAGTCAACGGTTCCTGAGTTAAGTAAAAAAAGGATTCGTTTATCTTTTATGTTGTGAATCAATAAAAAAAGGATTAATTTTGTTTTTTTGTCCGGATTCATGGAAAATAAAATGTAAAACCCGATAAATAGATTTATTATGATTTCAAGAAACAGTATTCTTTTGTTCTTTTGTCTGTTTACTCTTAGTGCATATTCTGCTAAAACAGATACGATTACAACATATAGCCAGGTAATGCAAAAAGAGATTAAAGCGGTGGTGATTACCCCGGATAATTATTCCGGGACAAAAGCTCTTCCTGTAATCTATCTTCTTCATGGATACGGAGATAATTCTGTGGGAGGTTGGATTGTAAAAGGGAGGGGAACCGAAGAATTAGCTGATATGCATCATATAATTATTGTATGTCCCGATGGAGGAGTTGGAAGCTGGTATTTCGATAGTCCTATTGATAAAAATTTTCAATACGAGACTTATGTGGTCAAGGAATTGGTACAATTAATCGATAGTAGATATAAAACAATTGCATCTCCCCAAGGCAGGGGTATAACCGGTTTGAGTATGGGAGGACATGGAGCTTTGTATCTGGCATTCAGGCATCAGGATGTTTTCGGAACGGCCGGGAGTATGAGCGGAGGAGTGGATATCCGTCCGTTCCCGAATAATTGGGATATTGCCAAACGTCTGGGTAGTTATGCTTCAAATCCTGAGAACTGGGAAAAGAATACAGTAGTAAATATGGTACATTTATTGACACCTAATTCCCTGGCATTGATTATCGATTGCGGTTCGGAGGATTTCTTCTATAAAGTCAATTGCCGGTTACACGAAAAATTATTGGATCGGAATATCCCGCATGATTTTATTTCCAGACCCGGCGGGCATAACTGGGATTACTGGAAAAATGCCGTTAAGTATCAATTCCTGTTTATGAGTAATTATTTCGAAAAGAACAATGCCGGAAAATAATAGGTTTTTTCGTACAAACGTTACAATCATATTGTTTACTTTCCGTTGGGGTTGCATTATACGGCATTTATGTATGATATATTTGTATATGACAATGGATTTATTTTTATTTTTTTCTTTGATCAATTGCAAAATTAAGAATAAATTTTACTAACTTTAGGGCATTAACATAAATAAATCTAATTTAATGCCGATTAAACTTAATACACTGACCCATAATTCTGTATTTATTTGTTTAATTCATTTAATAAAGATTTTTATTACTTTTTCACCTTAATTTTATTTTTATTCTAACTGTGGTTGATTTTTTAATCCCATATGTTAACTTGTACTATCATCGGATAGACGTGAGGATTGTAGTCATGCAGGATACAACTTTTAATGCCTGGCCGGGGGCGGTTATACGGAATAATTTGTTGTTTGCTTCCGAACAAATACTGGTTCCTGATGGGATTTCATTGAGGGAGAAAATCAATAAGATCCCTTTATCCGAACTTCATCCGTTATACCGGGATTTGTCGGGTGGATTTCGTTTGATGTGTCAACAGGGTTTGGGGTATCTTTTTGCAGTTTATGCAGGAGTTGGGAGTGGGAGATGGCGCCTTACATGGGATGGGGAGGATGAGGTAGAGTTTGGTTATTAGAGTTTAGATTAATATTAAAAAGATATGGAAGGAAAAAGTGAAAAGGAAAACAAAAAAGATAAAGCGATTGATTTTTTCAAAGCAAAAATTCTTGAAATTTTTAAGCCGGTTAAAATTTTACATATCGGTTCTAATTGTGTTGTTAAGAACCAAAACAACGAATACGATTATGAGCGGGATATTGATTTAATTATTATCGTAAATGATACCGTTGATTACTATGAATATATCAAGCAATTTTCACTGGTATTGAAAGACGCTATGGTGCGATATGATGTAGAAATAAATGCCTATCCGATTAAAGAATCCATATATCAACATGGAGAGTCGGAATTTTTAACTAATGTTAGGAATAATGCGATTGAAATATGGAAGAATTAAAACAAAAAGTCCAAGAAAATATAGATGCTGCCGAGATATTGATTGGAGCTGGATTGAACAGACAAGCAGCCTCTTTGTTATGGAGTGCCATAAGATATGCTATTTTCTTTCATTTGAAAGAAAATGACGATTCGTTTTCGAGTACAAAAGAAGCAATAAAAAAAATAATTGTAAAATATAGAGATAACTCATTGAGTAATAATATTGTTTTTGTTGAAACTATCGGATTACTTTGTGAATGGGACGAGTTTTTTTGTCTCAGTGATTTGCAAATTAAAGATTTACAAGATATAAGCATTGGTATTATTGTTAAACTTATGCCCACTGCACAAATAAACAGCAAACGAAAGCATTATATATTACTTGAGACAGAAATAGGACGACATTTACAAGATACGGAAGCTGCAAAAGCAACACAATATGCTGCAGCAGAAAGAAATGAAAAATGGTACAAACAATTTCTTCGGATTGGATTTATAATCACGATTGTAGGTATTTCTGCGTTGTTTTATATAATCTTTAATACAGGGAATGGCGTTTTTTCTTTTTATTGTTTTGATATCACAAAGCAAATCATGAGTCTAACCATAACTTTATTAGGAGCAGGACTAACACTTTGGCCATTAGTCAAAGATTATAGCGGAAAAGCTGTAAACCATAGACGTTTTGCGGAAGAATATAATAGTGTTTGGAAACAATGTAAAAATTGGCAAACAGATTATCCCGATGAAAAAAATATACTTGATGCAAAAAGTAATGTTCATTCTATACGGGAAAGAGTTATTTCTATCAACAATTTATCTCCTGCGACACAAGGAAAAGATTATGAAAAGGGGATAAAAAATAGAACATCTGGATCTTATGATTATTCAACTAAAAATAATAAAATATTAAGAAAATGGAAAATATGGAAGTTGTGGATAGGAATAGAGAATTAGTTAAAAATTGGGGAGAAAATACAGCTTATGCTGCAAAATCTCATTTTAAATCGGCAGATTTAAGAAGACATATAACATTGATTTTGGTGGTTGTGAACATATTATTTGCTGTCTTTTCGGTAATTCAAACAGATATTCATCCTGTGTGGATACGAGCGTTTGGTGTAATTTCTTTGCTTGCCTCCATTTTCATTTTAGTTTTTGAATCAAGTTCAGGGAAAGATATTGTTAAAAAACATATGTATTATGGTGAAAAATATCTCGTAATCCATAATACTTTAAGATCCCTTTACTCTAAAGATGATATTTCAGACATGAAAATCAAGGCTATAGAGGATCAATTGAATCAGTTGACTGAAGAAGAAAAACCTATTGTTTCTCAAATTGGGAAACGAATAGCAAAAAGGGCTATTGAGAAAAAAGGAGAAGTGACTATGTGGTGGAAAGATTCATAAACAAATTAATATAATATTCTATGTGTAAATTAGAAGTAACATTAAAGTAGCACACACCGCTTATACATTTTCAGCATGACCAGGAGGGAGCAACATTACGCGCTACGGAAGTCAAACCGAAGTTGGATAAGTTTATATTGAAGATGCTGGGAGAAGGGACGTATGAAAAAGGGAAAGAAATCGCTCAAAAAAATAATTGGACAAAACCAGGACAAGAAGGTGCTTTAAATTATAAAATGCAATTTGTTGTCGATGAAATACCGGTTATCTCTTATAACAACGAAGTTCAAAAAGACAGGCAGGGAAATGTTATGACAGTTGTTCGCAAAGATGGTCGGAATATTAAGAAACTCAAACCCTATCCGCTTTACTTTGCGAATTTGAATGCAGATATTGATAACAGTTCCGAATACAAATGTTTCAGTATGCTTAGTAAACCATTTACAATGAGGATACAAAGCCTACACTCTGATTTATTGGAATATATCAAAAAAACGGTTGGGTTAGGTGTCTTTTTTCAATACACAAACTTTGGAACACGGCAATCCAAAGGATTCGGCTCATTTTATATTGATGAAAAAGATGATCTATATAAAGATATTGAAGATTTAAAATACAGATTTAGCGTAGATATCCGAAATGAGAATAAAAAATGGCTTGATTTATTTAATACGATAGACTTGTTTTATAAATCGTTGCGTAGCGGAATCAATATTTGCTGGGGGTGGGGGGATAAGTTTCGGATGAATTCGGCTATATATCAATATGCAAAAGAAAATAATTATGATTGGGATAAAACGCTGATAAAAGATTACTTTTTCAGAGGAATTGAACCCAAACAAGAGAACAAATTTTTGTTTAAAGATTTATTGGGTTTATCAAGTGATGAAAGTTGGATGTCATACAGAACAAGCATAACGAAAGAGCATTCTGAAAAAAATGATGATAAAAAAATCAAACGCTTTCAATCTCCAATCATAATCAAGCCAATATTGCGGGGAGAATACTTTGATGTTTTTGTAGATTCTATGAAAAATGCTAAGGAATTATTCAGTCAATATTGCAATGAGGAGTTTAATATCGAAGCAAAAAATACAAAAAAGAAACCGCTCTCATTAACGACACTTCCTGAATTTGATATTGACGATTTCCTGAAATTTGCATTATTGGAAAATGATATCGGTAATCTAACCGACAATAGAAATCATGAAATATTTTTGAAATTAAGAGATATTTATAACGAAATAAAAAGAGAACATGAAGAAGAATAAATACTTAGGAATTACCATTGGCCCCATTTATGACACTATTCTACAGGCGCAAAAAACAAGGGAGTTTTGGTTTGGCAGTTATTTCTTCTCTCATCTGATGAAGCTCATTTTGAGAGAGATAATAAATAAAGGATATGGAACAATTTTGGCTCAGGATACTTCAAAAATACATGAAGATGAAAAACTGCACGGAGCAGGAATTTATTCCGATAGATGTTATGTGCGTTTGAGTAAAGATTTTACCCAGGAAAATTACGATTCGTTATCTGAATCTGTGCTAAATCAGTTGAAAGTTGAAGATAAAAGCGTTTTAAAAGACTATGTACAAATTTATTGTACCGTTCAAACCATTGATGGCGATGGTAATTATATACAAATCTTGAATCAACAACTGGACACTATGGAACTCCAGACTCAGTATTCTCCTTGGTATATTTATACATTGGCTTCCGGATATGAAAATTTAAAGAAATTGAGAAGAAATGATGAAAAAATAATTTTGCCAACCAATGTTGATGGACTGATAACAGAGTGGTATGAACTTGGTTTTAATAAAGCGGACAGAGACGATTTAATTTACTATGAAAATATTAATGGTGGTATTTGGTCTTTCCCTTCTCTTTTGGAAATCACAACAAAAGGATTGGATAGATTCAATTCTGATCTTTATAAAAAAGAAATTCATAGTTTGTTTGAAAAATCATTGTCTGATGAAATAAATGGAAGAGAAGATAAAACCAAGGAAAAAGAAATTCTAAAGCAGATAAAGAAACTTTTTCCTGACTACTATCAAACAGCCCATAAATATGCGGTTATTGTAACTGCTGATGGGGATAATATGGGGAAACTTTTCAAGGCCGTTGCTGAAAAGCATGACGATGATTTATTGAATAAACTCGCCCAAAATGTTTCCGAATTTAACAGACAGGCTTCCCGGTTGATTTATCAATATGGAGGTAAACCGGTTTATATTGGAGGCGATGATTTGGTATTTTTTGCCCCCAGCATATCATACGAGG
Source organism: Bacteroidia bacterium (assembly GCA_025999255.1). GTDB lineage: Bacteria > Bacteroidota > Bacteroidia > Bacteroidales > Azobacteroidaceae > BNXB01. The sequence continues at coordinate 6,042 of BNXB01000027.1, read as the reverse complement.
ATGAAACAAAGGTTCGTACTAATTCTGAAATAGAAGGAATACTCTGGTCGGAAGATAATAGTGGACATATTTTTAATTTGATTGAGGCGTTGGATAATGTGTTTAATCACATTTTTGCAACATGGATTGACAATCCTAAATATGAAAAACCAAGTTTATCTTATGGTATTTCCATTACCTACTACAAATATCCTTTAAGCGAAGCAATGAACTTGTCTCATGATTTATTGTTTAATCACGCAAAAAAATATCCGACAGAAAAGAACCCTGTGAAAAACTGTATCGCAGTTCAACTTATGATGCACAGTGGTAGTTTTGACGAGGTTGTCCTTGAAAAATCTGGTTCGGATTCATCTTTTAATCGGTTATTGGAGTTGTTGAAAAAATTTCCGGAAAAAGAAAATGTAATCAATTCAATTTTACAGCGTTTGCGCAGTGATGCGGAATTGATTTTGTGTATTGGGAGAGATGAGGATAGCTTTAAATCATATTTTTCAAACGAATATGAATTTCAATTGATGACAAATACAAGAAAGAAAGCGTTTATCGAACATTCGATTGAATTGTTTAAGAAAATTTTTGAACAACAAAAAGGGAGTCCTGAAAAGGCATTGAAGCAATTGTGTACAATGTATCGATTACTGAATTTTTTAATACATAAGGAAACAGAGAATGAAGACGAAATATAATGTAAGTGTAACTCTTACGCCATTGGAACATTATTTCTTTGGCGATGAAAATTTAAATACCGATGGAACAGAGAAATACTACCAACGTTCTCTACAATTGCCACAACAAACAACCGTATTGGGTGCCATGCGATTTTTATTGCTGCAAATATCAGGTAGTAATATCTTTAACGGACATGAAATTATTGACAAGGCTAAAGCAAAAGAAATAATTGGAGATACAAGTTTCGATATGAGCCAAACACAATACGGAAAAATAAGTTCTATCTCGGAAGTTTTGCTTTGGCATGAAACAAACGGTTTTTATTTACCGATGTTGGCTTGGAAAGACAAAAAAGTTATAGACACTTCCATTCAGGAAAAAACAGATAAATGTTTTTTTGGATGTGGCTTGGAAAAACCAAGTTTTTCTTTGCCGAATTATATCGCAAAAGAAGGTATCCAACTGTGTTGGATTAATAAGAATGGAGAAGCATTTGATGACAATATCTTTACGGAATACCGGCATGCTGGAAATCACAAGAATAAGGAAAACAAAATGAACGACGACGATGATGCTTACTTCAAAATGTGCTATTACCGCTTAAACTCTCGGTTTTCTTTTGTATTCAACATGTGTATCTCCGACGAACAACTTATCCGGAAATTGATTGAAAAGAAACGAATTGTTTATATCGGAGGGGAACGTTCAAAATTTATCTGTACAATAGATGAATTGAGTACTTCAAATCAAAAGCAAATTACGGAAGAAGTATATGAAAGCGCTTATTCTACTTTTGCCGACAATCTATTTACAAAGGTAATTTTGACTTCCGATGCCTTTATTGACAGTAATCCATACCAGAATTCTTTGTTTGCCGTTACTCAAATTAAAAAATTGAGATTTATGCAGTCAACTGTCGAAAAAACAAACGCATACGGTAATAGGGAACAAGAAAGGGAAGAAAGTAAAAAAGATAAATCAGATCGTATCGGATTAAAACAGAGTCGACTTTTCAATGTGTTGCAGAAAGGTTCGGTTTTTTATTTTGAAAAAAATGCTAACATTGAGAACTTTTTAAGGTATATTCCCTGTGAAACAATAGGATATAATAAATATTACAAATTATAAATAAAACAAAAGTATGAATACGCAAGTTTACTTAATCAAGCCATTTACCAATATGCATGTTGGTAGTGGAAAAGAGAATACCGGCATTGTGGACAATACTGTTCAACGGGACGTTTTAACGAATTTTCCGGTAATTAATTCGACAAGTCTGAAGGGAGCATTGAGAGAATATGCAGAGAAGGGAATGAAATGTCCGGATGCGGATATTGAATATGTATTCGGCAAAGGGAACAGGAAAAAAGATGGAAAAGAGGTTGATGAAAACAAAAATATCCCTGGAAATTTCATTTTTTACAGCGCCCATTTGCTTTCTATTCCTGCCCGGAGTGACAAGTTCGCATTCATCCATGCTACCTGTCCGCAAATTATTGGCGATTTCTTGAAACAAACCGAATTGATAGGGGATGTAATTGAGGATAAGGTAAAAGATGCTTTTACCGAATTACTATCTATTCCGTTTGACAGTGAGGATAAAAAGGCAATTTGTTTTGATACGAAATTGGAAGGTACAATTGTTGAATTTTATAATGTAAAAACTTCATTTAACGGAAAAATTTCTGATGAAAATTTGTCAATTTTAAAATCCTGGCTGGGAGGTGATTTTGTATGGTTGGATAATAATACATTTAAGAAAAATATTGTTGGTAAATTACCCATTATCGCTCGAAACCATCTTGAGAATGGACAAAGTACCAATCTGTGGTATGAAGAAATCATACCCAGGGAAACCATATTCTATACATTCATTTCTGCGCCGGAAGGGAAGTTGAATAAACTGGAATTGAATAAAGTCGTTTTGCAGATTGGCGCTAACGCTTCTGTCGGTTATGGCTTTTCAGAAATATATATACCTATTAAATAAAGGAGGGTACAATTATGATTAGAGGATTATCCGATGCTTTATTGCCGGTAGCAAGAGGGCAAATTAAATCTGTTTATGGAAAAGAGGAATACAAAAATTTCTTCAATGGTAATGGAAATCCCATTAAAATAGTCGAAGTATATGAGAATTACACATCTGCGTTTGGTATGATTGTTAATCAATCGGGGTTTAAGTCGGTATTTGCCATGTATAATGAAAAAGGGACTAATAGTGATGGCGAGAAAAAATTGATTACACAATTGCTGTACAATATTTTACGTACACAAACAGGACTAATTCAAGAAAATACTTACCAAGAATGTGATGAGAAAATCAAAGACGGTTTGCATGATAATGACAATTATGAGGACTTGTTTAAAGAGGCAAGTATTGCATTGAAACGGGCTATCAGAACATTTGAAATTGTAAAAAAATAGAATTATAATTATGGAAAACAAGAATATCGGGCTGTTTTTTTATCGTGGTTATTATTCCGATTATTTCGGTGAAAATGGATGGTTAAAGAAAGAGGAAGCTCAACAGAATCAAGCAAAGGAAAAGAATAAAAGGTTTACGCTATATGAGGACATTTCATGCAAAAAGTATCTGCAAATTCCGCAAAGTTCTCAAACATTTTCTCTTAAGACTATATATCCCGGACTTTACACAGGAAGCGGTTATATCTTCGGTGCCGGTTTGGAAGGTGAATTTCAGTCAGGTTTCCTTTTTGATTATACCACCGGTTTGCCGTATTTACCCGGCTCTTCCGTGAAAGGTGCAATCAGGAGTATCTTTCCAAACTATACCGATATGGGTAGTAAAATTAAAAAATCAACCGCACAAAGAACAGAACGAGTGGAATATATCAATAAAGAATTCTTCGAAAAGATGAATAGAGATTGTTTTACATCCAATTTTAATTCACGTGTAGATAAGACAACTGTTGTAAAGGAGATTGAGTTGGAAATATTTGAAAGCAGAAACATTGTGGAAGAGAAACGTGAAAAAGAGAAGTTGTTGCAAAAGGGAATTAATAAGGAAATAAATGCCAGATACTATTCCATTTACGAACGGGATATTTTTTATGATGCCAGCATTTCAAAGACAGTAAAAGAAGGAATGACTAAAAATAAATTCTTGGGATTGGATTATATAACTCCCCATAAAGATAATCCATTGAAAAATCCTGTTCCTCTGCCTTTTCTTAAAATATTGCCGGGAGTAACAATTGATTTTCAGTTTCAGGTACATGATGGATATTATTTGACAGCCAACGGGAAATTGGAATTTTTCAAGCATATTCTCCTTGATTTCGGCGTTGGCGCTAAAACGAATGTGGGCTATGGACAGCTAAAAGAGTAAGGCAATGAGTACAAAAACAGATAACTTGAATGACTTGATAATTCCTCGACGATTAAGATTCAAGAAAGAAAAAATTGACACAAAGGCGTTGTTATCTCTTTGTGAAGACATTATTGCAGACAAAGAAGAAGATGATAAAAATAAAAAGTATGCTCGATTTATCAAGGCTGTTTGCCTTGTCGAAGAAAAGGAGTGGAATCTATCTATTAATGAATTAAAGAAATTGGGATATAGTGATTACTGGATTTACAAACAGAAAAACGAACAACTATATGAACGAATGATTTGCAATAATCTTAAAGATCATGGGATAGAGGAAGATAAAGAAAGTGAAAAATTCGGAATTTATTTTCAAGGTAGCAAAGACATCCATGATTGTATTTTTGAAATTATGGATTGCTTAATTGTCGAGAAAGTGAATTTGCAAGTGAGCCATTATACAGGCAGGAATACAGTAGAAAAATTGTTATTTGAGAAAAGTCTATTTAGAATGTGTTCAATGGCAACAGCAAATGACAAAAGTGAAGGAAAAATAATTTATGAATTTTTAGGGCATCCCGACTGGTATAAAAAAGAGAAATTTCAACAATGCTTTATTGCCTGTTTTACTTTTGACGCTAATTGTTTGAATCACTTTCGTCTTTATGGAAAAGAAAACGAAAAAGAGGCTACTGGTGTAAGTCTATGTTTCAAGGCAGGTTCTTTCGATTGTTCAATATCAAAACAACTGAAACTAAAAACAAAAGAAGAATTTGATAAAGATTATTATATATCTCCTTTATTCCGGTGTCTTTATATTTATCCGAAAGAAGATAATGTGGAACTATCTGTTGCAAGTATCGGACATACAGAATATTCTGAATTGAAAGAGGAATCAGGTGAACATGAAAAAAAAGCAAGACATGCATTTCTCATTGAAGAAAAAAAGGAAGTTGAAGAGAATTTGAAAAAAATAAGAAAAAGAATGGATAGGTTAAAAAGTATCATCAATAATTTTATGAATACTACTGCCGATGATGAAAATAAACGAATAGAAATAGTATCCCGGATTTTGTTGAATTTAACTTACATGGTTAAACATGCAGCATTCAGAGAAGAGCAGGAATGCCGGTTGTTTTCTATCCAAAAACTCAAAGGTGCGAATCATATTCGTTTTTGTGACCATTCAAGAAAAATGTATATGGAATATAAATTGCCGATAAACGAACTTAAAAGAATAACTTTTGCTCCGAAAACATCTGAATATTTGTTATTCAAAGACAGATTGGAACAAGAGGAATTTGAAAATGTAGAATGTATTCAGAGTGAATTACCTATTGCATAAGTAGTGTTTACAATAAGCAGAAAGATATATCAGTATCAAAGTAATTCATTTTCTATATATCCTATGTTATTGAGTAAAATGAATAATATAATTGAAAAGACTTATTTACAAGGATTTATAGATAAGATAAATGAGCTTCAAAAGTTCATTCAGATACTTTACGAATCTTGCCAGGTTTGGATAAACTCAGCAATGGGTTGAACGTTAAACTAACGGATATTGTCGATATATATCAACAATGTAATGATTGAATATTTAATTAAGCAGATTCTCTAAATATCAAAAAAGAAATCCGGGAGAAAATATTAACTCCTAAAATTTCATCCGGATTTATGATTTAATTTCTTAAGAAATTGTATTTATGGTTGTATTCTGACATTATTTGCATTCGTGAAACTTCTCTCTTATTTCGAATTCACGTTAATTAGAATTTATATTGCAACCTCAAGGTGAAAACATTCAGCTTCAAATCGTTAACAGGAGTTTCCTTAACTTGGATATTGTCTGTTTTTTCGTATTTGTTGATTTCGTAATAAGCTTGCAGGCGAAGGCTGTTGTTTATGCTCCATAATGCTCCTAATCCCAAAGTGTTTTGAGCCAGGTCTGCAATTCCGGTACCGTTTTGACCGGTTTCATTTTTGAGTACTTTTGTATTCGGGTCATACCAGTCGTATTTTAATATTGCTGAAAAAGG
>BNXB01000026.1 GCA_025999255.1 Bacteroidia bacterium | reverse complement strand
AATTGCCAATTAGTAATGAAACGATAACAAAGACGATGTTGCTAACCACAAGACACAAGTCTATCGCCAAACTTTTTGACGAATTTTTTTGGAAATCCGTTTAGGGGTCGCATTGTCAAAGTCAGGAGTTTTGGAATAATTGACTTTCATAATTAATAAAATAAAACGACCCGCCTATTTAAGCATTGTAAAGAGGCTCGGCGGGTACTGGTGCCGCAAAGGTACAACATTTCTCCAAACCGCTAAAATTATTGTGGACTTTCGCTAAATATTATTTTGAGGTGTCGGCTAAAGAAATCCCAAAGGGATGTAATAACTTAGGATAGGGTTTCAACCCTATTATAATGATATACCACACCCACCTCCACCTTACCCTGAAAGGGTAAAATTGATTACCTCCACAAATATTTTTCGTCGTATTTCAAATGATATTCATCAAAAAATCTCAATACCTCCTCTTGAAAGCTCAACTTTTGATGATGTTTTTTCTGATTGCGAATATAATTTTCTACAATTAATTTCTTTAAACTGCTGACTGAAAACACGCCATAACCATCTTGCCAACTAAAATATTGATATTGATTCCCTTTCGTTTTTATCCACAAACTACTGCTTGCTTTTATCGTTTTTAGAAAATCGGATAAAGAGATAGAACGGGGAAATGAACATAAAATATGAATATGGTCTGCCATTCCATTGATTATAATCGGAATACCATTAAGATTTTTAATTATTCCGCCAATATAGGCAAATAATTCATCTTCAATTTCTTTGTGAATAAAAGGATAACGATTTTTTGTACTAAAAATCAAGTGCAAGTAAACTTGAACGAGAGATTGTCCCATAGTTGTTTATTTTGGTTGATAAATTATTATGCAAATTTATACTATTATATTGGATAATACAAATGACAATATCTATTTTTTTTCTAATGCTTTGAATCTGTGTTTATTTTACCCTTTCAGGGTAAGGTTGGGTGTGGGTATGTCATTTAATAGGGTTGAAACCCTATCCTAAGTTATTACATCCCTTTGGGATTTCTTTTACCAGTTTGCGGTATTTTTGGATTCAGTGGGATTTCTTTTACCAGCTTACGGTATTTTTGGATTCAGCGGGCAATCCTGCTCGTCGTCGCGCTGTTTCGCTACCGGCACACGCGCAGACCAAGACGGTACGCGGCTATTTAAAAACAGAGAATGGATACTTAGTCGATGACATGACCAAGAACGGCGGAAACCTTTCGACGCAGGGCTGGTATTGGAACGCGTCCAACGCGACCCTGACGATTAAAGAAAACGTGGCAACTGAAAACCGTGAAAGTGATATATTGACAATAGTGACAGCCAAGTCATAATTTATGAAACAAGGAGGTTACCCCGCCATTCGCGGGATAACCTCCTTGCCTTTTTTATCAATTATTAGGATGAATCTTATTTGTTGTCCTGCTAGGACTCGAACCCAGACAAGCGGAACCAGAATCCGGTGTGCTACCATTACACCACAGGACAATATCAATTTGGACGCAAAGGTACAAAAAATCAGATAAAAACAAAATCATCACATGAAGAAAATCCCGATTTCAGCAAGGATTTTCTTCATATCTGATTTATCAAAAAGTTATTTATAATCATTCCAATTAACCTGACTCATATCTCCTGTTTTATTGAATGCATTGTGGAATGCAAAACAAGCTTCGAGATGTTGCGGAGTATGCCCTTTGACCCCTAATTTCAAGTAATCTTTCAACAATTGTTTATATTGCGGATGCACACAATTTTCAATGATACTTTCCGCACGTTGTATCGGAGAAAGTCCTCTTAAATCGGCGACCCCACATTCGGTAATAAGGATTTTAACAGAATGTTCGGTGTGATCAACATGAGAAACCATCGGTACAATAGCGCTAATCTTACCTCCTTTAGCCGTTGAAGGTGTTGTAAATATGGAAAGGTAAGCATTACGGCAAAAATCAGCCGATCCGCCAATACCGTTCATCATCTTGGTACCAACGACATGTGTCGAATTGATATTACCGAAAATATCCGCTTCCAGAGCAGTATTAATAGCTATTAAACCTAGACGCCTTGCAACTTCGGGACTATTGGAAATTTCCTGCGGACGTAATACGATCCGTTCTTTGAAAAAATCCAGGTTTCCATATACATCACTCAAAATTTCGGTACTCAAAGTCAATGAACAACCACTGGCAAATTTCACCCGGTCTTCTTTCATCAACTTGATAACAGAATCTTGTATTACTTCCGTATAGACTTCAAAAGCCGGAATACTCGGATTCAAGCCCATCGCTCCTAATACAGCATTTGCCACGTTTCCGACTCCCGATTGTACAGGAAGAAAAGATGCAGGAATACGCCCGGCTTTAATTTCCGCCGTAAGAAAATCCGAAACATTTCTTCCGATTTGATCGGTTACTTCATCAGTAGGAGTAAATCCTCCAATCTCATTCGGCAAATTGGTTTCAATAATTCCAACAATCTTTTCAGGATCTACTTTGATGTATGGAACACCAATCCTGTCACTGGGTTTATAAACCGGAATCTCCCGACGTAAAGGAGGATCCGCTGGTTCATAAATATCGTGCATCCCTTTTAATGCTTTCGGATGGAAGCGATTCAACTCCAGGAATATCTTATCGGCCAGATGAGCCACTGTAGGAGCAATACCGACAGCAGAGGTCAGGATTATCTCTCCATCTTCGGTTACATCACAACACTCGAAGACAGCAATATTAGGTCTCGGAAGAAATCCATATCTTAAATATTGAGGCAATTCCGAAAGGTGCAAATCATAATAATGGGCTTCCCGGCTATTCAATTCCTTACGTAAATCACCATTCGATTGATACGGAGACCGGAATTTAATAGCATGAGTACGAGACAGAGAACCATCAATAGAATCTCCGGTCGAAGCGCCCGTAAATATGCCAACTTTAAAAGGACGTCCTGCTTCATGTTCTTTTTCGGCCTTTACTGCTAATGCCTGAGCGATTACTTTGGGACATCCTGCGGCAGTAAAGCCGCTAAAACCAATGACATCATCATTTTTAATTTGATCTGCAGCCTCCTCGGCTGTTATAAATTTAAAACCCATGTTAGTGATTTTTTATACATTTAAAATTTCGGATGCAAAGGTAATGTTTTAATTGAGAATTGAAAATGGAGAATGGAGAATTAATTCTCCATTTTTTAATATTCTTTGCGGTTCAATATTTCCGAATAAATAACCGCCTTTTTTAATTCGTCGGTATCCGCCAAATCAAATGTAATACCAGAGGATTCCGGAATATCGGATTCCAAAACCGGAGTTTCAGGAACAGTTACCAACGTTCTCTTTACTTCCGGATTGAAAACTTCCTGTATAGGTCGCAGTTTGGTTTTCCTTTTCTCCATCTCCGAAATAACCGACTTCATTTTAGGAAGACTCACAGGAGGGGCTTCCTCAGATCGTTCTACAGGAATTCCTTTAGGTAACATGGTCTTTTTCATATCCTGTGCCTTCTTTTTGTTTGAAGATTGAACAATTGAAATGACCACAGAACCTATTATAATTATTAATGGGATAAAATCCGATAGCTTATCCATAAAATATGATTATTTTTGCAGTTCAAATTTAATGTAAATAAATGAATAAATCAAGATTATACGATTTAAAAATATTAGGGATGACTTCACAGCCACCCCTAACCCATTTAACCAAAACCTTAACTATGAAAAAATTTTACGTTTTTCAGGAACAAAGATACACACATTTTTTATTCCTGCAAACTTTTATCAAAAAAAAGTACTCCGGGATAGTTAATTAATGTTAAATAGCAAATATATCAAAAGTTATGGTAAATGAAAAGCAGGAAACAGACTTTAAATCTGTAACCTCTGAAAAAAATGCAAAAAGATTCTTTATTGAGACTTACGGCTGCCAGATGAATGTAGCCGACAGCGAAGTGGTAGCATCCATCATGCAAATGGATGGATTTGAGGCTACGGAAAACATCAACGAAGCCGATGTTATATTAGTAAATACCTGTTCTATAAGGGATAATGCGGAACAGAAAGTACTATCCAGACTGCAATATTTCCAGTCGTTGAGAAAGAAGCAAAAAAATCTGATTGTCGGCGTACTTGGTTGTATGGCCGAAAGGGTAAAAGGAGAATTAATAGAGCAACACCATGCGGATGTGGTTGTAGGACCGGACTCTTATATGGACCTTCCCAATCTGATTGGAGCTGTGGAAAAAGGTGAAAAAGCGATCAATGTGGAATTATCCTCTACCGAAACTTATAAAGATGTTATTCCTCTGAAAATATCCGGCTATAAACTTTCCGGATTTATTTCCATTATGCGCGGATGTAATAACTTTTGCACCTATTGCATTGTTCCCTACACCCGGGGAAGGGAACGCAGCAGAGAAACGACAAGTATTCTCAATGAATTACTGGCTTTACAGGAGGAAGGCTATAAAGAAGTAACCCTCCTCGGACAAAACGTCAACTCTTATTTGTATGATGACGGGAAAGACAAAATAAATTTCTCCTCCCTGTTGGAAAAAGTAGCTTTAGCCGCATCTGACATGCGGATCAGATTCACGACTTCCCATCCGAAAGACATGAGCGATGAAACACTTGAAATGGTAGCTAAATACGACAACCTTTGCAATCATATTCACCTTCCTGCACAATCGGGAAGCACTAAAATACTTAAGGCCATGAACCGGAAATACACCAGGGAATGGTATTTAGACAGAATTGCAGCCATTAAACGTATATTGCCCGCTGCTTCGATTACCACGGATCTATTTTCCGGATTTCACTCCGAAACGGAAAAAGATCACCAGGAAACTCTTTCGTTGATGCGTGAAGTTGGATTTGACGCCGCTTTCATGTTCAAATATTCCGAGCGTCCGGGTACTTATGCATCCAAACATTTAGAAGATAATGTACCGGAAGATATAAAAACACGTCGTTTGGAAGAAATTATCGCACTTCAGTTGAAACTTTCTCTTGAGAGTAACAAGAAAGACATAGGAAAAACTTTTGAAGTCCTGGTAGAAGGATTTTCAAAACGTTCCCACGAACAATTATTCGGGAGAACCAAACAAAATAAGGTGGTAATCTTTGACAAACAAACCTACCGGGTAGGCGATACGGTTAATGTTGAAGTGACGGACGCTTCGGCAGCAACACTGTTCGGAAAAGCGGTGAATTAAATTATGAATTATGAATTGTTTTTGTGCGTCAGCCAATTCATAATTCATAATTCAAAATTCATACTACAAGAAATACTGTCCTTCTTCTCTCAATCTTTTCCTCAGGTATTGTATATCGATTTTATGAACATCATTTCCTGATTGTTTGATAGCATGTTGAGCCGCCATGCCGGCAGCCTCTCCCGTAACCAGGCAGGGAGGCATTACCCTCAGACTACCGAATGCTTCTTCATCCGTAGAAATACAACGTCCGGCAGTCAATACATTTTCCAAGCCTTTCGGGGTCAGACAACGATAAGGAATCCCGTGCGATTCTCCTTTCCCGTAACGGGTAGCCTTATGTCCGGCTTTATGCACATCGATATAATAACTATTACGACCGATTTCATCATCGAATGATTTTCGTTGCATCCAATCATCAACCGTAAAAGTATAATCGCCTTCAATGCGCCGGCTATCTCTCACTCCAAGCAAACTTGCAGTTTTTATAATGTAAGAACCTCCGAAAGTTTTGGGTTGAAGATCCTGCATAGCCTGGAGGTACTGTCCGGCGATCTGCCTACCGGTCATCATTGCCTCAGACAAAGCCCAGGGATCGGTACTATCGACATTGACAATATGTCCGGCATTGAATTGAACCACATCAGGGCCATTCAGATTAGTATTAAAATGGCTATCAATCAAAGGATATTTTCCGGATGCTACAGCCGCATGTACCGGACTATTCTTATTACTGGTGTGCAGATACGGGCCATATAAATAATTGTATGTATCAACATTTGCAAAAGCAAAACACAAAGAAGAACTTTGAACGACTCCATTTTCATCGCCTCTCTTGAAAGAAGCTCCGGCCCATGCGGCAAGATCTCCATCACCCGTTGCATCTATGAAAACTTTGGCTTTAAATGCCGTAAGCCCTGCTTTATTAGCAACAACAACAGCATCTACCGTATCTTTCGATGACATTTCCACTGCGGCCATACGGGAAAAGAATAATACTTTAACACCTGATTGAACAACCATCTTATCATAAATAGTCATTAAGTATTCGGCATTAATATGAACCCAATTCAGCTTATCTTTAGGTTCGTGAGGCACTCCCGCTTTTGATGCTTCAAAAATCTTTTCGGCCAGGCCACGATAAATAATTTTCTCGCCATCTGAAAATGGGCACCAGGCAGGTACCAAACCGGCAGTTCCCATTCCTCCCAGTTGTCCCATCGCTTCAATAAGCAAGGTTTTAGCACCTTCACGTGCGGCTGATATTGCTGCCGTACACCCGCTAGGGCCTCCACCGATAACAATCACATCCCACTGATCATCTACTGACACTTTTGTTTTTTTAAGAGACAAGGTTCTCCCCTTGTCTGGTGTCATACCCGTAGCAAATCCCGGAATGGCCGTAGCCGCGGCCATCAGTCCGGCTTTTTTTACAAAGTCTCTTCGTGAATTCATCTTTGTCGGTTATTAATTAATATTCAATAAAAATACATTACTTCCAAAGTGGATGTTGCTCCAACAGCCTGTTGGCATCCAATTCTGCTTGTGGAACAGGAAACCAATAATGCTTTTCAGATACTTTATTCCCTATATCCGGATTTTGCGCCATCATTGCCTCTTTCAGAGTCTTAGTTCTCAGTAAATCATACCTGCGATGTGCCTCAAAAGCAAATTCCAAACGACGTTCCAACAAAATAATATTCACAAATCCGGACACCGAACCTACCGGCTTAATATCACAACCGGCGGGCTGATCGACAGGAAATCCATGAGCTCTGCGACGTATTATATTCAGGTACTCATATGCATTAGGATCATTCACATTCATACGTCCCAGAGCCTCCGCCCGCATAAGATAAATATCCGCATAACGTAATACTACATGATTATTACTACTGCTCGAACGTGTAGCCGTTGTGCTGAAATCAAGATACTTATTACAATAATATGGAAATTGAATACTGACATTCATGTTCGGATATTCTGTCCGGGTATAGAGACGTACATTAACATCCCGTCTTTTATCTCCTGATGTACCATAGGCATCATACAGATTTTTAGTCACAGGGTCATCTCCATAACCTGCCCAACCGTTGATAGTTACAAAAGGAGGACGGAAAAATCCATTGTAAATACTTCCGGGATTTCCGTCTCCTCCAAGGAACTGTATCTCAAATATGGATTCCGCTCCATTCTTTTTCGTTATATCAAAATTATCTGCATAATTAGAATATAATGTATATCCCATTTGCATAACCTGACCTGTCAACTCAACTACTTTCTGCCAATTTTCAAGAGTCAGATACACTTTAGCTAATTGAGCCAACGCAGCTCCTTTTGTAGCCCGTCCCAAATCAGATTTGGTATATTCAGACTTAAGAGGAAGATTTTCTACTGCATATTCCAAATCTTCAATAACCAAAGCATAAACCTTTTCTACCGGTTCTTTGGGAACTTCCAATCTATCCAGACTTGTAGTCTGTTTGGTAACTAACGGAACATCTCCCCAATAACGAGCCATTGCAAAATAAAAATAAGCCCGCAGGAATTTAGCTTCGCCAATCAATTGTTTCCGGCGAGTATCGGATATTCTACCGGAAAGCATGGCCTCAATATTATCTATGGCATAATTACAAGTATTAATTCCGGCATAGTACCCCTTCCAGACCCTGTATATCAGGTTAGACTCCGGGGTATATGCATACTGATCGAAATCATTCTTGTCAACATTAGCCGTAGATCGGCCGTATCCCCATTCACTGTCGTCAGTTCCCTGAGTATGGATGGTCTCCGAAAACTGGTTGAATATATCGGTATTAGTAAATGCAGAATATGCCGACATAACTGCAGATTTAGCATCCGCCTCATTCTTAAAGAAGTTTTCCGGCGTTAAAGTGCTATATGGAGCCTGATCCAGGTCAACACATGACTGTAAACCTATTATCAGAACTATTAATATATAAAACAATAATTTTTTCATGACTATATTTTTATACGTTTATTGTTAAAAAGTAAGATTCACACCAAACAATACCGTTTTAGCCATTGGATATGCAAAATGATCATACCCCATCGCTATATTATTTTGTCCGTAACGACTTACCTCCGGATCCAAACCACTATACCTGGTAAACGTGAAGAAGTTTTGTAGAGATCCATATATGCGTGCAGACTGAATAACTTTAGTGGATTTTAGTATTCCGGATGGTACCGTATAACCTAAATTTATATTTTGTATCCTCAGGAAAGAACCGTCTTCTACTAAATAATCCCATGCACGCGAAGACAATTTAACCGCTACCGCACGTGGAATATTGGTATTCGGATTCTCTTCCGTCCATCTGTTCAGGATACTGCGAAACTGGTTTGTATTACCTTCCATTCCTTCCATTTCCGCTTTAGTAGCGTTGTATATGTCATTTCCGACCGACCATACCATAAATACAGAGAAATCAAATCCTTTATATGAGAATGTATTAGTCATACCCCCAAAATAATCCGGTTGGGCACAACCGATAACACCACGGTCACCTTCATCAATGGACTTATTACCATTCAGATTTTTGTATCTGATATCACCCGGTTTAGCAGTCGGCTGAGCAGAAGAAGCTATATCATCGGTAGTACTGAAAATGCCATCACCATAGTAACCGTAGAAGATTCCTAACGGCTGACCGACAATCAGCATCCGGGAGTACTCCAATCCGGCTCCCGTACCGGAAGGACTATTCGGCTGCATCATTTTGACATCTCCGAGACTTAATACTTTATTTTTATTGAAACTGATATTGAAATCAAGGTTCCAGTTGAATGTGCCCTTAACCGGAACTACATTTAATCCAAATTCGATTCCTTTGTTTTCAACTTTTCCAATATTCTTAAGTCCCGAATCATATCCGGAACTGGAAGGTAAGGTAACTTTTAACAACAAGTCATGTGTTGTTTTATAATACAAATCGGCAGATAAATTAAGGCGATTATTCAGAAAGCCCATCTCGAGACCTAAATCCGTTTGATGTGTTGTCTCCCATTTCAGATTGAAATTAGCCACTTGAGTCGGGCCATATCCCATCACCTTGACTCCGTTCAACGAATATGCTTTTTTCCCTAACAGCGCCATCGAAGGATAAATACCTATTCCATCCTGATTCCCTGTCCAACCGTAACTTGCCCTGAGTTTTAAGTTACTGAAAACTCCGAGGGATTTGATAAATTCCTCTTCGTATGCACGCCAGGCAATAGCGGCCGAAGGGAAATAACCCCAACGATTACTTTTTCCGAAACGGGAAGATCCATCTGCACGCAAAGAAGCGGTAAACAAGTATCTTTCATTGAAATTATAATTAATACGACCAAAATACGATAGTAGCGCCCATTCATTGGTACCTGAAGACGGAGCAACGGCGACTGTCCCTGATCCCAAATCGTACATAGCCAAATTATCATTCAGAAACTGCTGTGACTGAGCGTCAACACTCTGATCTTTCTGGCTTTGTTGAGACAAACCAAGCATCGCATTAAGTCTGTGTTTACCGAATTGTCCGGAATAAGTCAGCGTGTTTTCATTCACCCACATGTAAGACTTACTTGAAGTTACCGAAGCTTTACCATTAGTTCCCTGGCCTTCGGTAGTAGTCGTCGGAAGATATGATTGCTGATCTCCGAATACAAGATCAATCCCGAGTGTCGTACGGAAAGTAAGCCCCTTGAAAATTTGCCAATCGACAAACAAATTACTCAGGGATCTGAAACGTTTATTAAAACTGGTAACTTCATCAACAGTTGCTACGGGATTAAAAAATATTTCACCGATCATATTTTTATTCGCATAACTTCCATCTTCATTGAATACGGGAATATTAGGTGCACTTGCCGAGAACCCGGTCTGTTTACCATTTTGTCCGCCTAACACTCCCAAACCTGCTCTATCGCTATTTACTTGCGCTAATGAAAGATTTAACCCCATTTTGATAGTCGAAGAAATATCTCTATCCAGGTTTGCCCTTAAAGTCAACTTTTCCATACCGGTAGATTTCACAATCCCTTCCTGATCCATATAATTGATCGTTGTGAGAAAACGTGTTTTTTCATCACCACCGGAAACTGAGATCGCATAATTTTGCATCAACGAATTATCACTGAGAAGGAGACCTTGCCAATCCGTGTTTTCCGGGACTACATCAGGATCATATATAGGATAGCGATTATTCGCAGGTTTCCCCAAAGCTCTCCATTGGGCTTCGTTGGCAAAATCCTGAAATTCTGTTGCGTTAAGCAGATCATACGTTTTCCGTGGACTCTGTACACCAACAGAAGCATCAAATGCGACTTTAGTTTTCCCTGCCGCTCCTTGCTTCGTAGTAATCATAATCACACCATTGGCTCCTCGCGCCCCATAGATGGCGGTTGCAGAAGCATCTTTCAGCACATCAATCGACTGGATATCCGATACTGCTATCGTATTTAAAGGACTCAAATCGGTTTGACTGGATGTCGCGCTTGGATAAAGAGGTACTCCATCGATTACATACAAAGGCTCGTTTCCTCCGGAGATAGAATTACCTCCGCGAATACGTACCGTAGATGACGCTCCCGGCATACCCGAACTTTGTATCATATGCAAACCGGACGAACGGCCTTGTAACATCTGATCAACAGATTTAATAGCAGACTTATCTATCTTTTCGGTTGCAATAGAAGACATGGAACCGGTAACATCTTTTTTCCTCATTGTTCCATAACCCACAACTACAACTTCCTCTAATAGTTGAGTATCTTCTTTCAAAGTAACATCAACAATATTTTTTCCGTTAACAGCTATCTCCTGGGGCAAATAACCCAGATAAGAAAATACAAGTGTTGCATCCGGATCAGAAATCGCAATACTATATTTACCATTCATATCCGTAACAACTCCTTTGTTAGTTCCTTTTATCGTGACGGAAGCTCCAATTACGGGTTCACCTGAGACATCGACAACCAAACCGGTTACCGTTGTTTGTTGCAGTCGTTCGGTAGGTGAAATAACGACAAAATGATTATCCATGATTTTATAGCCGACAGAAGTATTCTCCAGAATAGAAGCTAATATTTCTTCTATTGGTTTATTCTTAAAGTTCCCGGAAACAACTTTGTCCAGATCAATCAGATCGCTACTATAAAAAAAACGATAACCGGCTTGTTCTTCAATAGTTTTCAAAACCGACTTTATCGATTGATTTTTCACCTCCAGAATCATTTGGGTTGACTGGGAATATGTCGGAACAGCAAACAAGTTTGCACAGAACAAGCAAGATAGGAAAACAGATAGTCTGACCATAAGTATTAGCTTTGAAGATAAAATAATAGGGCGTACCATGCCCCATATTCGAATATTATTCATATTTTTACAGGGTTAAATTAATAAACTTGGATTTAACAAATTTTAGAGAGAAAGTAGTTGGCGCTACTTTCTTTCTTCTTTTCATTCAGTTCTAAGGGCTCATAAGTATAGATTTAAGGATTCAACATTCAATTTATATTTTGTTTTTCAGCACATTCCTGAATTTATCCTGATTTTTCTTATTTAGAGTCAGTTCAACTTTATTTTTATTAATCGTATAATCAACCGGTATTGCATGTGATAAAGCCTTCAAAATTTGTTCTGCAGTTTCATTAGCTATAGTAGTAGTGATTCTATAATTATTCAAGTCATCAGAAACAATCCTGATATTTAAATTGAAACGACGTTCCAAATCCGGCGCCAATAAATGCAACGGCATATTATCTATGACCCATTTGTCATCTTTCCACGAAGTTGAGAGTTGAACTTTTACATGCTCCACTTTCACATCCGGGGGTGGTAAAACCGGGTCCTCTTTACTTTGTTTATCTGTATTGGTTTTCTCCTCTTTCTTATTTTTATCCGATTTATAAAAAACCAACTGTTCATTCGGTTTCAACAATACGGACGACCGATTTTTATCATTATGAAAAACCACATCCACTTTCCCTTCCTCCAAGGTTGTTAAAATTGCTTTTTCTTCCGGATATGCTTTAACATTGAACCGGGTACCGAAAGCCCTTACACTGATATCTGAGGTTTTGACTATAAATGGTTTTTCAGGATTCGTATATACATCAAAAAAAGCTTCTCCTTCCAATTGAATTTCACGGTTATCAATACCAAAGTCTTCTTGATAAATGACCTTTGAACCTGCATTCAACCAAACTCTGGATCCGTCGGGTAAAGTAACAGTACTAATGGAGCCTAAAGGGACACTGATTTCCGTAGCTGCCAATACGGAAGTTTTTGTAATGTTCCTGTTCTCCCACCACAAGGTCAGAGTAGCTCCCAACGAAAAACAAATGAATAAAGAGGCTGCATACCTCAGGAAAAACTTCCATCTGAAAGATTTAGCACCATTTTCTTCTGTAATTATCCGTGGTTTCAAAATATTCCAGGATGAATCCGAATCAAAATTACCGGTACCAATCTCTTTTCCGGCAAGAATCCAGGCTGAACGAATCCGGTTAAAACGGGCTAAATGCTTAGGATCCTCCTCCAGCCATTTTTTCAACCGGATTAATTCACTCTCATCCAAAGATCCGGTAAAAAATCCGGATATGAGGACTTCCGCTTTACAGTTTGTAAGCTCTTTTTCCATTTATTAATTTCTCTATTAATAGAAACGATATTTTAAGAATTATAGACTACAAGATTTGCAAGAAAATGCATATAATGAAAGAAATTTCTTGTTTAATCTTAGATACAGCCCTGTATATCTGAGTTTTAACCGTACTAACCGAAAGGTTCATTTGTTTTGCGATTTCTTCATTTGTTTTGCCTTCCATTCTGCTTAATTTGAATATTTTCCGGCTCTGTTCCGGCAAATTTTCAATAACCGTATCAATTCTTATCCGGATTTCTTCCGATTCCAACTGTTCGATTAACTGCTCATCAAAGCCATATTTTTCGGAAATAGTACACCAGGCATCAGAGGAAAGATATTGTATAAAACTATGTTTCTGCGTTTGTTGCTTTTTAAGGATATCCAAACAATGGTTATGCAGTGTTCTGTAAAGATAAATACGAATAGAATTATTCTGAGAAAAAAGTTTTTCTTTGGATTCCCAAAGCTGAAGAAATAAATCCTGAACAGCTTCTTCTGCCAGCCATGTACTACACAAAAGTTGGGAAGCATAATAGCATAGTTCAGGATACAACTTTTTATACAATAGCTCAAAAGCCTCAACATCGCCTTGCCGTATAGATATCCAAATATTATCTATGTTTGTAGCCATTGATTCAAGGAAACAGAAATTAATTCATTTTCGTTTTCGGTCTGATCAACAGCCTCAATGAAATATCATAAGTAAAGTAACTCCACGCCCAATCAAGGAAGATAAACAACTTATTTTTAATTCCCATGATTGTATATAAATGAACAACAAGCCAAAGCCACCAGGCGGGAGCTCCTGAAAAGTGGAAATGGATAATATCGGCAACTGCCGCATTCCGGCCAATAGTAGCCATAGAACCTTTATCTACATATTTGAATGGACTCGGGTTATGTCCGAACTCTTTCAATTCAAGGTTCGTAGCCAGGTTGACTGCCATCTGTAATGCTCCCTGGGCCACCTGCGGATGCCCTTTAGGATATGCTTCCGTTTCCATATAGGCAATGTCTCCTATCGCAAAAATATCGTTAAAGCCTTTCACTTCGCAATAACGATTGACAATCAAACGGTTAGATTTGGTATATGAATCCTGGGAAAATCCGGATAATTTATCCCCTACAATACCGGCTACCCACAATACATTATCCGAGACTAACCGGGTACCATCGCTGATAGAAACAACCCCATCTTCATAAGAAGTTACAAAAACATTCTGATAAATTTTCACTCCCCTATCCTCCAATGTTTCCGTAGCTTTTACAGAAGCCTCTTCCGACATGGCCAGAAGGAGCCTGGGAGAAGCATCAACCAAATGGATCTGCATTTTAGAAAAGTCTATTTCGGGATAATCTTTAGGCAAAATATGGTTACGCATATCAGCCAAAGCGCCTGCCAGCTCCACACCGGTTGCCCCTCCCCCTACAATAACAAATGTCAAACGTTTTTTCAGTAACTCTTCATTATTGGTTGAAGCAGCATCTTCAAAACTTTGCAGAATCCGGTTACGGGCATATAAAGCTTCCGATACTGATTTCAAAGTAATTGTAGTATTTTTAAGAGATTGATTCCCAAAAAAATTAGTATCGCAACCCGTTGCAATTACCAGATAATCATAGTCCACACTTCCTTCGTTGGTTTCTACCGATTGATTTTCGGGAAAAACACCAATCACTTCACACATTCGAAAATGAACATGATGTTTTTTCTGGAAGTTTTTACGAAGCGGATAAGCAATCGAACTTGGTTCCAAACCGGCAATAGCCACCTGATAAAACAAGGGTTGAAACTGGTGATAATTATTTTTATCCAACAGGATAACATCGAAATATTCAGGATTAAGCTTGCCCGCGAGTTTGAGTCCTCCAAAACCGGCGCCCACAATCACCACTCGTTTCTTTCCGGCTTTTTCGGGTATATTGACCATTTTTTCCATGAAACAAATTATATTTTTGCAATATAACACCGGTTTAAACCGGAAAGTTTTACATTATACGTCAGGTTTATGCACGACAAATGTAAAGCGTAAAGCGTAAAAACGTATAAGGAAAAACCTTTATTAATCCAGTTTGAGAACAGCCAGGAAAGCTTTTTGCGGGACCTCTACATTCCCAACCTGTTTCATTCGTTTTTTCCCTTCTTTCTGCTTTTCAAGTAATTTACGTTTACGGGAAATATCTCCTCCGTAACACTTGGCAGTTACATCTTTACGAACAGCTTTGATGGTCTCACGGGCAATAATTTTTGCTCCAATAGCAGCCTGGATAGCCACATCGAATTGCTGACGCGGGATTAACTCTTTTAATTTTTCACACATCCGGCGACCAAAAGTAACGGCATTATCGGAATGTGTAAGGGTAGATAAGGCATCGACAGGTTCTCCATTCAGCAATATATCCAGCTTAACCAATTTCGATGGTCTGAAATCATACATATGATAGTCAAAAGAAGCATATCCTTTAGAAATACTTTTCAACTTATCATAAAAATCAATTACGATTTCACCCAACGGAAGATCATAAATTAGCTCCATACGATCGCCTGAAATATAATCCTGACGGACCAATATTCCACGTTTACCAAGACACAGGGTCATGATTGGCCCTATATAGCCCGTACTGGTAATTACAGAAGCCCGGATAAACGGTTCGTCGATATGATCAATCAGAGTAGGCTCCGGTAATCCGGCCGGATTGTGAACTTCCTTACATTCACCCTGTTTATCATATACTTTATATGATACGTTCGGTACTGTTGTGATCACATCCATATTGAACTCCCGATCAAGACGTTCCTGAATGATTTCCATGTGCAGTAATCCCAGAAAGCCACAGCGGAATCCAAATCCGAGCGCCACAGAAGATTCCGGCTGGAAAGTAAGGGAAGCGTCATTCAATTGTAACTTTTCCAACGAAGCCCTCAGATTTTCAAAATCCTCACTATCAATCGGATACAAGCCGGCAAATACCATAGGTTTAACTTCTTCAAATCCTTCAATAGCTTTACCACAGGGACGTTTCACATGCGTAATGGTATCCCCGACTTTAACCTCTTTGGATGTTTTAATTCCGGAAATTATATATCCTACATCGCCACAGGTCACTCCTTCACGGGGAGACATGTCCAGTTTGAGGATACCGACTTCATCCGCATTGTACTCTTTTTCCGTAGCTACAAATTTCACTAAATCTCCTTTACGGATAGAACCGTTAACAATTTTATAATACGCAATAATTCCCCTGAACGGATTGAATACGGAATCGAAAATCAATGCCTGTAACGGTGCATCCGGTTCTCCTAAAGGAGGAGCAACACGTTCAATCACGGCATCCAGGATATCATAAACTCCTTCACCGGTTTTTCCACTGGCACGAATAATATCTTCGCGGGGACAACCCAACAAATCGACAATCTGATCCTCTACTTCTTCCGGCATTGCACTTGGCAAATCAATCTTATTCAGAACAGGAATAATTTTCAGATCATGTTCCAAAGCCATATACAAATTAGAGATGGTCTGGGCCTGAATACCCTGAGCCGCATCGACAATCAGTAAAGCGCCTTCACAGGCAGCGATAGACCGCGATACTTCGTACGAAAAATCGACGTGTCCCGGAGTATCAATCAAATTAAGGATGTATTTCTCCCCCTTATACACATACTCCATCTGTATCGCATGGCTCTTGATTGTAATTCCACGCTCACGTTCCAAATCCATGTTATCAAGAACCTGAGCCTGCAGATCCTTTCCTGCAACGGTTTGAGTATATTCCAACAATCGATCGGCCAAAGTACTTTTACCATGGTCAATATGCGCAATAATACAGAAATTACGAATATGTTTCATCAAGAATGAATGGGATTGAAAAATTTTGAGGAGCAAAGATACAGGAATTCTTTTAAACGACAAAAAGGTCTATTTCTCAATAGACCTTTTTATTCAGTTTTTAATAGGCATTAGTCTTTTAAGGCAAAAAGATTGTTTTAGGTTATCGGTGCAAAGTTGAACGTTTTTTTACGATTCTCCAAAAAAAAAAACATATTATATAACATATTTTTGTAACTTTTCCGGACATTTATATCGGATTAAAATCACAAGTCGCACACATTCAACAACTTAGAGTCTTTAAAATTCTTTGAAAAAAAATATATTTTTTTAACTATTTCAATAGTTCTTCCAACTTATTTTTCAGTTCGGCGCCTATTATTCCTTTAGCAAGGATAGTTCCGGAAGGGTCTATCAGTACGGTATATGGGATATGCGGAACTGCATAATTTTTTACAGGTTCGGATTGCCAGAAATTCACGTCCGACATTTGAGGCCAAGTCATACCAAGATCTTCCAATCCTTTGATCCATGCTTCAGCATTTTTATCCAAAGAATACCCGACAATTTCAAATTTTTTGAACTTGTATTTTTCATACAATTCAACCATCATCGGCATTTCCTTTCTGCAAGGTCCACACCAGGAAGCCCAGAAATCCACAAGGACATACTTTCCTTTTCCGGCATAATCCGATAAAGAGATCGATTTTCCGGTAATATCTTTGGAAACAATGTCAACAAATTTCTGTCCGACTGCCGTTTTTTGCACTGCATCAAACCGCTCCTGATAAAAAATCCCTGTTTTACTCGCCTTGAAAGCTTCATCACCTTTGCTCAGCACCAGTTTCAACTGTTCAGGTTCCAACCTTCTACCATAAACACTGAATTCTTCAACACCCAACGGATTATTGATATTTTCGGAAAAATATCTCGCATACGATTCTTTTTTCTCCTTATAAACAGAATCATATTCCTGGTCGGTAGTAATGCTATCCAACCGGATATCAATTGCGGATTGCTCGTCCAGATATTTCTGATAAGCATTATTGACCAAGGTTCCGCCCACCGTCGTACGGTCGGAAATTGTAACGACAATATTACCGGGTTCCAGCAGGATGGCCCGTTTTTTTACTCTTTCTCCGTCTTCGGCCTGGATATAATACAATTCCGGGACTTCCTGAACACCTTCAAAGAAAAACTTACCATCTTTTATTACAGACGAGTCGCATTTTTCAATCCCCTCATCATTGTATTTCACCAGATAGACGTACTTTCCTTCCATATCCGGAGAAGATATGGTACCTTCTATCTCATACAACCCTTTTTGCTTACACGAAAAACAAATCAGGACAATGCTTATTAACAAAACTAATTTTTTCATCTGATTGTCAAATTAAATAATCTACAAAAATACAAAAATTATTTAATTACCAGTTCCTGTTCCACCTTGTTGTCCATCTCCGGAAGAATTGTTACTTTCTCCGGCTTTCGAATCATCATTCATGATTCCGCGACGAGCCTTCTTCACAGCCTGTTGTTTCATTTCCCCAAACTGATACGAAACCCTCACGCCAAAAGACTGGGTCTGGAAGCGGGAATTCGTTTCCGAATAAA
>BNXB01000025.1 GCA_025999255.1 Bacteroidia bacterium | reverse complement strand
CAGTTGCTGAATATCCTATTATTTTTTCTTGTTACCGGCATGTCCACGGAACTGACGAGTAGGAGAAAATTCACCTAATTTGTGTCCGACCATATTTTCAGTAACATAAACAGGAATAAATTTATTACCATTGTGAACTGCAACGGTGTGTCCCACGAAATCGGGGGAAATCATTGAAGCTCTTGCCCAAGTTTTAACCACAGCTTTCTTTCCGGATTCATTCATACCCAGAATCTTTTTTTCAAGCTTCACGTTAATGTAAGGACCTTTTTTTAATGAACGACTCATAATTTACTCTAATTAATCAGGTTACTTTTTTCTTCTCTCAATAATGTACTTAGAAGAATGCTTCTTAGGAGCTCTTGTTTTCAAGCCCTTAGCATACAATCCTTTACGAGATCTCGGATGTCCTCCTGAAGCACGGCCTTCACCACCACCCATCGGGTGATCAACCGGATTCATAACCACACCACGAACACGGGGACGACGGCCGAGCCATCTTGTTCTACCCGCTTTTCCTGATCTTTCCAAAGCATGATCTGAGTTGCCCACACTACCAACAGTAGCCTTGCAAGCTGAAAGTATTTTACGGGTTTCGCCCGAAGGCATTTTGATGATTACATAATCACCTTCCCGAGAAATTACCTGAGCGAATGCTCCTGCAGAACGAACCATTTTAGCTCCTTGTCCGGGACGCAATTCAATATTATGAATGACTGTTCCCAAAGGAATTTTTACCAACGGTAATGCATTCCCAATCTCTGGTGCAGCTTCATTACCGGACATCACTGTTTGGCCTACTTCCAAACCTTCGGGAGCCACGATATACGTTTTAGCTCCGTCTGCGTAATACAACAGTGCGATACGCGCCGAACGATTCGGATCGTATTCGATTGATTTTACTGTTGCAGGAATGCCATCTTTACTTCTCTTGAAATCGATCAATCGGTACTTACGTCTGTGGCCGCCTCCAATATAACGCATGGTCATTTTACCTTCGTTATTGCGACCTCCGGACTTTCTTGCACCGACTACAAGAGATTTCTCTGGTACAGAAGCAGTGATTTCACTAAATGTACCAATAATCTTGTGTCTTTGCCCCGGCGTTGTGGGCTTTAATTTACGAATTCCCATTTATAGTTTTTAATTGATAATTGATAATTGACAATTATGTTCTCTCTATTTTCATTGTCAATTGTCAATTGTTAATTTTAGATATTACTAAAGAAATCTATAGTTTCCCCTTCCTTCAAAGTAACGATAGCTTTTTTGAAAGAAGTTTCTTTTCCGCTTACAACTCCCGATTTGGTATATCTTGATTTTCTCTTACCATCATACTGCATTGTATTTATCTTAACAACAGTAACGTTATAAAGAGATTCGATAGCAGTCTTGATTTCAAGCTTATTTGCTTTTGGAGAAACACGGAAACCCACACGGTTAGGCATTTTTTCGCTAATCGCTGTTTGTTTTTCCGTTACGATTGGTTTAATGATAATACTACTCATATATTCTTTTCCTCCTTATTCATTTAAGTTGTTAATTACAGCGAGCGAACTCTCAAAGACAACCAATTGTTTAGCATCCAATACTTTGTAAGTATTCAACTCGGGTACCGTCACTACGCTTACCCTTTGCAGGTTACGTGCAGACAAATAGATATTCTTATTGTTTTCCGGAAGAACCACTGTGAATTTTTGACCCTCAATATTCAGGTTTTTAGCAATTGCTATAAATTCCTTAGTCTTCGGCGCTTCAAAAGAAAAATCTTCTACTACAATGATGGCATTTTCTTTTGCTTTATAAGACAAAGCCGAGAAACGGGCCAACGCTTTTACTTTTTTATTCAGTTTAAAACTGTAATCTCTTGGTTTAGGCCCGAATACACGAGCGCCACCAACCAATACCGGAGAGTTGATATCACCACGACGGGCGCCACCACCGCCTTTTTGACGGCCTAACTTACGGGTACTTCCCGACATTTCGCTTCTTTCTTTGGACTTATGAGTTCCCTGACGCTTATTTGCCATATGTTGTTTAACATCCAGATAAATAGCGTGATCATTAGGTTCAATTCCAAAGATAGAATCGTTTAAAGTTACCTTTTTACCGGTATCTTTTCCTTGAATGTTATATACACTTAATTCCATTACTTTTGTATTATTACGATTGAACCTTTAGCTCCGGGAACGGATCCTCTGACCAACAGCAGGTTGTGTTCCGGAATCAACTTAATTATCTGGAGGTTTTGAACGGTAACACGTTCGTTACCCATCTGACCGGCCATGCGTGTTCCTTTGAATACTTTCGCAGGATAAGAACAGGCTCCGATAGAACCCGGGTGACGTTGACGGTCACTTTGTCCCAAAGTAGCTTCACCCACACCACGGAAACCATGTCTTTTAACAACTCCTTGAAATCCTTTACCTTTTGAGGTTCCGATTACGTCCACGTAAAGTTCACCGTCAAAATAATCTACAGTCAGAACATCGCCGGCTTTGTAAGCTCCTTTGTTCTCTTTGTACGTTCCTTGTTCTTTGAACTCGGCCAAGTGTCTCTTGGGTGTTACTCCTGCTTTTTTGAAGTGTCCCATTTCAGGCTTTGTGGTGTGTTTTTCCTTTTTGTCCTGAAATCCTAACTGAACGGCTTCATAACCATCATTTTCAATGGTTTTTACCTGAGTTACCACGCAAGGACCAACTTCGATAACAGTGCATGGAAGATTTTTCCCATCGGCACTGAAAACGGATGTCATTCCGATTTTTTTCCCTAATAATCCTGGCATTTCAATTATTTTTATTAATTAATAAATTAAGAAAATGAAAGAAATGAAAAAATATTTTCTTCATTATTTCATTTTCTTCATTATTTTCATTACACCTTTATTTCGACCTCTACTCCGCTTGGTAATTCCAGCTTCATCAGGGCATCGACCGTTTTTGCCGTTGAACTGTAAATATCGATCAGACGTTTGTAAGACGAAAGTTCGAACTGTTCACGTGATTTTTTGTTTACGAATGTTGCACGGTTCACCGTGAAAATACGTTTGTGAGTCGGCAATGGAATTGGCCCGCTGACCACAGCTCCCGTTGCCTTTACTGTTTTTACGATTTTTTCAGCAGACTTGTCCACCAGATTATAATCGTAAGACTTCAGTTTAATTCTAATTTTTTGGCTCATTGTTTTTTATAAATTTTAAGTTTTAAGTTTTAAGTTTTAAGAATCAGGAAAAGAGCCATTTCCTCTCCCTATCTTATTTCCAAGTTTTAAGTTCAAAAAAAAAATCAGAACTTAAAACTCAGAACTTATTACTTTTTTATTTTATCAAATCTACACGTCCTTTAACTTCTGTCAGTACTTGTCTTGCTACCGAAGGAGATACTTCTTCGTAGTGGGAGAAAGACATAGTGCTTGTAGCGCGACCGGAAGTAATTGTACGTAAAGATGTTACATAACCGAACATTTCAGACAGCGGAACTTTTGCCTTTACGATACGCGCTCCCGTACGACTGCTATCCATACCTTCCACCTGGCCACGACGTTTGTTTAAGTCACCAATTACGTCGCCCATACTTTCTTCCGGAGTAACGACTTCCAGTCTCATGATAGGTTCCTTCAAAACCGGGCCTGCTTTTTCAGCAGCGCTCTTAAATGCCTGGATAGCACAAATTTCGAACGACAACTGGTCGGAGTCGACAGCGTGGTAAGAACCATCAATTACGGTTACCTTCAACTTATCCAAGGCATATCCGGCAAGCACGCCATTCTTCATAGCACGCTGGAACCCTTTTTGAATAGAAGGTACATATTCTTTCGGGATATTACCGCCTTTTACTTCGTCCACGAATTGCAATTCACCTTCAAAATCGGCGTCGGCCGGTTCTACGCGGACAATCATATCGGCATATTTACCACGACCACCAGTTTGCTTTTTATAAGTTTCACGCAATTCAACCGCTTTAGAAATAGCTTCTTTGTAAGAAACCTGCGGACGTCCCTGGTTACATTCTACTTTGAATTCACGTTTCAGACGATCGATAATAATTTCGAGGTGAAGCTCGCCCATTCCCGAAATAACGGTTTGACCTGTTTCTTCATCGGTTCTAACAGTAAATGTCGGATCTTCTTCCGCGAGTTTACCAAGTCCTATACCCAGTTTATCCAGGTCTTTCTGAGTCTTAGGTTCAACGGCAATACCGATAACCGGTTCGGGGAAATCCATTGATTCCAATACAATCGGATGATCTTCACTGCACAAAGTATCTCCCGTACGGATATCTTTAAAACCTACGCCTGCACCGATATCACCACAACCGATAAATTCTTTCGGATTTTGTTTGTTGGAATGCATCTGGAATAAACGCGAGATCCTTTCTTTTTTTCCGGAACGGGTATTATAAACATACGAACCGGCTTCAAGTTCTCCCGAATAAACACGGAAAAAACACAAACGTCCCACATAAGGGTCGGTTGCAATTTTGAAAGCCAGGGCACAGAAAGGTTCGCTTGAACTCGGATGACGTTCAATCGCCTTATCCGGATCATCAGGATCCGTACCTATAATGGCCGGAGTATCCACTGGACTTGGCAGATAAGCGCAAACGCAGTTCAACAAACATTGTACTCCTTTATTTTTGAAAGACGATCCGCAAATCATAGGATTGATCTGCATAGCCAAAGTTCCTTTACGGATAGCAGCATGAATTTCTTCCTCTGTAATTGTAGAAGGATCGTCAAAATATTTTTCCATCAAAACATCGTCACATTCGGCCAAAGTTTCAAGCATTTTATCTCTCCATTCTTCAGCTTCAGAAAGTACATCCATTGGAATTTCTTCAACGGAATAATCGGCGCCCATTGTTTCATCGTGCCAAAAATAAGCTTTCATAGCTATCAGATCCACAATTCCACGGAATTTTTCTTCTTCTCCGATTGGAATTTGGATAGGACAAGGATTAGCTCCCAATACGTCTTTTAATTGACGTACCACTTCAAAAAAGTTTGCTCCCGAACGGTCCATTTTATTCACATAACCAATGCGGGGAACATTGTATTTATCAGCCTGACGCCATACGGTTTCGGACTGGGGCTCTACGCCACCTACGGCGCAGAAGGTAGCGACAGCGCCATCAAGGATACGAAGGGAACGTTCTACTTCCACTGTGAAGTCAACGTGTCCCGGAGTATCTATCAAATTGATTTTATAAGTTTCGCCATTATATTTCCAGTTAGCTGTAGTCGCAGCGGAAGTGATGGTAATACCACGTTCCTGCTCCTGCTCCATCCAGTCCATAGTAGCAGCGCCGTCGTGAACTTCTCCGATTTTATGGGTCAATCCCGTATAATACAGAACACGTTCGGACGTTGTTGTTTTTCCGGCATCAATGTGCGCCATGATACCGATATTTCTTGTAAATTTCAGTAATTGATCTGAACTTTTTGCCATTTTTTTGTAATTAAGAAAATGAAAGAATCAAGAAAATGAAAAAATTATTGTTTTCATTTTTTCATTGCTTTCATTTTTTTAGTTTTTTAGTTTTTTTAATTTTAAATTAAAATCTGAAATGTGCAAATGCACGGTTAGCTTCAGCCATACGGTGCATATCTTCTTTTCTCTTGAAGGCGCCACCTTGGTTGTTGAAAGCATCAACGATTTCAGCAGCCAGTTTATCTGCCATTGATTTACCTCCTCTTTTACGGGAGAATGCAATCATATTTTTCATTGACACCGATTCTTTACGATCGGGACGAATTTCTGTAGGAACCTGGAATGTAGCGCCACCAATACGGCGGGATTTTACTTCAACAAGCGGAGTGATATTATCCAATGCTTGTTTCCAAATTTCGAGAGGAGATTTTTCTTCGTTTGGTAGTTTCGCTTTTACATTATTTAAAGCAGTATAAAAAATCTCAAAGGCAATACTTTTCTTGCCGTCATACATTAAATGGTTAACAAACTTTGTAACCTTTGTATCTCCAAAAACAGGATCCGGAAGGATCTGTCTCTTTTTTGGTTTCGTCTTTCTCATTGTTTTCTTAAAATTTCGTTCTTGGTTGCCATCATTCTGTGTCTTCAACGAATTCCTCCGAACTCATTTACTCAACCGCTCTTTTTAATGAAAGAATGAAGTAATGAAAAAAATGAAAACAATATTTTTTTCATTTTTTAATTCGTTCATTTTTTCATTCTATTATAGCTTTATCCAAAAAACTTGATTAATAATTATTTCTTTTTACCTTTTGTAGCAGCTGTAGCAGCTCCCGGTTTAGGACGTTTTGCACCGTATTTGGAACGTCTTTGAGTACGACCGTTTACCCCGGCAGTATCCAAAGTTCCGCGTACAATGTGGTAACGAACTCCCGGAAGGTCTTTTACACGACCACCTCTTACCAATACAATAGAGTGTTCCTGCAAGTTATGACCTTCACCCGGAATGTAAGCGTTCACTTCCTTCATGCTTGTCAAACGTACACGAGCCACTTTACGCATAGCGGAATTCGGTTTTTTAGGAGTAGTGGTATAAACCCGCACACAAACACCACGTCTTTGAGGACATGCATCGAGCGCAGGAGACTTACCTTTCTCCACAATTGTCGTCCTTCCTTTTCTTACTAATTGTTGAATCGTAGGCATTTTTTGAACTTTAAATTCTTAAATTCGACTTTTGTTAATTTTTCTCAATGATACAAATTGGGCTGCAAAATTAGCTATAATTATTGAAAACCCAAACAATTATCAAATAATTTTCACTATTTTTTGCGCCAAAACGCTGCAAAGGTACGGATAATTATTGGATTATACAATTAAATTATTGAAGTTTTTTAACGACCGGAGAAAAATCTTCAACCCGGAAAGAAAATTCTATCTTTGCAGCGAAATGGAACTAGGATTGTAGTTCTTTTGTTTTCGTTTCCCTGTATTTTTTCGGTGTCATACCATACAATTGAGAAAACATCCTGTAAAAATTTCCACGGTTGGAAAAACCGGCTTTGTACATAATTTCATCTACAGAAAACTGAGTCGTTAAAAGTAATTTTTCTACTATTACCAACCGGTATTCTTTAATCAGATCGGCTGGAGTTTTATCCGTGATTTTTTTCATTTTCCGGTACAAATGGCGGGTACTAAGTCCTAGCTTTCCGGCCAGTTGTTCTCTCGAAAATTCGGGAGAAGTAATGTTGTCCCCTATAACATTAATTATTTTATCAAAAAACCGTTTATCCTCTTTGTGAAGGTATTTGCCTTCCGTAAACTGGAAGGCGCTGACGACCGAATTGTAATAATCCTTCAAATCGTCCTGACGTTTTAACAACCTGTTTACCACAGATTTTACATAATTCACATTGAAAGGTTTCGCAATATATATTTCAGCTCCGGATGCAATTCCTTCCGTCTGTTCTTCCGGTGTATTTTTTGCGGAAAGCAATATGAACGGAATGTGTGCTGTACGTTTACCCGCTTTGATTTGTTTCATCAGGGTAATTCCATCCATCTTCGGCATCATAATATCGGAGATTATCAAATCGGGTTGTATCTCTTCGATTGCATTTTTTACCATTTCAGGATATTCGATTGGAATAACATTATAATGTTCCGTGAAAATCTCCGATATAAACCAAAGCATTTCAGGTTCGTCATCGACAATCATAATTGTAGGACGGGACTTGATATATTTATTATGCCCCACTTCTACTAATGGCCTTTCGCTTTCATATACCGGTAAAATTACCGGAAGTTCATCCATGGCTTCTATTTTTGTCACATTATTATCACCTTCAAGTTGAGGTAACAGTACCTGAAATTCAGTGTATCCGTCAGGAACACTCTGAACTACAATTTCTCCCTCAAGTAATTGCACCATATTATGGCAGATAGCCAATCCTAATCCATTCCGGGATGAAAGGCCTCTTTTCGTTTGCTTTTCAAAATTTTCCAGGACACTATAACGGTCAAATATCAGCGGAATATCTTTCTCCTTTATTCCTTTTCCCGTATTATAAACAAGAATTTTCAACTTTTTTCCAATCAAATATACATCCAATTTGATTTCTCCTTCATCCGGAGTATATTTGAATGCATTGGACAACAGATTAATCAATATTTTGGAAAAACAGCCGGCATCCGTATTCCAACAAATACCATCAGCAATATTGACAATAAAATTGATCTTTTTCGTCTCAGACCAATCCATAAACGAATCTGCTATATTTCCGGAAAAATCGGAAATATTCAGGCTCTCAATCACACAAGATTTATGTCCGGTTTCAATACGCCGGAATTCTATCAGTTCCTGAATCAGAGAATTGAGCCGCTCGGCATTCTTCATAATCAGAGAAGCATATTTCTTCACAAAAGAATCGGAACCCGAGTACGAAACTATCCGGTCGCAAGGGCCATGTATGAGGGTTAACGGAGTACAAAATTCATGAGTAACATTGGTAAAAAAACGGAGTTTTGATTCGTAAACGTCCTCCTTCTGCTTTTGATTTAATCTTTCCAGCATGGCTTCACGCTTACGAACATATCGCTTACGGGTAGTCCGGATAAATACATACAAAATAACAAGAACAGAAACCACATAAAAACATTTTGCCCAAAAAGACAAATACCAGGGAGGTAAGATTTTGATTTTTAAAGAATAGATTTCTGCGGTTAATTCCTTATTTCCATTATCACAGCGGACATGAAGGATATATTCGCCCGGAGGAACTTTGGTAAAAGATACTTCATTCATATTCCCCTGACTAATCCATTTGTCGTCGAAATATTCCAGATTGTAGGAATAATTACAATTCCGTCCATTGATATAGTCAACTGCGATAAAAGAGACAGAGAAAAAATTCTGATCGTATTTCAGTTGCAAATAACTGTTATCTCCCGAACCATGCATATGATCAAACAAATTATGTTCGTCTTCATAAATTCTCAATTTTGTAAAATAGATCTTCGGAACAAATGGTTTTTCGACAAACAAATCGGTTGTAACGTTTACAAATCCGTTTGTCCCGCCCCAGAACAATGCTCCGGATTTTTCATCCTTATAATAAGCTCCATCTGTAAATTCCGTCACTTTCAAGCCCGAACGATGATCAAATGTTTTAAAATTTTCTTTTTCAGGATCAAATTCGACCACCCCACGATTGGTACTCAACCATAAAAACCCCCTGTTATCTTCGAGAATACCATGTACCGTATTGTTAGGCAAACCGTCTATTTCATTATAATTCTTATAAACAACCGTATCCGCATATTCAATTAACCGTGTAATCCCGAAGCTACTTCCAAACCATAAATTTCCCTTTACGTCACGATGAATACACAAAATATCATTGATGGTTTCGGTATTGTCTTTTTGAATCCTGATAATCCTGTAATTATCAGCATGTAAATTCATTCGTATCAATCCATACCCACGGCTGCCAATCCATAGGATGCTGTCATTTTCCTGATAAGTTGAAAAAAAGTGGTTGTTCATTTTTTCCGTTTTTTCAACGAACAGGAATTGCCTGACGGAAACAATCCGGGGATTATCGCCTCCCGAAATCACCGCTCTATAAAACCCGTTTCCTCCGGTTGCAATCCAAAGTACGCTATCACTGACTTCAGCAATAGAATGGACATGCTGAATTTTCCGATCGATATCAGAAGGTAATATTTTAATCTTTTTCTCTTTATAGGAATAATAATTGATTCCCGGACCGTCCCCTCCTATCCATACCAGATTGTGCCGGCTCGGCACAAAAACATAGTTTGAATTATTAACAAGAGCGCTATTAAAAGAGGTAAAAACCTCTGTCCTGCTATCTTTCAAATCTTTCTTAGGATCAAAATCGCGGATATAAATAATTCCATCATCTCTTGTACCAATCCAGAGAGCGTTATCTTCATCCAAAAACAAGGCTCTTACCGGCTTCTGTACATCATAAGGCAAATCTTTGAATGTATAAGAATAGATAGAATAAGCATCCCTCGACATCATGTAAACTCCCTGTCCATCCGTTCCAATCCAAATAATGTCTTGATTTTTATCCTTTTGCAAACAAAACACACCGCAATGAATTCCAATCCGTTCGGTTTTATATTTGATCACAGATTCGGGAGTATAGACCAAACGAATCAAACCATTCGTATTAAAACCCACAAAATAATCATTTCCATCCCGGATCACGCTAGAAATATTCCCACTCTTCATTATCTCATCCTGTATGTTTTTGACAAAATTTTTCCGGAGAGTCATTAAATCCAAATCATATAAATCTCCATTATCATCAATAATACAGGCGCTTCCATCGTTCTGAAAACAATATCTGACCGGGTATTTATGAGTAAAATTATTCAGAAGTTCGAATTCAGGGAGTTTATCACTATCAAATGACAATTGAAAATTCCGGATGTTACCATCAATATTAAAAATCCACAACACATTATTTCCATCTATGAAATAATTCATCAAGTCCGTCTTCTTTACATCCGGAAAAGGAATACTGATAAACTTCTTTTCCTGAGGATTATAATATTCAATCTGATAATTTTCATTGAAAATAAAAATGCGGTGATCTTTCGTTTGAGCAAGCATATTTCCACGGAATTCATTAAAATATTCAATAATCCGGGTTCTCTTATCATACCTGTTAAGTCCAAAATTAGTTCCAATCCACAAAATTCCCGGCTCAGCCTCCCGTATGATATTAATCATGTTCCCAAGCAGGTTATTGGGATTATTCAATGTAGGCTTAAGAATCTGAATGTTATTTCCATCATAGAGATTCAATCCGTCAACAGAACCAAATAACATGAAGCCGTCGCTATCCTGACACATGGACAAAATAGCGCTGTTGGACAAACCTTCGCTGCTCGACAACTGCCGCAAATTATATGCGAGAACATTTGCCGATGTCACAAAAAGAGACAAAAAAAGAACAATCAGATTCCTCATATCATTGCAAATATAGGCTTTTTTCAACAAAAAATCATCAATGTCACAAATTCATACATCTTGGTCACAAATATGGAATCAAGCAAACATTAACAATTATACATTTGCAGCACAAATTTTTCAAAAGAGATTTTTAATAATTGTTAAACAAAAATGTACTATTATGTTCAAAAAAAAGTGTATTTTCAAATTTTTCTTTTGGGGTATAATATTCATTTTCACAATTCCGGCAACTTCCCTGGCCGGTGGAAATGAACATATCAACCTTGAATCCGTACAACAAAACAAGAAAAAAATCAGCGGCGTTGTAAAAGACAATACAGAAGCGCTGGTAGGAGTATCCGTATCGGTTAAGGGCGCCGACATTGGTACAACCACAGACATTGACGGGAAATTTACCTTGAATGTGCCTGAAAACGGAATCCTCGTATTCAGTTACCTTAGTTATGTAACTCAGGAAATAAAAATCAGTAACCGGACAAGTTATGACATTCTAATGGTTGTGGATACGAAAACCCTGGATGAAGTAGTCGTTGTTGGCTATGGCGTACAAAAGAAATCCGACATTACCGGAGCAATGGTAAATGTAAAGGAAGATATTATCAAACAGGCTCCCGTTGCCAATATCGCTGCTGCATTGCAAGGATTAGCTGCCGGAGTTGACGTGCAAATGGCGGGAGGGAACAACCACCCGGGAGCTGTACCACAGATCCGTATTCGCGGAGAACGGTCTATTAATGCCAATAATGATGTCCTTATTATTGTAGACGGAATTCCCTTTGCCGGTAGTTTAAATGACATCAGCAATGATGATATCCAGAATGTCAGTATATTGAAAGATGCGTCAGCTACTGCAATTTACGGTTCTCGCGGAGCAAACGGAGTATTGTTGATCACAACAAAGAAAGGGAGTAAAAATAAATTAAGTGTTAATTACAACGGATATTATGGTATTACGTCAGCTATCGATGATTTTCCGGTAATGAACAGGGATCAATATATGCGCCTGAAACAATGGGCGAATTACAACGCCAATCCCGGCAAATATACCGGACCTGATGATCCAAGTTTGATGGTCATCGGGGTTGTTTTCAGGGATCAGGATGAAATGGATGGTTACTACGCTGGAAATAACACTGATTGGCAAAGCCTGATTTTTGAGAATGGGATAACCACAAATCATCAGCTTGCCTTAAGTGGAGGAAGTGAAAAAACCACTTACAATGCCTCCGTAGGGTACTATGAATCACAAAACAATTATCGTGGACATAATTTTGAACGGATGACGTCAAAACTTTCCGTCGATAGTGAAATAACCAATTACCTGACAATTGGCTTGTCTTCCTTAAATACATACTCTTACAATAAAGGACAGGATATAAACCCAATGGATCAGGCGCTGCGCGCATCTCCATTCACAACACCATACAAAGAAGACGGGACTTTGAGGTCTTTCCTGCCGGGAAGCGGCCAACAAGTTTGGAACCCATTATTAGATGAACAGGATGGAGCTGTTGTTGACGACAGAAAAACACTATCTACATTTACAACGGGATATGCAGAGGTTAAATTTCCTTTTGGATTTAAATACAGATTCAATGGAGGTATCTTGTACAAACAAGCATCTATCGGTAAGTTCCAGAAATCCATTACAACCAAAAGAATGGGTGGGCAGAACTGGGCGTTTTCCGAATCCCTGTTTACAACGGATTATACCCTCGAAAATATACTCACATGGGACAAAAGCTTCAATAAATCGCATAATTTCAGTGTTACCGGATTATTCAGTTATCAGGAGAAAGAAACGAACATGAATAACATGAATTCCTACAACTACTTCGATGATAATGTACAATATTACAATCCGAGTACGGCTCTGGGGGCCGTCAGCGGTGACGGAAATTACGAGAAGTGGGCCATCTTATCGTATATGGGTCGTTTGAATTACAATTTCCAGGAAAAATATTTATTGACAGCGACCGTACGTTATGACGGATCATCCCGTCTGGCTAAAGGCAACAAATGGCATGCATTCCCCTCTGTTGCCCTAGGTTGGAACCTGATGCGGGAATCTTTCATGGAAGATATCCGGTTTTTATCCGGACTCAAGTTACGCGGCAGCTGGGGAAATGTAGGCAGTACGGCTATTAATGCATACCAAACGATCGCCCAACTTTCAGACAATAAGTATATACTGGGAAATGGCAGCGTTATGGGTGTATATCCCGGAACTGTTCCTGATTATTCATTAGGATGGGAAAATACGGAAACAACTAACATCGGACTTGATTTCGGCATATTGAACAATAGAATTAACGGAACATTAGAAGTTTATAAACAAAAAACAACAGATTTGCTGTTGCCTGTCAATCTGCCGCCAACATCAGGATATTCAAGCTCTTACTTGACAAATCTTGGAGAGACGGAGAACAAGGGAATCGAGTTTAACATTTCTTCGGTCAACATTTCCGGAGATGGAAAGAAGAAATTATCCTGGACAACAGACTTCAATATCTTTTCAAACAGAAATAAAGTGGTTAATTTGGGCGACGGTGTTCAAAGTATTTCCGATCAGAATCTTTACCTTGGAAGAGACCGCTGGGCGATCTTATCTCTGGAAGCTGACGGCTTATGGCAAGATACTCCTGAAGACAGAGCCTTGGCAGAGTCATTCGGATATCAAACATCCGGTACAACATCAGTAATCGGTACGATAAAGGTCAAGAATCATCATGTAGACTATGTTTTAGATGGAAATGGGAAACCTAAACTGGATGAAAATGGAAATCCGATTTTAGCTCAACAAAAAATCAATGACGACGACCGGGTATTCCTTGGGAAAAGAGCTCCGGACTTCGAAGGAGGTATTAATAACCGTTTTGCTTACAAAGGATTTGACCTTTCTTTCCTGTTTACATTCAAAAAAGGAGGAACTCTCACTTCCGACATGCACAATAGTTGGATGAATACACTGCAAAGCGGATATAACAACCTGAACATCGACTACTGGACACCGGACAACACAGGAGCACGCTGGCCTAAACCAACAA
The DNA here is from genome assembly GCA_025999255.1 of Bacteroidia bacterium. Lineage (GTDB taxonomy): Bacteria > Bacteroidota > Bacteroidia > Bacteroidales > Azobacteroidaceae > BNXB01. The sequence goes on along the minus strand of BNXB01000025.1, from coordinate 4,768 downwards.
CAGGAACTGTTTCTCAAAAGAGTTTACTGTCCAGATATGACGCTTCTTACCTGAAATTAAGGAATATCACATTGGGCTATACCATCCCAGGGAATGTCCTGAATAAAATAGGGATTCAAAATGCAAGGGTATATGCCAGTTCAGACAACCTGTATACATGGTTCTCTTCTGAATATAAAAAGGATGGAGGTATCGATCCGGAGACAACAAGTACGGTCAGTTTAGTAACGCCTCCGATGCGTTCTTTTATCTTTGGATTAAATGTTACATTCTAACTGCTTAAATAAAAATAAAATGAAAAAAATATTATATATATCAATAGCATGTGTATTTTTGTGTTTTTTCTATGCCTGTGAAGATAATCTGATAGAAGAAAATCACTCTAAACTTACACAAGATTTTATGAAAACACCCAAAGGGTATGGAATGGGATTGAATTCCATATATTCTGTTTTCAAAACAATGTATGGATATGAGGAAGGAATTCATGGTCTAATGAATCCGGGAACCGATGAAATTAAAAGCAATATCAATGGAGGTAATCGTACCTCTAACCTGGCCCAATATCATCTGGAAAACTATAATTATGATAATGAATATCCACGAAAATTATGGACAGACGCTTATGTTGCGATCAATACTTTGAATTACCTGATCGAGAATGTATCCACAGTTGATGTTACGACACAGGATCTAACCCCTGCCCAAAGAGATCGGTATTATGGGGAAGCAAGGTTTTTACGGGCATTCTTCTATTTTTACTTGGTACAACAATTCGGAGATATCACTGTAACAACCCGGTACAATGCATCGCCAAGCACATCTGCTACCCGTGAGGATATGTTACTTGCATACGATGTCATCATCTCAGATCTGGAAGAAGCCATCACTAAATGTTCTGCAAGTCCACAATTAAACAACCTGGAATCAGGAAGGGCTTCTCAGGCTGCGGCTCTGCATTTGTTAGCGAAAGTATATTTGACTTTGGGATGGGTTTATGATAAAGATGCATCAAAATACCCGAATAATACCCACAACAAATATTATAATCCGTCCAAAGCTCAGGAATATTATCAGAAAGCTTATCAAACCGCAACAAAATTGATCAATGAAGCACCTTCTTTCGGTCTTAAACTGATGGATAATTTTGCTGATGTTTTCAATGAGACAAACGATGCTCCGTCCGGTAAAAATAAGGAAGAATTATTTGTAGCAAGAATGGACTGGGACGAAGACAATGTTTATGGAGCAAGGAGTACTTTAAATCACTACTATGTAAATGGTTATGACGCTTATTTAGGAGAAAGGAACCTGATCGACGGACGTTGTTATTCCTGGAACAATCCGAATTCATACACATATAATGCATTCACAAACAGGGATATCGATACCCGGTACAACGGTACTTTCCAAACCGTCTGGTTTGCTACAAAAACAGTCAACGGAGGAAAGGTTACTTATAAAATCGATGGAGTCTCCGAAAGTTTCGACTGGAAGCTCACTACTGTCGGAGATACAGCTCTCTTTTATCCCGGATATAACATGACTGCTGATGAGATCAGAAAAATGACACAAAACAGAGGAACTAAAAATCAATATGTTATATTTACTCCGGAAGCTTATTCCGGAACAAATATTTTCCCTACAATCACTAAATTTTTAGATCGGACAAAATCAGTTCCTAACGATAACTCCGACCGCTCTTTCATCATTTTCCGCTTAGGAGAAACTTACCTGCTTGCCGCTGAAGCTGCATTCAAATCAAACGATAATGCCAATGCAGCAAAACACATCAATATTCTGCGTGAACGGGCAAGAAATAAAACGAATTCTCAAGCAGGAGCGCTCGATATAACTGCCAATAATATCACTCTGGATTTCATTCTTGAAGAAAGAACCCGCGAATTACTGGCAGAACATCACCGTTGGGCTGACCTGGCACGTACCGGAACTCTTGTGGAACGCGTCCGGAAATACGATGAAGGTCCGGCTGCTATCAATATCATAGACAAACATATGTTACGTCCGATACCAAAAAGACAAATTGAACGGGTTACTGCAGGAGAACCATATCCGCAAAATCCCGGTTGGTAACATTTTATAATATAATATAATCACCTGTAGAGGCGAATCTAATTCACCTCTACAGGTTAATTAATTAATCTAATGGCTAAAATTCTAAAATATTTTTGTACATTATTTGTAATCCTGATATTACAATTTCAATATTCTTTAGCGCAGGATGGCAATTTCAAAAAATTTCCCAAAGAAGCAGATCCTAAAACTATTGGTCAAAAGATAGCCGTACGCTATCTTTCTTTTCCTTTCCGGAACTTCGGAGGAATTGAAAACATAAAAACCGGAGAAGTCACTTATCCTGAAGTATGCACATGGCTGGGAGCTCTCAGATTTGCAAAAGTGAGTAAAGATAAAAACCTGTTGCAACAGTTGGAAAGAAGATACTATCCATTACTCAATGAACAGAAAAAACTGACACCTAAACCTGACCATGTAGACCACTCCGTATTCGGTTCTATTCCCCTCGAACTATATATGCAAACCGGAAACGACGTGTTTTTTCACATTGGCATGAATTATGCCGACGAACAATGGATAATGCCGTCAAATACAAAACATGAAGCAGAATATAAAAAACTATTGGATCTGGGATTAAGCTGGCAAACCCGCTACTGGATCGACGATATGTTCATGATATCAACGATCCAATCACAGGCGTATCTGGCCTCCAAAGACCGGGAATACATCGACAGGGCTGCTTTTGAGATGACACATTACCTTGATTCCATCCAACGTCCTAACGGTCTGTTCTATCATGCAGGCAATGCTCCGTTTTTCTGGGCACGGGGAAATGGCTGGATGGCTGCAGGAATGACCGATTTACTAAAAAACCTCCCGGAAGACAATCAATACAGAGAACGTATTCTCATTCAATATCGCAAAATGATGGAAACTCTGAAAGCTTATCAACGTGCTGATGGCATGTGGGGACAGTTGGTAGACGACCCTTCTTCCTGGGCGGAAACTTCCGGCACAGGGATGTTCGCTTATGCCATGATTACCGGTGTAAAACGAGGGTGGCTCGATAAGGAAACCTATGCTCCGATTGCAAAAAAAGCGTGGATCGCTCTCGTTTCATACATCAATGAAAATAATGATATAAAAGATGTATGTGAAGGAACAAATGTGGGAACCACAAAAGAATATTATCTGAACAGAAAACGAATTACCGGAGATATGCATGGACAAGCACCTTTGATTTGGTGTGCAACGGCATTTTTAGAAAAATAATGATCTTTGCGAAATAATTATCTAAACTATTAAATATCATGACAAAATCAGCTGCATTAATAATTTTATTCGTATTTCTTTCCTGCTTTGCTTTCGCACAAAAGAAAACAGAAGTTATTTCCCCAAATGGAGAAATCAAGATAGGAATAACCATTTCCGACAAAATATATTATAACATTTCTTATAATAATGATTTGATTCTTGACAACTGTTTTCTACAAATGGATTTAGGAGGTGATGAAATTTTGGGAGCTAACCCAAAACTTACCGGACAAAAAAAATCAGTGATCAACGATAAGATCATGCCGGTCGTTCCTCTCAAATTTTCTATTGTTGAAAATAATTGTAATGTATTACGACTTAATTTCAAAGGTGATTATGCCGTAGAGTTCCGGGTATATAACGATGGGGTTGCATACCGCTTTATTACAGACAAAAAAAGCGATATTGAGATTTTAAATGAAAACCTTGCCATTCATTTCCCGGAGGAATACCTGCTTCATTTACAACAAACCAAATCTTTTAAGACAGCCTATGAACACCCGTACTCTCATTTAAGCAGTAAAGACTTCAATGAAGGAAGCAATATGAGTGTGTTGCCGGTTTTGATCGACACAAAAAAACAATACAAGATATTAATTTCCGAATCAGATCTTTCCGACTATCCATGTATGTTCCTGAAAGGAAATGACAAAAACGGCGCATACTCTGTTTTTCCTAAAAACCCGTTGGAATTCGGAGATGACGGAGACCGCAGCCTTAAAATACTGAAAGAAGCCGATTATATAGCTAAAACAAACGGGAAACGTAATTTTCCCTGGCGTTATTTTGTCATTACCAAAAACGATAAGCAATTAATCGAAAATACGATGACCTGCCGCTTGGCATCTCCTTGTAAATTAACTGATACCCAATGGATCAAACCGGGACAAGTCAGCTGGGAATGGTGGAATGACGCCAGTCCTTATGGTCCGGATGTTAATTTTGTTGCAGGATACAATCTCGATACTTATAAATATTACATTGACTTTGCCTCTAAATATGGTATCGAATATATCATCATGGATGAAGGATGGGCTAAAAGCACACGTGATCCTTACACTCCGAATCCCAAAGTAGATGTACATGAATTAATCCGTTACGGAAAAGAAAAAAATGTAGGTATTGTACTATGGTTAACGTGGCTGGCTGTTGAAAACCATTTCGATCTATTCAAAACATTCCGGGAATGGGGAGTGAAAGGAGTAAAAATCGATTTCATGGACCGTAGCGATCAGTGGATGGTCAATTACTACGAACGTGTTGCCGAAGAAGCTGCAAAACACAACTTATTCGTGGATTTTCACGGATCGTTCAAACCTGCCGGATTGGAATACAAATATCCTAACGTGTTATCGTACGAAGGGGTATTGGGTATGGAACAAATGGGTGGAGCTAAACCCGATAACAGCATCTATTT
>BNXB01000024.1 GCA_025999255.1 Bacteroidia bacterium | reverse complement strand
ATTTCATTCAATGCAAAATTAGGGGTACCGATGACGGAACTCTCCATGTCCAATTGTAACAAACTACGATTTTCAATCCGGAATTGTCCGGCAAAGACCTCCGTCAGAGTTTCTTCTATTTCTTCCTTATTAATATCTGCCAGAAAACCCAGACGACCGGTATTAATCCCCAATATAGGGATATTTCTCCGGCCTATGATAGCGGTTGTCCTCAAAAAAGTGCCATCCCCACCCAAGTTCAAGGCCATATCAAGAGAAATATCCTCCTTTTCATTAAGCAATCCTTTGAAGTCCGGAGTATATCCGAATTGCTTTGAAAGATAGACATAAAAACTACTTTCAATATATATCTCCGAAGAAAAACGTTTCAATATCTGAAAACAATCCTGAATAACATCCAGTTTATCCGATTGATATATACTGCCAAAAACTCCTATTCGCATATCACTTACAAGTTACATTTCAAGATAATACATTAATTCATCCAGCCTCCGGCGCATAATATCATCGGCCAGCCCCCCCTTTTGAGCATAATAAAGCACCCTGTAGTTAAAACGTTCAAGACTTCTCAATACCGGTGATGCATCTTCCAAATCGATACGAACCAGAACGACCAGCTTGGAAGTTTCCAAAACAGGATAAGACAAAAGTGAGAGGATTTTTGCATTATTCGATTCTATCAAATGGGATAACTGAGACAGATCATAGTCCTGAGAATTCATTTCAATAGCAATCAATGCTCCCTGTGAAGCCGTTTGTGTAACTTCAGCCAATTTTTCCACTAATATTGATAGTGTAACAGCTCCCAGGTAATTTCCATCTTCAGACACTACCGGCAGAACAGTCAGATTCTCCTTACTCATCACCCGTAAAACTTCCAAAAGAGTAGCTTTGTCACTCACCAACGGAGCATAAATACTGATATTTTCTATCGAATTATCAATATCTTCCATTAAAAACAGGTCTTTTTCGCCCGCCAGAAAAATATATTTTCCGTCACTAACTACAGGAAGATGCTTCAGCTTATAATCCTCCATCTGTGACAAAGAAAAACTTCCTGAATCCTCCAATTTTAATACCGGAATCTGCTTCGTTAAGAAATCTTTACTTAACATACTGTGATTTTTAACACAATTCTATTACTTTTGTGTTTGAATGCTATACTATTCAAGGGCAAAAGTAGTTAATTATTTATAGAATCAATCACATTTAATAATTTATAATGTAGTATTATGAGCTTATTACTTTCTATTCAAGACGGAGCAACACAGGTGGTACAAAACATGCCTAATCTTACAGCTTCACCAGAGATACAAGAAGTCAAGATGAACATTTTGGAACTGACTCTAAAAGGCGGATGGATCATGATCCCAATCGCACTTCTGTTATTTATTGCGGTAGCGGTTTCTATAGAAAGGATACTGGTCATTCGTAAAGCGGGAAAAGAAGACACAACTTTCATGAACAGGATTAAGGATTATATTCATGAAGGAAAAATAGATTCAGCTATTAATTTGTGTAAAAATACCAATACCCCGTATGCCCGTATGATAGAAAAAGGTATTTCACGCCTGGGACGTCCCATGAACGATATATTGGTTGCTATCGAAAATGTAGGACAAATAGAAATTGCCAAACTCGAAAAAGGATTTACCTGGGTGGCTACTACAGCCGGTGGCGCTCCAATGCTCGGATTCCTCGGTACGGTTACGGGGATGGTACGTGCTTTCTTCGACATGTCCAACGCCGGAGCTAATGTGGATATAACTCTTTTATCTTCCGGTATTTATGAAGCTCTTGTAACTACAGTAGCCGGTCTGATTGTCGGTATTATCGCCCTATTTGCTTACAACTACCTGGTTGCGGAAGTAAACGGAGTTGTAAACAAAATGGAATCACGCTCAATGGAATTCATGGATTTATTAAACGAACCAACAAAATAATTGACAATTGATAATTGATAATTGACAATTAGGCTTACGCACAAAATAATTGTCAATTGTCAATTATCAATTGTTAATTGTCAATTATCAATTATTATGGCTCTTAAAAGAAAAAAGAAAATATTGGCAGAATTCAGTATGGCATCTATGACGGATATGATCTTCCTGTTACTCATATTCTTCATGATTACATCCACCGTAGTAGTGCCTAATGCGATTAAGGTATTATTACCCCAAAGCCGTCAGCAAACATCGGCGAAACCTCTTACCCGGGTGACCATCGATGCAAATTTGAATTATTATGTGGCATTCGGAAAAGATAAAGAACATCCGGTTTCGTTTGAGGAGATTACACCTTTTCTTCAGGATTGTTATAATAAAGATCCGGAAGTTTATGTCGCCCTTTATGCCGACGAAACTATTCCCTATAAAGAAGTTACAAGAAGTTACAGGAAGTTACAGGAAGTTACAAGTAATAAGTTTTAAATTATGTCAAAAGCTAACAATATAGTATCCGGGAGTCTGATATTTTTCATTATTCATTTTTCATTATTCATTATTCATTCTTGTACAGCTCCTTTTGATATCAGTACTGATGATTCCGAACCGGTTATCGTCATTTACGGAACTATAACGGATGAGCTGAAACAACAGGAAATCCGGATAAGTCGTTCATCTCCTTATTTTCAGGATGAACCGAATATCCCGGTTTCCGGTGCGACGGTTACAATAGAATCTTCCGACAAACAAATATATGAATTATTTGAAGTAGATACAATACCGGGATTATATTGTTCCAAATCAGTCTGGGCTGTTATTCCCGGAAAAACTTATAATCTTGCCGTACAAGCAGACTTCAACAAAGACGGAATAAAAGAAAATTATGGCGCCTCCACAACAATTCCTTCCAAATTCTCACTTGATTCCCTCAGTTTAAACCTGATGAATATCATGGGACATAAAAATTATTCCCTAAATATCTATGGACAGGAACCTCCGGGAGACGATTATTATCTTTTCAAATATATCGTTAATGATACTCTGGTTTCAACGAAAATCAGCGATTACAAAACTTACGATGATATAGGAATCAATGACCAGTACCTGAACGGACTGACCATCGATTATTTCGACCATATTGATAATTGGGTGACAGACACGGAAGATCAACGGAAACGTTCCATTTATTTGAAGCCGGGTGATGTTATAATAGTTAAAACAAGCAACATTCCCAAAGAATATCACAACTTCATCAATCAATGCCGGAAAGAGATGTATGGAGAAAATCCGATTTTCGGAGGACCTGCATCCAACATAGTTACAAACATCACCGGAGGTGGAGTAGGCTTTTTTGGTGGATACTGCATCACAAAGAACTCAATAACAGCAGAATAAAAGGTTCAGTTTTTGACGGCTTCAACTTTATATCCTGCTTTTTCCAATTGATTTAACAAACCTTCTTCTCCGACCAGATGCAATGCTCCGACAGCAATAAATGAAGATTTATCTTTCATTAATCCCGGAAGTTTTTTCATCCAGGCGTCATTACGTGCTTTATTTATCTGATAATCTCCTTCGGAGTCCGAACATGGATTTTTTTTGTAAATTTTGTAGATTTCGTTTAAATCAGCTTTATCATACATTGCTTCCAATTCTTTTAATTCTTTTATCAGTCCTTCTTCATCTTTCACTTCGTTTGATTTAATATTACAAAGTAAAACATCAGCTTGGTGTTGCAAGGAAGAGGACTCGAATAAAACATAAATTTGGTGGTCGATGGTTTCAAGTCCAACTACAGGTTTTTGTTTCTCCACAGCCATTTTCTGGATATGCAAATCCAACAATTCCATCGGATTAATATTCGGATAATATTTCATTATCAAAATTTGCAGAATACTCATTTGGATTCCGGAAGGTTTAAGCATTTTCAATTGTTCAAGACCCACTCCTCCCAAAATAGATATCAGTCCTTTATCTACAACCTGGTAATCAGCTTCATTATACAACATTTTGTACGTCGTATCGGAGGGCATCATCATTTTTTGCTGCATTTTCACCGCTTGTTCCATCATATCACTGGTAACAACTTCCCCAATAACCTGTTCTGCCAACTCAAAAGAAGCTCTTGCTCCCGGAATCTGATCTAAATATCCGGCAGGCTTCACATGAAAAGTTCCCAGTACATACGATGGTTTAACCAAATCCTTTCCCGAAATCTTCCATAATAATGCCCCTGTTTTAAAACTATTCGTTTGCGCCTGAATGTTGATTGAAAATACAATCAATACAATTACTACGACTATTTTTTTCATTGCTTTCATTCAACTTTTTTTATTAGTTGCAAAGTTTACAAAAAATTACTTCAACTGCTCCACATCCATATCCGTAGTCACAATTGAAAGCTTAAGATGCTCTTTATCTTTCTTAAAGGTAATCCCTGAAGGATACAAATAATGTGATGTGCTGTAATCCGTAGAACTTGATGTCTGTGTCATAACAGGAATTAACAACAATTCCAGATTTTTATCGGGAGCATTATCTATTGCATTTTGAATAACCGCAGAAATATTTCCAAAATTATAAGCATACGAACCAAGTGTTGTTGTATAAGACGTCTTTCCATCTGCAACCCGTTTATTTTCAAAGAAAGTTATTACAGAATCCGGATTTACCGCCAATAACTTGGTTGTCAAACTCATATCTGCTACAATCATATTCTTGGGATATCCAATCGCATACTCCCACTCATCCCCTTCAAAAACGGATAAAGACAACTTAGCATTTGTAAATTTTCTTTTTCCCATTTTCTTAACAACATCAGGAATAGGAATGGTTATTTTAGTAAAAATTCCTGCCGGAGTTTTTACATAGGCTTTATCGTCGCTTGGTTGTAATAGTTTTTCATCATTCGAACTCCGATAATTGTTCAATTGAATAACCTCTTTAGTTACATTAAAAGTTGAGGCTCCCGATGCAACATAGGTACTGTCATCCCCATTAGAATCCTTTGCCGTAGCAAGATAATTAAAATAAACGCCAATATCAGTAAATTCTACATAAAGGATATTACCGGTACCATAAGTAGAGGCAACATACAACCCGGGAAAAAACTTCACAAAATCATTCAACGAACCGAATGCATTAGGCGCCGGTTTTCGCCATTCGTTATAAAATTTCCGGCCGATAGAATCAGGCAAACGAACAGAAAGACTCTTACGATAGATATTAGCAACGTTAACCGAATCGGAAATATTCAGATTCCTTGCAGTATATCCCTGACGACCCCAAATCCGGTTCATATCATAATAATCCGACAGAGACATATTGGTATAATAATATTTATCCAAAGCTTTTGTGACAGGATAAACCGAAACTTCCATCGGAGCAAGAGAATCACCCAGATAAGAACTATAGGTAATCCTTAAAACAGTCGAATCTATTGTATTATTGATCACCGAGTCCGGAAAAACGTTCTTTGATGTGGCATAAAACTGACAAAGATAGCTTGATTTCAAACTACCGTAAGTCGGATCATAAAACTCTCCCAACATTCCATAAACAGTTTTTGCATATATCGAATCCAGCTTGACCGTAGAAGCCTCCAGATAAATGGTATCGGTATAAACTCCTATCCTATCCTCATCAGGCAACATGCCTGTTCCAACACTATTTATACTGTCCTCACACGCCCAAAACAGGATTCCTGAAAGCAAACTCAGTAAAATGACTTTATATCTCATTATGAATTTCAATTATTTTGTTAAGATCGAATCGTAAAAATCATTGTATTTATCAACATATATTTCCGGAGACTGATAAGAAAGAAAAGGCAAATTATCTTTTCCTTCAATATAACTTATTAAATTCGGATTGATTGATTTACTTCCCTGGATAACTCCATCCGAGAAATCAATAGCTAATTTTAAAACAGCCTCAAAATCAGGATTTTCCTTAATTCCTTTCAAATCGTTATTCGTGACGCCTTCTATTTTCAACTTTTTAGAAAAAGACTCCCGGAAAGGAATCTTGAAATCATCATTGTAAATCGAATAGACGACTTTTGAATTTTTGAAACAGGGATCCCCTTTATAATGTTTTTTAATATATAATGGAGCTAAAGCAGTCATCCAACCATGACAATGAATCAAATCCGGAACCCATCTCAACTTTTTGACGGTTTCCATGACTCCACGCACATAAAAGATACTACGTTCGTCATTATCCTCAAATTCTGCGCCGTCATCATCTACGAGCATATTCCTTCTTTGGAAAAAATCCTCATTGTCAATAAAATAAATCTGCATACGGGCAGATTGGATGGAAGCGACTTTAATAATCAAAGGATGATCCGTATCATTAATTATCAGGTTCATACCCGACAAGCGAATCACCTCATGCAACTGGTTTCTTCGCTCATTGATATTACCAAACTTGGGAACAAAAGTCCTGATTTCTTTCCCTTTATCCTGAATACCTTGAGGCAGATAACGACCAATTGTGGAGATTTCCGTTTCCGGAAGATATGGGGTTATTTCTGTTGTAATAAATAGTACCCTTTTAGCGTCCATTTTGATTTAATTAAACCTATACTTTGAATTCACGGTGCAAAGATAATAAAAAAAATACCACAAAAATCAAAACAAATCGCTAATTAGTCCCAACATTGCTTAAGATTCGTATTAAAATACGTAGTTTTGTATCGTTTTTAGAGAAAAATATGAAACAAAGCACAATTTTTATAAAATCGCCAGAGTCCGTGAGACTAAGAATCATGCGAGTTCCATACGACCATTAAAAAACAAATTATGTACATATGAAAATTATATCGACAATCCGGGAACTTCAGGAAAATCTGAATACCTGTAAGAAAGAAAATAAAACAATCGGATTCGTCCCTACCATGGGAGCCTTGCACCAGGGACACATCGAATTGGTCAAACGTTGTGTGGCCGAAAATGACACTTGCGTAGTGAGTATTTTCGTGAACCCGACACAATTCAACGATAAAAACGATTTGCTAAAATATCCGCGTACCCTGGATGCAGACTGCGAATTGTTAAAACAAGCCGGATGTACTTACGTTTTTGCACCCCCGGCCGAAGAAATGTATCCCGAACCGGATACAAGACAATTTGATTTCGGACTGTTGGAAAAAGTAATGGAAGGAGCCTTCCGACCAGGACATTTCAACGGTGTTGCACAAATCGTCAGCAAACTATTCGATGCGGTTAAACCCGGGAAAGCTTATTTCGGAGAAAAAGACTTTCAGCAACTGGCCATCATTCGTGAAATGACCCGAAGAATGAATTACCGGATCGAAATTATCCCCTGCCCTATTGTTCGTGAATCCGACGGATTGGCAATGAGTAGCCGGAACACACGTTTAAATAACAAGGAAAGACAGGAAGCCGTCCTGATTTCCAAAACATTATTTGAAAGCCGGAAATTAAAAGATCGGATACCTGTTGAAAAACTCAAGGAATGGGTTATTGAAACAATAAACAAATCTCCCGAACTGAAAGTCGAATATTTTGATATCGTGGATGGGAATACCCTGCAACCGATATCTTCATGGGAAGATTCGAGCTTCAAAGTGGGATGTGTCGCTGTTTTTTGCGGAGAAGTCAGATTGATTGATAATGTACAGTATGATTAACTATAAAATAATAAAAGAAATATTGCAAAAAAGGCTGTGGACAATTCTGTTCATTGCATTCATTGTAATGTTTAATATCCCCGGATATGCCTTGGCAAATAATCTGAATTGTTCGGATATTTTATTGGCCTGGATGATTAATTTATTGGTGTTTTTTTCTTTTTCATCTATTTCTTTATTCCTGAAAGGAATTATTGAGAAGTGTTATTTGATTTTCCTTTTCATCTTTACACTTATTCCCAATCTTACGGTTTTTTCATACCTGTGTGTAGCCCGGACACATATGTTCGACGATATGTTCTGGGTTATTTTCGGATCGAATATTTCCGAAACAAACGAATATTTTGATGGGGCTGTTTCAATTCCCGTCTTACTTGGACAGGTTGCTTATGTTGTAGCAAGCCTTTTTTTACTGTATAAATCGCTGGTTTCATCTTCACCGTCCGCATATTTAAACCTGAAGCAAAAACAGAATCAGTTTCTTTTTTTTATATCCCTTCTGATTCCACTTTCAATTGTACCCTTTGAAAATTTATCGAAAGTAATGAGTTCCGTCGATTTTTATAAAAGCGGGATCCATTATCTGGACGAAAACCGGGATATGCAATTGGAAGCTAAAACCCGCAAAAGTACTTCAATGGATATTTCCTGTAACCTGGCTTCCGATAATAATACTTTCGTTGTCATTATCGGAGAATCTCTTTCAAGAAATCATATGCAGATCTACGGTTATTCTCGTCCGACGACTCCAATTCTGGATTCTATGAAAAACGAACTGTACATTTATAAAGATATTGTATCACCTAATACACATACAATTGGAGTTTTGAAACAGGCATTGACATTTGCGGATTACGATCACCCTGAATATTACCTTCAAAAACCTTCTATTGTGGATTTATTCAGGGATGCTGGTTTTAAAACATATTGGATTAGTACACAACCTCTTATCAACAAATGGGGAAGCAGTTACGGAATTATCGCCAAAGAATCGGATCACGTTTATGATTTGTCAATAACCAAACAACACGATGAAATTGTATTTCCGATTATTGATAAAATACTGGAAGAAGACTCAATAGGAAACAAAATCATCTTTATTCATCTGATGGGAAGTCATAACATGTATAAAAGCCGGTATCCTTCGGAATATAAATTCTTTAACCAGGAAAATTATCCCATTCCCGACAAACCGTATTTGAATGGCAAAAAGAAAAAAACAATCGATGAATACGATAATTCCGTGCTTTATTCTGATTTTGTAGTCAGCTCAATCATAAAAAAGGTACAAGAACAGGAAAATCGATCTTCTGCTGTTTTGTTCTTTTCCGATCATGGAGAAGAAGTCTATGACGGCAGGGATGTTGTAGGACATTTCGTCCATGGAGCCTCTATTTATCAATGTGAGGTTCCTCTTATTCTATGGTGTTCAAATCAATATTTAACGCACAAACAGGATATTACTATCCGGGAAAACAGGCCTTTCAGCACAGCCGATTTTATCTATTCTTTATCTGATCTGGCCGGATTACAATACCGGGATTTTGTTCCCCAGAGAAGTCTGTTCAATAAAAAGTTTACACCCCGGAAAAGAATAGTTGAAGATAAAACATACGAAGAGGTTGTCAAAAATACAAACGCCTGGAAAAAAAATGATTAACTTTGCACCGCAATTTAAATCATAAAATAAAGGAATTCAGGAAAGTCTTGATTCTTTTCATTTTTTAATTAGTTAAACCAATGTACATTGAAGTTGTTAAATCCAAACTGCACCGGGTTACAGTAACCGAAGCAAATTTGAATTACATAGGAAGTGTCACTATTGATGAAGATTTAATGGATGCCGCAAATCTGATCGAAGGAGAAAAGGTACAGATTGTAAACAATAATAATGGAGAACGTCTCGAAACATATGTTATCAAAGGCGTGAGAGGGTCCGGAATGATTTGCCTTAACGGCGCCGCAGCCCGTAAAGTACAGCCTGGCGATATCATTATCATCATGGCTTATGCATGGATGAATACGGAAGAGGCCAAAATATTCAAACCGGCTATCGTGTTTCCGGATACAAAAACGAATAAATTAATATGAAGGGAGTTACCAAACTATGCTTGACTTTCAAGAAATCACAATCAAAGATAAAGACGTACTAAATCAGTTTCTGAAAAAAAGCACTTTCAGGAATTGTGATTTTTCTTTTGCAAATATCTATTGTTGGGCTCCAAAATACAGGACATCTTATGCTATTGAAGGAGGTTTTCTCTTCTTCAGGTTCTGGGCCGGAGGGAAAAAACCGGGTTATATGTATCCGATAGGGGACGGTTGTTTAAAAACAGCGTTAGAAACAATCATTGCCGATTCGAAAGAACGTAACGAACCTTTCCGGATGTTTGCCCTGACAAGGGAAATGTATGAAAATGTAGAAAAGGTTTATCCCGGTAAATTTGATTACAATCCAAACCGTTCATGGTTTGAATATATTTATAGTACCGAGGATTTGATCACCCTGAGAGGAAAAAAGCTCCAGTCAAAACGAAATCATATCAATAAGTTCAAAAAAACATACCGTTACGAATACCTTCGAATCACTCCGGATATTATTCCCGAATGCCTGGAATTGTATTCCAAATGGTGTAAGGAAAACGGAAATTGTAGCGATCCTTCCTTGATAGATGAAAGAATGTCGGTAGAACGCGCTTTTGCCGGCTTTGAACAATTAGGTCTGATTGGCGGAGTTCTCCGGGTGGACGGAACCATCGTCGCCTATTCGTATGGACAAGCCCTTACCGCAGATACTTTCGGAGTACATGCGGAAAAATCCCTGTACGAAATAGAGGGAGGTTTTACCATGATTAACCAACAGTTCGCAGAAAACGAATGTTCCGGATACACTTATATAAACCGGGAGGAAGACCTGGGGTTAGAATCGCTTCGAAAAGCAAAACTATCGTATCATCCTGTTATTTTATTGGAAAAAGGAATTGCTACTGAAAAAAGTGAGTCATGATTCGGTTTCAATACGGGGAAGAGCAATACAAACAGACGCTAATCGAAATGTGGAAGCTTTGTTTTCCCGGGGATACCCTGGAATTCCGGACTTTTTATTTCGACAAAGTTTATCGGAATGAAGAGACTCTGATTGCTTTGGAAAATGAACAACTTATCGCTTCCCTGCAAATGATACCTTATCAAATCAAACTTGAAGATAAAATTTTTCCGGCTGCTTATATCTCCGGAGCAATGACCCATCCTGATTTTCAACGGAAAGGATACATGGGAAAACTATTAGAACATGCTTTCGAAGAAATGGCCCGAAAACAGTTCCCTATTACTTTTTTAATTCCACAGGAAGAATGGCTCTCTGATTTTTATGCCGGATATGGCTATAAAAAAGCTTTTCCATGGAACTCGGAAAGTATCGGTACATGGCAAACAAATCCCGGGGAAATCGAAAAAAATAATTTATTTGTACAATACAAATCTATAGAAGAAATAGATCTGGAAACTCTCTATACAATCTACTCCGGATTCCTGAATCAAAAGAAACTGGTGGTATTGAAAACGAAACAGCAATTCCGGAATATTCTGGAAGACTTATTTATAGAAGACGGAACCGTTTTTGCAGGAGAAAATGAAATTGCTCTGGCAATCCCGGGAGAAACAGAAAATACAATAAAACTAAAAGAATGTTTCTGTAAAAACGAAATAAAAAAGGTCTTTTTATCATCCATAGCCTGTCTCTCAGGTAAAAAGGAGATAATCGAACTGAACAGTACATCCGGATCTTTTTCCCATTATTGGGGAATGATACGGGTTTTGGACGAATCAATAAATGTATCCGGGGATATTTACATGAATACAATGCTTAATTAAAGCTTGATTGAATGAATCACAAATATAATTACTCCCAAATATTCAAAGTCGCTTATCCGATTTTTCTGACTTTGTTGGTACAGAACCTGATACAGGTTACCAGCACGGCCTTCCTCGGCCATGTCGGGGAAGTTGAATTGGGAGCGTCGGCCATTGCCGGGATTTTTTATATTGTTTTGTTCATGTTGGCTTTCGGATTTAGTACCGGTTCCCAAATCCTGATCGGCAGGCGGAACGGGGAAAAAAATTTCGATAAAATCGGTGAAATTGTCGTACACGGATGTTTATTCTTATTCCTCCTGGCATTGGTGTTGTTTTTTCTAACGAGAACCTTCTCAGAAAACATCCTAAGCAGTCTCCTGAGCTCAAAAAATGTTCTGGAAGCTGCTTCCAAGTATCTGGACTGGCGTATTTACGGACTCTTTTTTTCTGTGATCAACGTTATGTTCCGGGCATTTTATGTAGGAATTACCAATACAAAAGTACTATCTTTCAATGCAATATTGATGGGATCGGTAAACGTAATATTGGATTATCTGTTGATCTTCGGGAATTGGGGATTCCCTGAATTGGGAATCACCGGAGCAGCTATTGCATCTGTGGCTTCCGAAGCCGCTTCCGTATTATTTTTCGTCATATACACAATAACTACCATCGACCTGAAAAAATATGGCTTTACCTCTGTTTGTTTCAAAAATCTATTGGTAATCAAAAATATACTGAACATTTCACTTTCTTTGATGATCCAGTATTTCCTGTCGTTAGGCACCTGGCTTTTTTTCTTCCTGGCTATTGAACATATGGGAGAAACGCAACTGGCAATTTCCAATGTAATCCGCAGCCTGTACATGATAACTTCAATACCCATTTTTACGTTTGGAGCGACTACCAATACTTTAGTCAGCAATACCATTGGAGCAGGTGAAAAAAGTGAAGTAATCCCACTCCTTTGGCGAATATCGCGCATGAGCTTATCTGTAATAGCCATTATCATCATCCCTATTTCAATATTTCCGGAATTGGCTTTATCCGTTTATTCTTCAAATACCGAACTAATCAACGAGTCCATTCCGTCGCTGTATATTATTTTGACGGCTCTTCCTCTTATTGCCGTCTCAACTGTATTCTTCAATTCCGTTTCTGGTACGGGAAATACCCGTACGGCTTTATTCATCGAGGTAGCCACTCTGGGAGTTTATATCTCCTATATGTGGTTTGTTACCGGCTATCTTAAGGCATCCCTGGCTGTCTGCTGGACTACCGAACCCCTTTATTGGGGATGTATTTTACTTTGGAGTTTCATTTATATGAAACGTGGAAATTGGCAAAACAGGAAAATCTGACTATCTTTTTAAGAGAACTCTTTTAAACTTTTTCTGCCTTTTTCGTCCGATTATATGCACAAATGAGCTATCTTTGCGTCCTGAATTAAAGAATCCGATATTTTATGTTTGAAAATTTAAGTGACAGGTTAGAACGATCGTTTAAACTGTTGAAAGGTGAAGGGAAAATCACTGAAATCAATGTTGCAGAAACACTTAAGGACGTACGCAAAGCTTTACTGGATGCCGACGTAAATTACAAAGTCGCTAAAAACTTCACCGATACGGTCAAAGAAAAGGCAATCGGACAAAATGTACTTACAGCAGTCAAGCCCAATGAATTAATGGTCAAAATCGTCCACGACGAATTAGCTCAGTTGATGGGTGGTGAAACGGCGGAAATCAACCTGAAAGGAACTCCTGCCGTCATATTAATGTCGGGTTTACAAGGTTCCGGAAAAACGACATTCTCCGGAAAGCTGGCCAAAATGTTAAAAGAAAAGAAAGGTAAAAAACCTTTACTGACAGCTTGTGACGTATATCGTCCGGCAGCTATCGAACAGTTGAAAGTTCTCGGAGAACAAATAGAAGTTCCTGTTTACACTGAAGAAGAAAATAAAAATCCGGTTCAAATCGCTCAGAATGCCATCAAACACGCCAAACAAAATGGCAATGATGTCGTTATTGTCGATACTGCCGGTCGCTTGGCTATCGATGAACAAATGATGACCGAAATTGCAGCAATCAAAACTGCTATCAATCCGCACGAAATTCTGTTCGTGGTTGATTCAATGACCGGTCAGGACGCTGTAAACACTGCCAAAGAATTCAATGACCGCCTGGACTTCAATGGCGTTGTATTGACCAAATTAGACGGAGATACCCGGGGTGGAGCCGCACTTTCTATTCGTACGGTTGTCGATAAGCCTATCAAATTTGTCGGTACAGGCGAAAAACTGGATGCTATCGATCCTTTCCACCCAAAACGTATGGCCGACCGGATACTTGGTATGGGAGATATCGTTTCGTTGGTAGAAAAAGCCCAGGAGCAATATGATGAAGAGGAAGCCAAACGTTTGCAACGTAAATTGGCTAAAAACCTATTCGATTTCAACGACTTCCTGTCTCAAATCCACCAGATTAAAAAAATGGGTAACTTGAAAGATCTGGCATCCATGATTCCGGGAGTAGGAAAGGCTTTGAAAGATGTGGACATCGATGATGACGCCTTCAAAAGCATTGAAGCGATCATTTATTCCATGACTCCGGAAGAACGTACTAATCCGGCAATCCTGAACGGTTCACGGCGTGCCCGTATCGCCAAAGGTAGCGGTACCAGCGTGGTGGAAGTCAATAAATTGTTAAAACAATTCGACGAAACCCGTAAAATGATGAAAATGGTTACCGGTGGATCTAAATTTCTTGGAAAAGGGATGGTGCCGAGGAGAAGATAATTAATGATTAAAACATGGAATTAATAGACGGAAAAGCTATCTCGGCGCAAATAAAGTTGGAAATTGCAGCCGAAGTCAAGCAAATAAAAGCTTCAGGAGGTAAAATTCCTCATTTGGCGGCAATCCTTGTAGGACACGACGGGGGTAGTGAAACTTACGTTGCCAGCAAAGTGAAAACCTGTGAAGAAGTCGGTTTCAAATCTTCATTGATACGTTATGAGAATAATGTAACAGAAGAAGAATTACTGAAAAAAGTAATCGAGTTGAATAATAATCCCGATGTGGATGGTTTTATTGTACAACTACCTCTACCCAAACATATATCCGAGCAAAAAGTGATCGAAACTATTGATTACCGGAAGGATGTCGATGGTTTTCACCCGATCAACGTAGGCCGTATGTCCATCGGATTACCCTGTTTTGTTTCCGCTACGCCGGCAGGAATACTGGAATTACTAAAACGCTATAACATTGAAACCTCCGGCAAACATTGTGTAATCCTGGGAAGAAGCAATATCGTAGGCAAACCGATGGCTTCGTTAATGATGCAGAAAGCTTATCCCGGCGATAGTACCGTAACCGTTTGCCATAGTCGCACAAAAAATATCAAAGAATATTGCCTGCAGGCAGATATTATTATTGCAGCTTTGGGTTCTCCCGAATTTGTAAGAGCGGATATGGTGAAAGAAGGAGCTATTATAATCGATGTCGGAACGACACGGGTACCTTCGGACAAGACAAAATCCGGCTTCAAACTAACCGGAGATGTGAAATTCGATGAAGTCGCACCAAAATGCTCCTATATTACCCCGGTTCCGGGAGGAGTAGGACCTATGACTATTGTTTCTTTGATGAAAAATACCTTGTTAGCCGGTAAAAAAGCTATTTACAAATAGGATTGTACAAGTTCTAAACGAATTATTTTTGTTCAAAAACTTTGTAAAATACAAGAAATATTGTAAATTTGCAGCGCAATTGAAACTTCAATTGACACATGGTGGTTGTAGCTCAGTTGGTTAGAGCATCAGATTGTGGTTCTGAGGGTCGTCGGTTCGAACCCGATCTTCCACCCCTAAAGTAAAAAAGAAGGTGTCCCCAAAAGGATGCTTTCTTTTTTTAGTTAAAAGGTCATCAGAAAATGATGATTAAATGAAGGAAATGAAAAAATAATTGTTTCGTACAAAGCCTATTTTTTTCATTTCCTTCATTCTTTTCATTTAAAAAGCGGCTTTCACCGCTTTTTTTTTGCACTATCGGCTGATAAGCGTTACTTTTGTACCGTCAATTGCAAGAAAAAAGCATATTATGAAGAGCAAACAAACGCTTTGGATTGTAATCATTGCAGTGCTGGTATTAATTATAGGCATTGGTGTTTATTTTATTCTGCAACAAAAAAAGCAGATGAGTTTATTTGTCGAGCAATCCGAATTGGATAAGCAGGAGCTGGAAGATGAATACAACCAGTTATCTCTTGATTATGAAGGTTATAAATTTTCAATCAACAATGATTCCTTAATTGCAAAATTGGAAACCGAACAGCTAAAAGTTCAACGGTTACAGGAAGAATTACGTACGGTAAAATCAACCAACATCGCCGAGATCAACAGGTTGAAGAAAGAGTTGGAAACCCTGAGGAAAATCATGAGGGGTTATGTTCAACAAATAGATTCCCTCAACAGATTGAATCAAAAGCTGACTAATGAAAACAAAGAAGTAACAGCAAAATATCAACAGGCAACTCAAACAGCGTCCCAACTTTCAAAGAAAAATGAAGAATTGACGGCTACTGTAACCCTGGCTTCCAAATTAGACGCAAGTAATATTGTGATAACCGGTATCAACAATAAAAACAAACAAACCAACAAAATCAATAAGATGGATCAAATTGCCATCAGTTTTACCATCAATAAAAATATCACGGCTTCTACCGGAGAAAAAACAGTTTACATCCGAATACAAAAACCGGATGATGATGTATTGGTCAAGAACAGGAGAGATATTTTCCTATATGAAAATAAAGAAATCAATTATTCCATCAAACGAATAATCGAATATTCCGGAGAAGAGTATCCCGCATCAATGTATTGGAAAATCGAGGAATTTCTTTCACCAGGTACTTATCGGGTTGATATCTTTGTTGACGGAAATCGAATCGGATCACAATCCTTCAAACTGGAAAAATAAATCATCAGACATATTTCAGGTATATTTTATGTTTAAGGAATGTCTTTAATTAAAGGACCATTCCATATATTTTATGAACTATTAAAATTTATTTTATGAAACAAAAACTGTTTTTGAAAAACAAAGCGTATCGCTTTAAGCGCTTTACAAGAAAGGCCTACAGTGTATTCAACAGTATGCACAAGGTTGTCAGTATAGGTGTAATAACCGGTTGTGTATTAACATTCGCCGGCTCAACAACCACATCGGCGCAAACTTCGACTGTTGTAATGTCGGATTCCGGGAAAATCACGGAAAAAGAATTGGACGAGATTATGGTAACCGCTTCCCGAATTGAAATACCGGTAGCGCAAACTCCCAAACCGGTGACTATCATCTCCCGCCAACAAATTGAGCAGGCTCCTGTCCGAAGTATCGGCGAATTATTATCCTACGTTGCCAATGTGGACATCCTTCAGCGAGGCGGACGCGGAGTCCAGGCAGACGTTTCCATCCGCGGCGGTTCTTTCGACCAAACAGCAATTCTCATTAACGGCATCAACTTCTCCAATCCTCAAACCGGACATTACAGTTTAGATCTTCCCATTAATCTTTCCGACATCGAACGCATCGAAATTGTTCAGGGTCCTTCGGCTCTAATCTATGGAGCAAGCGCTTTCTCCGGAGGTATCAACATCATTACTAAAAAGAAAATATACGAAAAAGTTTTCGCGTCTATTGAATCGGGTATGTACAACCTGAAGGAAATCGAAATCCGAGGCGTAACACAAACCGGTATTGCAACACACAGCCTGTCGGTCGGGCACAAAGCTTCGGACGGTTTTACCGACCGTACCCAAACCGGTAAATACCGGGTTTCAATATTGAACGGATATGTCGATACTTTGCTCAATTATACGCACAATACCGATTACGACATCTATAATATTCTTTGGCAAAGTAACTTGGAATGGCCAAACCGATCGAAAATCGATATCTTACTTGGATATAACAACAAAAAATATGGCGCCAATTCGTTTTATACACCGGCCTGGCCTGATCAGTACGAACATACAAGTTCATACAACGGAGCCGTCAAAGGACAATTCGGCACATCTACACTGAAGCTCATTCCTGTAATTTACTGGAACCGGCACCTCGACCAGTTCGACCTGATAAAAGATATTCCCTGGGAGCGGAATTATCATCGTGGAGATACCTACGGCGGAAACCTCGTCCTGCAATATACTTCGAAACTCGGTGTAACAGGCCTGGGTGGCGAATGGCGCAAAGAAGACATGTTGAGCAGCAAACTGGGGAAAAAAATGGACAAACCGGATGGACATTACACCGCTTATGACGATCGTATAAACACCAGCCTTACTCTTGAACATACCATGCGATTTGAACAATGGCTATTTTCGGCAGGCGTCCTGATGAATCACAACACTTTTAAAAGCGGCGATTATGGCTTTTATCCGTCGCTTAGCGCATCGTACCGTCCAATCGATGCTTTTAAAATAGCAAGCTCGTGGAGTAAATCTACCCGTATGCCGACATTCACCGAGCTATATTACAACACGGCTACCCACCAGGCTAACGAAAATCTGTTACCTGAAAAATCAGAATCGGCCGATATCAGTTTTGGATATACCCACTCATTGATAGACGCCAAGTTGACCGGATTTCTTCTCCGGGGACGTAATCTGATCGACTGGATCCGGTTGAATCCGGCGGATAAACCCCAATCGTCCAATATCACAGAAGTCAACACACAAGGGGTAGATGCCTCCGTTCGTTTACGTTTATACAGCATATTAAATGCCCTGGGCGATAAATCTTCCTTGTCGGTTGCCTATACCCGCTTGTTTCAGGAATTCGATGCAGGAGGAACGATTTCCGAGTCAGCCAATGCTATAAATTATTTACGGGATAAATTGATTATCGGCTTCAATCACAAAATAACAGGCAATTTTTCGGCTAATTGGTATTTCAGGTTGCAGAAGCGGATGGGCGATTACGAAAAATATGAAAATTACGTAGGTACGGGAATCCGGGAATCATATCCGGCATTTTCGACACTCGATCTCCGGCTGGATTATCATTGGGAAGACTGGAATCTGCATCTCAGTGCAAACAATCTGTACGATACGCATTATTTCGATTGGGGGAATGTTCCGACTCCCGGATTTTGGCTAAGCGGAGGTATCAGTTACACAATCAGGTGAAAAATAAAATGATTATCTGATATTTCACGATCTGTAATCATTCCCCCAAAATAGCTTTTGCCTTAAAGTCTGATAAAAAGTATGATTCAATCGTTTGACGACTGATATGGTAAAATCCGCTTTGGATATGTTCAATTCGGAACCGGTAGGCAATACGGCGGATCTTCCGTCTAATGCTACCAAAAAGGTACGACTTCTGGCCTCAACCCGTAAACTGATATGGGAATCGGCAGGAATAACCAATGGCCGGACATTCAGTGAATGTGGGGCTACGGGCGAGAGCGCCAGGTTGTCGGCCTGAGGGACAATAATAGGGCCATTGACACTCATGGAGTAGGCTGTCGAACCGGTAGGAGTAGCAACCAACAGTCCGTCGGCCAGATAAGTATTCAGAAAATCGCCGTCAATAAACGCATGAATCGTAATCATAGACGATGTATCGCGCTTCAATATTGCAATTTCATTCAATGCAAAATTAGGGGTACCGATGACGGAACTCTCCATGTCCAATTGTAACAAACTACGATTTTCAATCCGGAATTGTCCGGCAAAGACCTCCGTCAGAGTTTCTTCTATTTCTTCCT
>BNXB01000023.1 GCA_025999255.1 Bacteroidia bacterium | reverse complement strand
TCACGATTCTGTGTATAAGTGATGGTCGGTGAAGCCTGCGCCGGAATATAATGGATAATTTGTTGAGCTGAAAGCATTTTCAGAATATCATAAACCTGATGGTGGGAAAGACCGGTACGCGATGCCAACAGTTCTTCTTTAATATAAACATATTCCGAAAAAAGTCCGGTATAAGAACGTAACAATACCCTGATCAGATTTTCTACCGTTTCATTGAATGCAGAATACTTATACATTTCATCCCGGGCAATAGTAAAAATAACCCGTGATTGTTTTTCTGTCTCTTCCAGGTATTCTATATATCCTGATAATTCGAGTAATTTCAGGGCGTGATGGGCCTGACTGAAGCTAAATTTGAATACCGTACAAAAATGTTCCGGATTGAAGTTGTGGGTTGTTTGAAAACCGGAATTGACGCCTATTTGAAAATAAAAAGCCAGTTTTTCATATATGTCTTTGATCGCTTCCCTCGGAGGGAACTCATCTTCGACCCTTTTTTTCAGTTTTTCCCCATCTTTTTCCGAGTATAGGGCAATGGCATACGCTTTCTGCTCATCACGTCCTGCCCGCCCTGCTTCCTGAAAATATTCTTCCAGGGAGCTGGGGAGTTCGTAATGGATTACAACCCGGACATCAGGCTTATCGATTCCCATACCAAAGGCATTAGTACATACCATGATCCGACATTCGCCCGATTTCCACCGGTTTTGTTTGTCGATTTTTTCATCGACATTAAGTCCTGCATGAAAAAAATCGGCATTGATTCCCTGGTTGACTAATTCGGCTGCAATTTCTTTCGTATATTTCCGGCTTCGTACATATACCAGACCTGTGCCGGGGATTTTTTTCAATATCCGGATGATTTCAGGGATTTTATCTTCTGTTTTTCGTATGATGTATGCGATATTTTCCCGTTTGAAACTTTTACAAAAAACATTTTTCTGTTTGAAATGTAATTTGTTCTGGATATCGTCCGCTACTTCGGGGGTAGCAGTTGCTGTAAGAGCCAGTACCGGAATTCCGGGTAAATGTTCCCGGAGGTCGGCTATGCGGAGGTAAGACGGCCGGAAGTCGTATCCCCACTGGGAAATACAATGGGATTCGTCGATTACCAACATGCAGACCTTCATATATTGTAATTTGGTCAGGAACAATTCGGTAGCGAGTCTTTCCGGAGAAACATATAAAAATTTGTAATTTCCGAAGATACAATTTTCAAGTGCGATGATAATTTCCTGCCGGCTCATTCCCGAATGAACGGCAGCGGCTTTTATTCTCCGGTGTTTCAGATTGTCCACCTGATCTTTCATTAAGGCAATGAGAGGCGTTACTACAATACAAATACCCTCCATCAGCATAACTGGTACCTGGAATGTCAGAGATTTACCGCCACCTGTAGGCATCAAGCCCAAGGTATCTTTTCCCTCATAAACGGAAGAAATAATTTCTTCCTGAAGAGAACGGAAACTATCGTAACCCCAGTATTGTTTTAGTACGGCTTGAAAATCGTTCATTTTACAGTTATCGTTTCGGGTTTGATATATGTGCAAGTTATGCTGTTATTTTTCTCTCATTCTTATGTCTTTGATTAATAATTGGATCGATGTAACGTTGTTATAGGTGTTTTCTTCCACGGTATAACAAATATCGAACGGTTTTCCGGAGATGATATGATCTCCGAAACGGTGCATCCCGAATGCGATGGCCGACATCACTATGTCGGAAGAGTCATCAACCAGATCCAGTTTGATATGTTCCAGTTCTTTTCCGACCAATTTGCTGGAACCTGAGTCTCGAACATCCATAGTACAGAAAACCGGTTTTTGGTTTTCCGGGCCGTAAGGATTCATCTTTTTGAGATCATCAAGTAAATTTTGGTTGATTTCGTTGAATTTCAGTTCAAGATCAATGTCCAGGGTTTGGATCATTTGTTCTTCTATCATGTGTATATCGGCAAAGTTCTCGAGTCTTTGTTTGAATGTCTCCAGGTTTTTGTGTTGTAAAGTCATTCCTGCGGCATAGGTATGTCCTCCGAAATTTTCAAGCAAATCTTTGCAGGATTCAATAGTTTTGTAGATATCAAATCCTGTGATGGAACGCGCCGATCCTGTAATAAATCCGTTAGATTGGGTCAAAACGATAGCCGGCTTGTAAAACTTTTCCGTCAGGCGGGAAGCGACAATTCCAATGACGCCCTTATGCCATTCGGGATTGAAAACGACAATGATTTTACCTTCAATCATTTGGGGATTTTCTTCGATAAGGGTATTTGCTTCGTCGGTTGTTTTCTTATCCAATTCCCTCCGGTCGTCATTGTATTGATCTATATTTTCACTCTTTATTCTGGCTGTTGTAAAATCTTTCGATAAGAGGAGTTCAACAGCTTCTTTTCCGTTCATCATGCGACCGGAAGCATTAATTCTAGGCCCGATCTTGAAGACGATGTCACTCATTGATATTTCTTTTCCTGCCAATCCGCAAATGTCAATGATCCCTTTTAATCCCTTACTGGGGTTGAGATTCAACTGTTTTAAACCGTAAGCCGCCAATATCCGGTTTTCTCCGGTGACCGGGACGATGTCGGAGGCAATACTGACAGCAACCAGATCCAGGAGGTTTTTTAAACGGGAAACCTCGATACCATTACTTGCCGCAAAAGCCTGCATGAATTTGAATCCTACTCCGCACCCGGATAAATGTTCATAAGGATAAGTCGAATCCGGACGTTTGGCATCCAGTATGGCCACAGCATCCGGCAACCGGTCATCGGGCATGTGGTGATCACATACGATAAAGTCGATTCCCAACGATTTGGCGTATGCAATTTTTTCGATGGCTTTAATCCCGCAATCCAGGGAAATAATCAGGGATACGCCCGTTTCTTTGGCATATTCTATCCCTTTGTTGGAAATACCGTATCCTTCATCGTAACGATCGGGAATGTAATAGTCCAGGTTGGATTTCCAACTGTTCTGTTCTAAAAATTTAAAAACCAGGGAAACGGCAGTCGTACCGTCAACATCATAGTCCCCATAAATCATGATCCTTTCTTTATTCCCAAGAGCTTTATTCAACCGTTCCACTGCTTTTTGCATGTCGGGATAAAGGAAGGGATCATGCAAATCCTTTAAATTAGGATTCAAAAACTCATGAACTTTTTTATCGGTTGTAATCCCCCTTTGCACCATCAAGAGGCAGACTGCAGCAGATAATCCGAACTTTTTAGCAAGTTCGTTTCGCCTAAGTAATTGTTCTTGTGTTGGGGGTTGATAATTCCATTTGTTTGTCATTATATATTATTTTTTCTTTCTTTGCGCTCTCTACACCAACTCTCCGAAATAAAAGAGTCTCTCGTTTTATGATTTCAATTCAATCCTGAATAAACGAACCTGTAAAATTAATGTTTTATGCTGAATATATTATTATATTTTGGAATATTTTTAAATTAAATACAGGATTTGATTCTATTTGCAAAAAGGTAGCACACAATTCCAATTCATTCAAATAAACTAAGTTTTTTAGTTTTTTAACTAAAATAATTAGTTTGTAAACTAATTTGTTTAGTTCTTTGTGGAAAAATTAAAATATAGAGTGAGCGTCTATTTTTAATTTTACAAAGAATTAAGAATATGCAAGTTTTATACGACCTTAAAAAAATAAATTACATACACATGAAAGATTTGACGGTAAGAGAAGAGGAGTTGATGTGCTTTTTTTGGGAAAAAGGGCCTTTGTTCGTGAAGGAAATATTAAACTTTTACGATGATCCTAAACCGCATTTCAATACATTATCAACGATTGTCCGCGGATTGGAAGAAAAAGGCTTTTTATCTCATAACACGTATGGGAATACATATCAGTATTTTCCTGTCGTATCCGAAAGCGAGTTCAGAAAAGATACGCTGAAAAGTGTGATAAAGAAATATTTCAATAATTCATACCTCAGTGCGGTATCATCTCTTGTGCAGGAGGAGGATATTTCTTTGGAAGAGTTGAAACAGCTGATAAAAGACGTGGAAAATTCCAACAAATAAATAGTCTGATACTATGGGAGTATTTTTTGTGCATATGCTTAAATCTGCTGTTTGCCTTGTGGCTTTTTTCCTGTTCTTCAGGCTATTATTGAACAGGGATACCTTTCACCGTTTCAACAGGATTGCCGTATTGTGCATACTGGCTTTGTCCCTGGTTATACCTTTTTGCAGTATTCGTATGGGTGACGGAAATAGTGTTAACCGGACGGTACTCAACCTGAACCGGCTTTTTGTGGAACCGTATAATATTGAGGCTGCAGGACAACCGGGGCCTGTTGTGACATGGGTGCATATTGTATTGCTGACTTATCTGGCCGGTATTGTCTTTTTTCTGTGCCGGAATATATATTTTCTGTTACGTATCCGGTGTCTGTTACGACAAGGGAGGACAGAGAAACAAGGGGATGGAATCCGCCTTGTGTTGCATAACAAGATGATAACTCCTTTTAGCTGGATGAATTATATTGTTATATCCGAAAACGACATGAAAGAGAATGGCCGGGAAATTATGATACATGAGATGGCCCATGTACATAAACGTCATTCATTAGACCTCCTGCTGGCCGATACCTGTATTGTATTCCAGTGGTTTAATCCTGCTGCATGGCTTATGAAGCAGGAATTGCAAAATATACATGAATATGAGGCCGACGAATATGTGCTCAACGAGGGTGTCGATGCGAAGCAATATCAATTACTATTAATAAAAAAAGCTGTCGGCAAAAGGCTCTACTCAATGGCCAACAGCTTTAATCACAATAAACTTAAAAAACGTATTATCATGATGTCAAAACAAAAATCAAGCCCATGGGGGCTGTTGAAGTATCTTTATGTACTTCCTGTAACAGTAGTAGCAGTAACTGCATTTGCCCGTCCGGAAATTTCCGGTGAACTGGATAAGATCTCCAGCGCCAAAGTTAGTGATTTAACTGAAATTACAAAAGCGAATGGTGTAATAAAAAGTACTGTGGAAGAATCTCTATTAATCGGGGTGCCGGTTGAGAAATATGAAATGAAAGGAGTGAAAGGAGTGAAAGAACCGGTAAAAAAGGACCCAGGTGCGATAAAAAGTAAAAGTAGCG
The DNA here is from genome assembly GCA_025999255.1 of Bacteroidia bacterium. GTDB lineage: Bacteria > Bacteroidota > Bacteroidia > Bacteroidales > Azobacteroidaceae > BNXB01. Next base: position 14,687 of record BNXB01000023.1, on the reverse strand, counting down.
CTGTTGTTTCCCCTATTGAATTGGTAGTAAGCAAGACCGAAAGCGTAACAAAAAGAATAAGCGGTATTGTTAAAGACCCTTCCGGCAAACCGCTTGTTGGAGCTGCCGTTATAGTTTCCGGTACAAAAACTGGAACCGTTACGGATACAGAAGGTAAATTTGTTTTGGAGGCGCCTGAAAACGCTACACTTACAGTTTCGATGATTGGCATGAATAGTGGTAATGTAAAGTCCGATTCGGATCATTTAGCGATTGTATTATCCCCTCAGAATCCAAATCCGGAAGTCCCTTCAATTCGTATGGAAGCCGATAGGGTTGTGTATTGTACGGAAAAAAATGGGGTTAAAAATGCGACGGTTTGGAAAAATCCGCCGTTGATTGTAATAGATGGAAAAAAGATTCCGGCAGAAGACTTGAATAAAGTGGAACCCCATGAAATAGAAGATATAACAGTTTTGAAAGGGGACTCGGCCAAGCAATATGGAGAAGAGGGCAAAAACGGGGTGGTTATTGTCACAACCAAGAAAAATAGGAAGTAAAGGGAGTTATAGGGAGTTAAAAGAAGTTACAGGGAGTTACAGGAATGATGGGAAAAGGTATTTCATTTTATTCCTGTAACTCCCTGTAACTTCTTTTAACTCCTTGTAACTCCCTATAACTCCCCTCATCTCCTTTTAACTTTCTGTAACTTCTTTTAACTCCCTGTAAAAACATGAATGACTATATTTGCGCTTGATTTTCTTGGAATATGAACGACGAAATAAAAAGGGCTTGTGAAATTCTCTCCCGGGGAGGTATTATTCTCTATCCTACGGATACGATTTGGGGAATAGGATGCGATGCGATGAACGAGGCAGCCGTTAAACGGGTATATGAAATTAAACAACGTGCTGATTCCAAATCCATGTTGGTTTTGATAGACTCTCCGGATTATCTGGATTATTATGTGGATGATTTACCTGAAATAGCGTTAAATCTGATTGAAGTGGCAGATAAGCCTTTGACGATTATTTATTCCGGAGCAAAAAATCTGGCTCCCAATTTGATTGCCGGTGACGGTTCCATTGGTATCCGGATTACAAAAGAAAAGTTCTCCCAGGGTCTTTGCGCCCGTTTTAAAAAACCGGTCGTTTCTACTTCTGCAAATATCAGTGGGATGCCTTCCCCCGGAAATTTTTCCGAAATAGACGAAAATATTAAAAAATCCGTTGATTACATAGTGAATTTCCGGAGAGAAGAAAAAAACAATCCTGAACCATCCGGTATTATTAAGTTGGGAAAAGGAGGCGAAATACAAATAATCAGGCCATGAACAAGGAATGAGAAAAGCTACACAACTTTGGATGTATCTGGTTGCCGATTTCTTTTCGGCCGCTGTTGCATGGTTTATATTCAATAGTTTGAGGTACTATGAAGTCGCTCAATATGAGGGTATGGAATCTTTGTGCAGTTTCATGAAGTATCCCCGGGTGTTTGCCGTACAGGTTATTATGCCGTTTTTCTGGATTATATTACATTATTATTCGGGATATTATAATAAACCGCTTGAAAAATCCCGCTTATCCGAATTCTTTGTGACGTTCCGGACTGCCCTGATTGGTATTATTATGATCTTTTTTGCGGTTTTGTTAGATGGAATGCCTGAATATTTCTATTTGTATTATAAGCAGTTTGCCGTGTTATTTTTGTGCCTGTTTGCCGTTACCTATTTTTTCCGGGCTTTGATAACAAACAGGGCTGCAAAAAAGATACGGAACGGGGAATGGACAGTTAAGGCATTGGTATTGGGAAATGGGGAAAAAGCATCGGATATAAGGGATCAGCTCGGTAAACCTGTGGACTCGTTGGGATATACTATTGAAGGATTTGTCGATACAAGTATGATATGTTTTCCTAAGAGTGATACTCCGTTAGCTGCTGTCGGAACATTGAACGATTTGAGTTTCCTGATAAGGGAATATAAGATTGAAGAATTGATAATCGCTGTCGATACGGAAGAAGACGAGGTCTTATTGAGTTTGTTGTATTCGTTGTATCAATATAAACTGCCGATTAAATTACCGGTCAGTTATACGAGAATTCTTACCGGAGGCGTTAAAATAGCAACGCTTACAGGGGTTCCGTTAGTTGATGTAACCGACAATAATTTTTCCGAAGCGGAAAAAAATATTAAATATTCCCTGGATAAACTTGTTTCTGTATTAATTTTAATATTTTTGTCCCCTTTATATGCTTATTTGGCTATAAGAGTGAAACTGGATTCGCCGGGACCTGTTTTTCTGAAGCAGGAGCGTATAGGGTACATGGGAAAGCCTTTTTACATCTATAAATTCCGTACAATGAGAGAGGATGCTGAAAAAGACGGACCCTTACTTTCTTCCGGGAATGGAGATTCCCGGGTCACAAAGTACGGTAAATACATGCGGAAATATCGTATGGATGAACTTCCCCAGTTTTGGAATGTTCTGAAAGGAGATATGGCATTGGTCGGTCCGCGTCCCGAACGTAAATATTACATCGACCGGATTGTCGGGATGGCGCCTTATTACTATCTGCTTCATAATGTCCGTCCTGGTATTACTTCCTGGGGAATGGTTAAGTATGGCTATGCAAGCACGGTCGAACAGATGGTTGAACGAATGCAATACGATATCCTGTATTATGAAAATATGTCGTTATTGTTGGATTTGAAGATATTGATTTATACAGTGAGAACAATACTGACAGGGAAAGGTATTTAATTCTCAATTATATTATGATTAGGAATTGGTTTGATGCATTATTCTCCTGGAGAGAAAAACATATAAAAGAGAAGCATTTTATTTTGATTATCAGCTTTTTAGTTGGGATCGCGACTGCTATGACCGCAATTCTCTTAAAAAGTATGATTCATTTTATACAGAGCGTTCTTACGGAACGGATGGATGTAACGAATGCCAACTATTTATATCTGGTTTATCCTATTATAGGGATTCTGCTTTCCGGATTGTTTGTCAAATACCTTGTAAAGGATGATATAGGCCATGGCGTTACTAAAATTTTATATGCCATCTCTCAACGTAAGAGCCGGATTAAGAGGCATAATACCTGGTCGTCGTTAGTCGCCAGTTCTATTACTATCGGATTTGGCGGGTCGGTAGGGGCTGAGGCTCCTATAGTGCTTACGGGAGCTGCTATCGGCTCGAATCTTGGTAGTTTGTTCAAGATGGAACAAAAGACCTTGATGTTGCTTGTCGGTTGTGGCGCCGCCGGCGCTATTGCCGGAATTTTTAAGGCTCCGATTGCCGGTCTGCTGTTTACGATCGAAGTGTTGATGTTGGATCTGACTATGACATCCGTACTTCCGTTGCTGATTTCCTCGGTTACTGCGGCTACCGTTTCTTATATTTTTACGGGTCAGGAAGCCATGTTTAAGTTTACCCAGGTGGAAGCGTTTGTCATCGGCAGGATTCCTTATGTCCTGATACTTGGCGTTGTCTGTGGGTTGGCTTCCTTGTATTTTACCCGGGCAACCATCTGGTTTGAGAGTATATTCAGAAAACTGAAAACATTCTGGAAAAAGTTTGCGTTCGGAGCTGTTGTTTTAAGTATCCTGATTTTCCTGTTACCTCCTTTATACGGTGAAGGTTATGATACCATTGGTTCTTTGTTGGGGCATCAGTACAGTCAGTTACTTGACGGGAGCCTTTTTTACGATATGAAATCAAGTTCCATGGGAGTGATCATTTTCATGGTATTGATTATTCTGCTTAAGGTATTTGCCTCCAGCGCTACCAATGGGGGAGGAGGTTGCGGCGGAATATTCGCCCCTTCATTATTTTTGGGAAGCATTGTCGGCTTTACCTTTTCATATGCTTCCAATTATCTGGGAATATTCAGTCATTTGCCGGAAGAGAATTTTGCTTTGATGGGAATGGCCGGAATGATGGCCGGCGTGATGCACGCTCCATTGACTGCGGTCTTCCTGATAGCGGAATTAACCGGAGGATTTGACTTGTTCCTGCCTTTAATGATTGTCTCCATCAGTTCGTATATTACCATTCTGTCTTTCGAGAGACATAGTTTGTATTCCATGCGTCTGGCCCAGAAAGGAGAATTATTGACCCATCACAAAGATAAGGCGGTTTTGACGCTGCTTAATCTTAATACGGTTATCGAGACCGATCTTATCGAAGTCAAACCTGAAATGATGCTTGGAGACGTTATTAAGGCCATTGCAAAATCGAAGAGGAACGTGTTTCCCGTAACCGATCAACAAGGAATTTTACGGGGAGTTGTTCTCCTGGACGATATACGGAATATTATGTTCCGTCCGGAGTTGTATGAGCGGTTTAATGTGAAAAAATTTATGGTCTCTCCTCCTGCTAAACTCAATATTAACCAGCCGATGGAGAAGATTATGCAGATTTTTGACGATACGAAAGCCTGGAACTTACCGGTTATAGATGATGGGGGGAAGTATGTGGGTTTTGTGTCCAAGTCAAAAATATTCAATGCATACCGACATATTTTAGTCGAAAATTTTTCAGAAGGATAATTCATGGATAAAAAAGACCTCAGGATAATTTACATGGGAACTCCGGATTTTGCCGTTGAAAGTCTTAAGGCTTTGGTAGAAGGAGGATATAATGTTGTGGGAGTGGTCACGATGCCGGATAAACCGGCAGGTAGAGGATTGAAATTACAATATTCCCCGGTCAAAGAATATGCTCTGTCCCGGAGCCTACCCTTGTTACAACCTGAAAAGTTGAAGGATCCTCAATTTATAGCGGAATTACAAGCTTTAAAAGCCGATTTACAGATTGTTGTCGCTTTCCGGATGCTTCCGGAAGTTGTGTGGGATATGCCGTGTCTGGGGACTTTCAATCTGCATGCCTCGCTATTGCCCCAGTATCGGGGAGCGGCCCCCATCAACTGGGCTGTTATCAATGGTGAGACGGAAACGGGAGTCACTACTTTTTTCCTGACCCATGAAATCGATACCGGGAAAATTATTGAACAGGAAAAAATACCTATCGATGATAATGACGATGCGGGAATGGTTCATGATCGCCTGATGTTGCTCGGAGCAAAGCTGGTGGTGAAAACTGTTGATAGAATATTAAACGGTAATTTGGATTCCGTAGCTCAGGAAGATATTTTGCAGGGGAAAGAACCCAAGTTAGCTCCTAAAATATTCAAGGAAACCTGTGAGATAAATTGGAATGACAGTACTAAACAGGTTTATGATTTTATCCGGGGACTTTCCCCTTATCCCGCAGCCTGGACAGAGTTGAAAACTCCGAACGGCGAATTGCTTCATCTGAAAATATTTGAAACGGAAAAACATTTTGCCAAACAAAATAACCGTCCGGGAACATTGGTTACCGATGGGAAAAAAATCATGGATGTGACAACGAATGATGGTTTTCTCCGTTTGGTTTCCATTCAACAGGCGGGAAAAAAACGGATGTCTGTGGCTGATTTTTTAAGAGGCAACCGTATTACGGAAGCAGATCGGCTTATTTAACGAGTTTTCGGAATAGATCAGAGCATTGAAGCCATTTTGCGGACTTGCGCAACTCGTTGGGCAAGGGATTTATTATAAGTAATTTACGGTTCAAGAAATATATAAGCAGGAATCATCTTAATTATCAGACCATTTTTCTCAAATGTATCACTTTGGTTAAGAGTTACAATAGTTCCTTCATTTATATTGAGATTCTGCATAGCTTCTGACAATCCGTCATATTCCCTATCAAAATTTTCGTCATTTATAGTCAAACATACTTGTATCGCTTCTTTGACGAAATTTTTTTCCATTGTGATATAATCACATTCTCCTTTTCCTTTGTAATAGAAAATATTCTTGTATTTTCGACGTAAATGCAGGAATACAAGATTCTCTAACCGTCTTCCCATATTATCGCTTGTCGATACGGAATTTTCGGTATAAAGTCCCATATCCATTACATACACTTTTTTAGGGTTGCGAGCCTGTATCTTTAAAGAATGACTAAATATCGGTACAAATTCAAGCAAATAAGCATCTTTCAGAAAGGAAAAATATTCCAAAAAAGTAGCAGGAGATTTTATACCAAACATTCCAACCAATTTGTTTGCCGAAATGAGATTGCCTATATTGGTTATTAGAAATGCCGTTAATTGCCGCAATGAAATGACATCTCGGATAGAATGTCTGACGGCGATATCCCGTATAAGTATATCGTCAACAAGTGAATTTAAGACGGCAGGCATTCCACTTTTAACGTATTCAGGTATTCCTCCGGCTTTCAAATATTCCATAATAGCATTCTCTTCGCTGTTAAGTCCTTTGAATCGTATGAACTCGGAATAAGAGAACGGAAACAATTCCATAGACAAATGTCTTCCGGTTAAGAATGTTCCCAGCTCTATACTTAGCATTGAAGCATTAGAACCGCTTATGAAGACTTTGTAGCCTTCCCGCAAAAGTTGATTGACATATTTTTCCCATCCTTCAACGGTTTGTATTTCATCAAAAAAAAGAATTTTTGTTACCCTCTTTTCTATTTCTTTGTGAAGACGGACAAAGTCATTTGCCTGAAAACCGGATAACCGTATATCATCGAAATTGAGATATATAGCATCCTGATAGTTCTTACGAAGCAGTTGTAAAAGCAAAGTACTTTTTCCACATCGACGTATTCCGGTTATTATCGTAGCAAATGAATCTGCTATGGGAATTACAGAGAGAGCATCACGAATAAAACCGGAATCTTGTTTCATGAATGTATCTCTTTGTGCATCTATCACTATGGCTATTTCTTCTTGTCGTATCATGTTCTTACTATTTTTATTATATCTTTCACTGCAAAGATATGATTTCTTTCAGTATAATGAAAGAAATCATTCATTTTAAATAAAAGAAAAATAAAATGTTTGCTCCGTATTTTGACTTTTTTATACAACTACTTGATAGTCATTGATGTCGCAATTTATTATTTTATTCGCAAAAAAAGAATTAATTTTTAAATTATCTTTGTCATGAAAAAGAAGGTATTTATGGTACTCAGTGTTTTGTTAATCACAGTAGAAATCGGATTGAGTTCATTGAATACAGAAGCGATGGCGCAATCCTCGATTACGGCTCCAACTGCTCCGGCAGGAAAAGAAGATGATGGATCAGGCGGAGGAGGCAATGAAGAATACGTAATAGGCCCTCTATTTACCAATTGGAAGTTTTATGTAATCGAATGTACATTTACTGATAAAGTAACTGTAATTCCTTTTGTTTATATACATGAAAGGTCGTATACAGCAAAGAAAGAAACCTGTGGTAAAGGATCAGGATGGTGTTTAGGAGCTACAGGCTGTTGAGACATTACTAAGAAACAGATCCCCCTATTCAATAGCACAGGAGGATCTTATAGAAAAATAATTTAAATATATAATGACCAGTGTTATGCGCCTCAATTTCAGATCGATTTTATATCTTTTAACGAGTATATCTTTTACATGTTTTTCATGTACCAATTTTGGAAATAAGAGTAAAATTCCGGAATTCAGGGATATTAATCCTCAAGAGTATGAAGGAAAAGAGTCACTTTTTTTCGAATCGGACAGACAGCCTGTCACCATTAAAATAGATCAATTCAAAGATATGTTACTGTTGAATCTTTCTTCTTTCCTTGATACGATATGGCATGTAAAATTAAGCAATGAAGACGCTGCAACCATAGGCACAATCAATAAGATAATATTTCACGATGATTGTATCTACGTTCTGGACCGTTATAAAACCAAATCATTGAAGAAATTTTCTGCAGGAGGTAATTATTTATCTTCCGTCGGGAAATATGGCGGAGGCCCCGGAGAATATGCAGAACCTACAGACTTTGTCGTAACAAACGATGAAGTGATTGTTTACGATCAATTCAATGTAAGACTTAATTACTACAGTCATCAGGGAGAATTCTTTAGAAGTAAACGACTTCCGTTCCTATTTTTTCAATTCAGACTATTTTCACCGGATCGGTATGTCTTTTTTTCGTTGGACAACGATAATGATCATCTGGAATCAATTGTTAACTATTCGGTTTTTGAAACGGATTCGAATTTTGTTATCAGGAAAAAAGGATTTTTCAGGGAGAAGGATAAATATAATTCTATTTTTATTGATGCCAATTATATTGCGGACGGCAATAAAATTTATTATCATCCACCATACAATGATACCGTATTTTCTATTGGTTCGGATAACCGGATTACTCCCGAATACGCCATTGATTTCGGGAATAAAAAGCTTCCGGAACATTATTTATTATCCAAAAACAGAAAAGCTTTTTACAAAGTCTCTGAAGAGGAAGATAAATATGCCGTATTCTCAGGAGACGTGTTACCCCTCTCTGACTATTTTTATTTCGGGTTTACTCTAAAACGATTGCGAAATAGCTGTATTTATTCCAAAAAGTCCGGTAAATTAATAATTGGGAATGTATTATTTAATGATATAAATTATATTTTCACCTTTAGCAATATTTTAACATCTATTGATGGAAATACTCTGGTAGGATATAATCAATCCTATGATGTTGTCGAACCACGTCAAAGATATTCAAGAGAAAGATTTGTAAAAGATATTGGGGAAAGATATACAGCCATTACCGACAGTATCAAGCCTGACGACAATCCTATTTTACTTTTTTACAAACTTAAAGATTTTTAGTATGGGAAGAGCCATACGTGTAATTTCTTACATGTCATGTATTTTGTTGATTATCTCTTTATCCTGTGTCGTTTTTATCCAAAACGATAATCTGAATAAAAATAAGATTATTTTGAACAAAAATAATGATGAAATTAATAATCTGAAATATTTATTGGATTTAAAAGATACATTATCGCTGTATCAATTTTATTTCGACGATTTTAATGTCAAAGAATATCTATTTTCTAAAATAGAGACAGATACTATTAATTCAGAACTTAAAGATCATTTAAATAACTTACCGAAATTTATTTTTTATTACTCAGAAATCGATTGTAATAGTTGTGTCGAAGATTTTGTTTCTATTATAAATGAATTTAAAGATAAAATTTCCGAAGAAAATATGATATACTTTTCATCTTATAAAAACAAAGATGATATGTATATGTTTAAACGAATCAATAAAATTCATGTTCCGATTTTTAATCTGAGAGGTCATGAAATTTTTCAAAAGCGATTGAATGCTCCTTTTTGTTTCGTAATAGATAAAAATGGATATTCGGATTGTATTTATTTCCCCGCTAAAGATAATATATATGTAATACGCAAATATATGAATCATATTATTAAAAAACATTTTAACCTACATTGCAGCTGTTGATCCGTAACCAACTGAAAAACAGTATATTATAGCTAAAAATTAAAATTCAAAACAGTTTCTGAATATATACAATTCTTTGTCATTTATAAATTATCATAATGAAACGAGTAATTACACTTTTTTCAATTGTCCTGTTTGTAACGGCAGGATGTGGAGGATGTAAACAGTCCGGCACCCAAAGCAATGACATCATTACGGTGGATGTTACAATGAAATATCCGAAGAAAGAATTGATTCTTCAGGACTTTATGGATGTAGAATATATTCCGTTGGAAACGAATGATGATTTTCTTTGTGAAGGTAGAGTGCTGGCTGTAGGCAAGAAAATCATCATAGTAAAGAATCGGATAAACGATGGGAATATTTTTATTTTCGATCGAAATGGTAAAGGTTTAAAAAAATAAACCGAAAGGGGCAAGGCGGCGAGGAATATACGAATATATCAGAGATTATCCTTAAATATTCCATTTGCCGCAGTATTGGCATATAAATCCAGAAATATTGACGAGTCATGTATATATGAGGGAAGATTGGACTTTTTTGCAAAACAGTATGAATCCCTATTGGATTTCTATATTTCACGTATTAAAAATAGACTTCCAATAAATTGTTATTCAATAACCAATGATATCTGGTTGCTTAAAAGGCATGAAACCAGGAATTACTCATGTGGCGGGGGCGTAGGTCTATTTGCAATTACCGATAATGGAAATATTTTTTCTTGCGAACATTTAGCTTTTGACGAGAAATATAAAATAGGGAATATAAGTACTGGAATCAATCGTCAGGTATTGAGCGGTATGCAACCTGTTAATGTGAATGAAATTGAAGGCTGTCGAAGTTGTTGGGTTAGATATTTGTGTGGCGGAGGTTGTTTTTCTGAAAAAATATTGACAAATTTGCAAACATTATCCAAGGATGAATGTGAATTAAAAAAATTGTACTGGAATTTTATTTTAAGCCTTTATGCAGAGGCTGAGATTGAAAAAATGAATTTTGCGAAAAAGTAATACGTTGAAAAAATGAAAATAAAATTGCTGTCCGTTTGTTTCATTCTATTGTTCGGTTCATTTGTATCTTTTGCTCAAATTGTTGAAATTGAGGAAATAGAATTTAATTACCTACCTATGCCACCGGCATCTTCTATGGTAGGTTCTGATGAAAATGAAGAGCAAGGCCTGTGGCTCAAGGTAAAAGCTATTTTAAGTGCAAGAGACTTAAAAGATGATACGATTAGGATGAAAACAACTATGAATGCCATAATCCCACAATTAGGGCCGATGAACCTGGCGGCAAATCTCATCGATGACGAGGGTCGCTTGTTTCCGTTAAAGTCCCAAATAGTTCATCAGGCAGGCGTTCAACCATCTGAAAACTACCAGCTTTTCAAAATAGTTGTCCCGAATAAAAAGAAAGTAAAATTTTCAATTACGTATAATACGGTTGGAGATTTTTTTGTATACAATACAAATTCGGATTTCCTCTCATACCATTCGAAACATGGATATTTTTATCCGATGGATGTTCCGATTAAAAAAGTACATTTCGATTTTACATTAAATAACAATGATAGTTTGAAGTATTTTGCTTCGTATCGCAAATTCGGTGAAATAATTGAAGATATAAATATAGCTGTTATTAACAAGAAGCGCTATATAGAAGAATCGATCGTTAAAAACAATTTGAAGGTTAATATTTTTGTTCCGGATACCCTTATCAATGGCAATACCTGGATACGGAAGAGAGAAAAATTAGATCCTTATTTTGACCGTCTGGCGTCTTATGTAGCGGATACGACGAGCCTGGATGTGATATTAATTAACTGGAGGGATGAAAAGTATAGACATACAAATGGAGAAGGATTGGGAAGTTACTGTGTGTGTGATATCAAATTTCCGGCGGAGGGCATATTGCATGAATTACTTCATCTGACTTTTCCCAGTAAGGTTTTGGATTTTTCGAAAGGTGAATATTTTATAAAGGAATCTATTATTGAGTGGTTAACCGTATTCCTGTCAAATAAGCCAATTAATAAAATAACCACTACAAAACTCCCCAAAATAAAAGATTCTATCAGCCTCTATGACGCTCAAATTAATAATTATACGACATGGGATTTGATTTATAAAACAGGACCTTCAATAATACAGTATATAGCAGGCAAATGCGGGGAAGAAAAAATGGCAAAAACTATTATTTCCTTTTTAGAGAAGAACCAAAAAGAAGTTGTTGATTATGAAAAATTTATCGATCATTTGCGAGTTTATTTGTCACATGATTTAGTAAAGGAATTAGATGAAATGGTAAAAATGTGAAGCATTTCAAAATAAGTTATATTTAATGAAACCAGTAATTTCAGTTATCATTCCTGTTTATAATCCGGATGAATCTGTTCTTGAAACAATTCAAAGTGTTTTGAATCAAACTTATGAAAATTTTGAATTAATTGTTGTTGACGATGGTTCTGATTTTGACGTGACTACAATCATACAGCAATTTAATGATTCTCGTATTTTTTTCTATAAATTAGAACATAAAAATGCAAATATAGCTCGAAATTACGGTATTTTAATCAGCTCTGGGCTGTATATTGCTATGTTGGATTCGGATGATATCTGGATGGAAAATCATTTGGAAGACATGTAAAAATAGATTTCACCAAATCAGAGAGACTCTTCCTGAAAATTTATCAGATAATAAAGAAAATAAAAATATTATTGAATTTATTTTAGTTGATTTTGGAAGCACAGATGGATTGCAAGAGTGGATAATATCTAATTTCGTTGAAGAGATAGAAAGTGGCTATTTGAAATACTATTATACAAAAGAACTAAAATATTGGCATGCCTCTGTGGCGAAAAATACGGCGCACATCCTGGCAAACAACCAAATTGTAGTTAACCTTGATTGTGATAATTATACAGGATACAGAGGCGGAATATTCCTTATTGATAAATTTAAGTTCTATGGAATAAATACAGTTATTCACCAATTTAGCAATAACGTTGGAGATGGTTCGTATGGAAGAATTTCATTATTTAAGAGTCATTTCTTGCAGATAGGAGGATATGACGAGAATTTTAAGCCTGTTGGTTACCAGGATACAAATTTAATTTTACGCTTGTGGATATCTGGATTTAATTATATTCATTTGGCCGATAAAAAATATAATAGAGCTATTGCAAATACAAAGGAAGATGGAACGTTATATACCGACGGGAGGGAAAAGTGGATAGAAATGAACATGCATAATTTTAGATATTCAAAGAAAAATATTACATCAGGAAAATTAATAGCGAATCAAAGTAAAGAGCATATAGGTATTATTGATAATATTTATACATTTTCAAATTGATCTGCTTGAGATGTGATATGATATGTATTGATTGTGAGCTAGTTATGGATGTCCTGACTTTGACGGTATTTATCGGGCGACCAATGAAAAACAGGACGGTCTCTGCATCCATCTCTTTTTCGTTGATGTCGGTAAAAACGCCATGCAATCCGTCCCAAAGCGATTCCATTTCTAATTTCTCCTGATTAACTCTCACCCGGATTTCATCCTCCATTGTCAGGTATTTCTTATATATCGAAAAATAATTTTGCCAATTCAAAACAATGTTGTAATTATGCACTCAAGTGATGTTATTTGGTAACGAAATTAAATATTATGACAATACAGGTAGCGACAAGGTTGGATAAAGCCATTAGAGATAAAGTAGAACGGGTAGCGGCAATTCAGGGTTTAAACTTAAGCGATTGTTTGCGGATTTTAATAAATTAAATCTTTGTCAGTATAAATGTAAATATCCGGCTAGTTCCTTGTTGTAACTTTACTTGAGGGTAACTGAATATATACAATTCTTTGTCATTTATAAATTATCATAATGAAACGAGTAATTACACTTTTTTCAATTGTCCTGTTTGTAACGGCAGGATGTGGAGGATGTAAACAGTCCGGCACCCAAAGCAATGACATCATTACGGTGGATGTTACAATGAAATATCCGAAGAAAGAATTGATTCTTCAGGACTTTATGGATGTAGAATATATTCCGTTGGAAACGAATGATGATTTTCTTTGTGAAGGTAGAGTGCTGGCTGTAGGCAAGAAAATCATCATAGTAAAGAATCGGATAAACGATGGGAATATTTTTATTTTCGATCGAAATGGTAAAGGTTTAAAAAAATAAACCGAAAGGGGCAAGGCGGCGAGGAATATACGAATATATCAGAGATTATCCTGGATGAAGATAATAGTGAAATGTTTGTCAACGCCCATTCTGTAAGAAGAATATTAGTGTATGATTTGGACGGAAAATTTAAACGAAGTTTTAAGCACAAAGAGGGTACAATGTATAGTAGTATATACAATTTCGGCCGGGAAAATTTAATTTGTCATGATAGCTTTTATACTATTGACGGCATAGCCAACGAGTTGTCGTTTCGGATTATATCTAAACAGGATGGGAGTATTATCAAAGAAATTCAAATTCCATTAATCCCTAACCTTGACCATTGGATACTTGTAGAACCTTCGTCCGATACCGTGTACAGATATTTGCCGGACTATACTATGACGCCGCTTATCACGAGAATTGTTAAAAAAATAAATTATTATCGTATGAAAAATAAATTAATTGTATCTGCACTTTTGTTGTAAGCTCCCGATAAAGTACACGTTTTAGGATTTCATAATTATATTGACCTTTGCAGTCAAATATACACATTATGAATCCAATCAGCAAAGAAGAACTTTACAAGACGCCGAATCGAGGCACACGTCTGTATATGCTTTGTTTCATTGAAAATTTATAAAGAACTTGAGCGTATACTGAAAACAACAGGTATCGGACTTAGCGTGGACAAAGTTCTGGCATTGGCGCAAACAGTAACTACAATACAAATACGATTACCAATAAACAAGGAGACGCTGAGCAAGATAATGCTCATGCCAAGACACCAGCGTATAGCTAAATTATTTGATGAAAATTTCTGGGTGACACGATGACGAAATCAGGAAAAAGATGAAACGGTTTTTACCCGGCGAAGGCAGGCCGGACTTTGTACCGTTGGTGATACGGGATTCTGCAGGAGGTGGTATCCTGGCAGGGGATGCCAACAGCCGGATTCCGGTTTTCAAAAAATATTTCACAAATAAAATTGAGGTTTGGAACTATCGATATAGCCCTATGGTTTTAAAGATTTTGTGCAATTACATGATTATTGCTCAATAGTTCGTTCAAAAATCAGATAAATTGCTGAATAACAGCAAAATAAGTTTAGGAATATTTGGAAAAAACCGCAGGAATTAGTACCTTTAAAGCATTGACTCACAATCAGATGCTTTCGATATGA
>BNXB01000022.1 GCA_025999255.1 Bacteroidia bacterium | reverse complement strand
TAATATATTGTACTTTGCAATACAAGGTACTAAATAATCTCATATATTTGTAACCAATTATAAATATGAAAGTCAAATAAGAAATTTTGAGTTTCATTTGTTATAAATAGAATATTTTTTCGTCAATAAAGAAAACTAACATCATAAGTCAGATAATGATTTCACTAAAAAACATTAATAAGACCTATTTCAATGGCGCTCCTCTACACGTATTGAAAGGTATAGATCTCGATATTGATAAGGGTGAAATGGTATCCATCATGGGTGCATCCGGTTCCGGGAAATCCACTCTTTTGAACATTCTGGGAGTTCTGGATAATTACGACGACGGGGAATACCGTCTAAACAATCTACTTATCCGCAACCTGAGTGAAACCAAAGCGGCTGAGATCAGAAATAAGATGATCGGATTTATTTTCCAGTCATTTAATTTGATCACATTCAAGAATGCGATGGAAAATGTGGCATTACCGCTTTATTATCAAGGTATTGGGCGCAAAAAACGGAACAACATGGCTCTCGAATACCTGGATCGATTGGGACTGAAGGAATGGTGGGATCACATGCCTAACGAACTTTCAGGAGGGCAAAAACAACGTGTAGCCATTGCCCGCGCCCTGATTGCACAACCCCAGATTATCCTGGCCGATGAACCGACAGGAGCTCTGGATAGTATTACTTCGGAAGAAGTCATGCAAATTTTAAAAGACGTCAACAGTACAGGGATGACGATGATTATCGTTACTCACGAACAATCGGTAGCAAACTCTACCAATAAAATCATCCGTTTGAAAGACGGAATCATAGAATCCATAGAAGCTACGGTATGAGAGGGATATTCGACATTGATAACTGGATGGAGATATTAAGTACCATTAAAAAAAATAAACTCCGCACTTTTCTAACAGGTTTTTCGGTCGCCTGGGGAATCTTTATGCTGATTATCCTGCTGGCCTCCGGAAACGGATTGAAAAACGGGGTGATATCCAATTTCGGCGATAGGGCTATCAATACGATAGAAATATGGCCAAGAAGGACTTCTATGCCTTATCAGGGAAATTCTTCAAATCGCCGGATCTCACTCGATCAGAAAGACTACGATCTATTGGATACTCAATTCAAAGAAGTCGATGAAATTGTTCCGAGAACCTGGGCAAATACGATGGCCAGCTACAATTTCGAATCCATCAATTGTAATTTCGAAGGAGTATATCCCGAAGAAAAGACCATATCCGGAATTAAAATCAAAGACAATAAGGGCAGGTTCATTAACGATGCAGACATGAAAGAACGCCGTAAAGTGGCAGTCATCAACAAACGGATGAAAGAAGCTTTGTTCAAGGACGAAGACCCTTTGGGAAAAATGATTACATCCAACAGTTTGAACTTTAAAGTTATCGGAGTTTACGAAGGGAATGAATGGGGAAACCAGAACCGGGCCTATGTTCCTTTTACCACAGCCCAATTATTATATAACCGGGGCTGGGGATTTGGAAGTATTTCATTCAGCATCAATGGATTAGAAACGAAAGAAGCGAACGAGAACTTTGAAAAAGGGCTCCGGAAAAAACTTGCGTCACTTCATCAGTTCCATCCCGACGACACTCGCGCCATCGGAATGTATAACAGTCTTGAAAATTACCTCCAAACAATGGGAATATTCAACGGAATCAACTTTTTTGTATGGATAATCGGTATCGGGACTTTAATTGCCGGTGTCGTAGGCGTCAGTAATATTATGCTCATCACCGTGCGTGAACGCACACGGGAATTTGGTATCCGTAAAGCATTGGGAGCCAAACCGGCCTCCATATTGCAACTTATTCTGATGGAATCCATCCTGATTACTTCTGTGTTCGGGTATATCGGGATGGTTTTCGGAATAGGACTCAGTGAGTTGATTAATTATGGCATGGAAATGTCCCAGGCCGCAGCCGGAGGAGATCGGGAATTCAGTATTTTCAGAAATCCCACTGTAGATCTGGCTGTTGCAGGAGGAGCAACCATACTGTTGGTCTGCGCCGGAGTCATTGCCGGATATTTCCCTGCGCGAAAAGCAGTAAAAGTAACTGCAGTGGAAGCCATGAGAGCAGAATGATTCATAATTCATAATTCATAATTTTTAAATGTCGTGTTTGATTTAGACAGATTTCAGGAAATATGGGTCACCATCACCCGTAACAAGTTCAGGAGCGTACTGACCGGGTTCGGTGTATTTTGGGGTATATTTATGCTCGTCATCATGCTTGGAGCAGGAAAAGGATTACAATCAGGAATGATGCAGGGAATCGACGGATTCGCAACAAATTCCTGTTTCTTTTTCGACGAATTAACCAGCGAGCCGTATAAAGGTTTTAGAAAAGGACGTAAATGGAATATACGTAATCAGGACATTGTCGCTATAAAAAAATCAATCAAGGAACTGGATGCTATATCTCCGACGATTTGGGGCCCTCGCGGGACAAATAATGTCGCCAGGGACGATAAGGCGGGGAGCTTTGGGGTCATAGGTTATTATCCTGATTATCTGAAAATCGAACAGCAGCGAATGAAATTCGGACGCTTCATCAATGAAGTCGATATTCTCAATAAACGGAAAGTTTGCGTACTCGGAACGGATGTATATACGGAACTCTTCAAGAGAGGGGAAAACCCGGTAGGACACTATGTCCGTGTCAATGGCATTTATTATCAGGTGATCGGCGTATCGGCAGGGGTTTCGAACATCAGCATAGGTGGACGATCGTCCGAACGGGTAGTTATACCATTCACAACCTTACAGCAAATCAGTAACTACGGCGATGCGGTACACATGTTCGGCGCTACGGCAAAAAAAGGATATACGGCGGAAGAATTGGAAAAACGGATCATCGAAGTACTGAAAGTCCAGCACGACATTGCTCCCAACGATACCAAAGCGGTCGGATCGTTCAATCTTCAAAAGCAATTTCAGATTTTTGATTATTTGTTCCTGGGAATCGGTATTATTATTTGGGTAGTGGGTTTGGGAACATTACTTGCCGGCGTGATTGGCGTCAGTAATATCATGCTGGTAACTGTAAAGGAGCGCACACGTGAAATTGGCGTCAGAAGGGCTTTAGGAGCCAAACCTTCAGTCATTATGAAGCAAGTTCTATCCGAAAGTCTCGTGTTAACGGCTATGGCCGGAACTCTAGGCCTCTGTCTGGGAGTCGGAATTCTGGGAGCCGTGGGTGCAGGTATTGAAGCCGCAGCAACAGAAGGACACGTATTTTTCGGAGACCCGGTAGTGCCGTTCAATACGGCAATAATATCTATGGTTGTATTGCTTATCTGCGGATTACTGGCAGGAGCAATACCCGCACAGAGGGCATTGCAAATCAAGGCGATTGATGCTATCAGGGAGGAATAGGAGGATAAATGAAAGAAATGAAAATAATATAATAAACAATAATAAAGAAGAAGCATTATGAAAAAAGTAGGTAAAATCATCCTTTTTGTCTTCATCGGTCTGGTGGTACTGGGAACATTTATGTTTCTCTGGCAAAAGTCACGTCCTACCGTAGTCCGATATGAAATTATTACTCCTGAGAAAGGGTCTATTGAGAATAAAACCGTAGCGACCGGGAAAGTAGAACCCCGTGATGAGATCCTCATTAAACCCCAGATTTCAGGAATTGTTTCGGAAGTTTTGAAAGAAGCAGGAGAAATGATCAAAGCAGGAGATGTCATTGCCAAAGTAAAAGTTATTCCGGAAATGGGACAGCTAAACTCTGCCGAATCACGACTGAAGGTAGCCGATATCAATCTTACCCAGGCAAAACTGGAATTTGACCGTCAGACAAAATTATATCAAAACAAAGTAATTTCGAAAGGTGAATTTGAAGCATCGGAAGCTACTTATAAAAAAGCGGTGGAAGAACGTGAAAACGCTCAGGATGCTTTAGATATCGTAAAAGACGGTATTTCCAAGAAATTTGCCCAGTTGAGTAATACTCAAATCCGCTCTACCATTACAGGGATGATTCTGGATGTTCCTATTAAAGCGGGAAATTCTGTAATCCAGGCCAACACATTCAACGACGGAACAACTATTGCCTCCGTAGCTGATATGGGAGATATGATTTTCAAAGGGAAACTGGATGAAACAGAAGTAGGAAAAGTTAAAGAGGGGATGCCTATCACATTAACTATCGGAGCATTAAACAGTAAAAAATTCACAGCAATCCTGGAATATGTTGCTCCAAAAGGAGTGGAAGAAAACGGAGCTATTCTTTTTGAGTTGAAAGCTGCAGCTAAAATTCCCGATAGCGTTTATGTCAGAGCGGGATACAGCGCTAACGCCGAGATTGTACTTGAAAAAGCAGACAGTGTAATTACTGTTCCGGAAAGCTCCGTGGAATTTTCCAATGACTCGGCCTTCATTTACGTGGTAAAAACCGAAGTTCCCGAACAAACTTTTGATCGCAAATACGTTAAAGTAGGATTATCGGATGGTATTAAAATGGAAATCAGAGAAGGTATCACCCTCACTGATAAAATCAGGGGAAATATCATCGATCCGAAATCGAAAAATCCAACGAAATAAGATTTAAAAACATTTACATATGAGAAAAATAGTTTGTCTTATCCTGTCCGCATTGTCCTTTACAGGTGTGTACGCCCAGGATTCAAAAAAATGGACGTTGGAAGACTGTATCAACCATGCAATAGAACACAATCTGAACATCAAACAATTACAGGTTCAGAGAGAAAACGCAGAAATAGACGTCAACACTGCAAAAATGAGCCGGTTGCCAAATCTGAATGCCGGAATCGGACAGAACTGGAGCTTCGGACGCGGCCAGACTTCCACAGGGCTTTATGAAAGCCAGACTCTATCCAATTCCAATTTGAATATTTCGAGTTCAACGCCTATTTTTACAGGATTCCAAATCAGCAACCAGATCTCAAAAAGCAAGTTGGATCTTGAAGCGGCAACCCAACAACTGGAGCGCGCCAAGGAAGATCTGTCCCTCAACATTGCATCCCTGTATTTACAAGTATTATTCAATAAAGAAATATTGAAAGTCAATGAAGAACAACTGTCCTTGTCCGCATTGCAGGTAGAACGTACCAAAACGATGGTTGAAGTCGGGAAAGTCCCGTCTTCGCAACTTCTGGATATTGAAGCGCAAGTAGCCAAAGACAAAGTAAACGTGATACAGGCAAAAAATACGCTGGAGCTTTCACTATTGGATCTGGCACAAAGCCTGGAGTTGGAACGGGCATCTTCTTTCGACATCGAATCGCCTGTGATTGAAAATGTTGTAGAAGAATACATGAAAAGCGTATTGCCTCCGGATGTGATATATTCCAATGCCATCACAGTGAAACCGGTAATAAAGGAACAGGAAATAAGACTGGAAAGTGCAAAAAAGTCCCTGAAAATTGCCCAGTCGGGATATTATCCGAAATTGAACCTCAGCATGTCGTACGGGAACAGTTATTATTACAATCACTCCATGGAAGGGGAAGTGATTGGAGGTGAAGACCCGTCAACGAGCTATGTCTGGCGCAATAAATCGTTTTCCGATCAATTCAAAGACAACGCCGGAGAAAGTATCGGACTTAGCCTTAATATTCCTATTTTCAACCGGTTTCAGGTACGCAACCAGGTACGTTCCGCTAAACTGAATATTCAGAATCAACAGCTCACATTGGATAACTCAAAGAAAACATTATACAAAGAAATTCAAACAGCTTATCTGAATGCCACTGCCTCCCAGGAAAAATACCGGGCATCAGGACAGGCCGTCATTGCTACTACCGAAGCGTTCAAATATGCTCAGGAACGTTACGAAATAGGGAAATCACCCGTATATGAATTCAACGAAGCTAAAACCAAACTGATTCAGAGCCAATCGGAACAGATTCAAGCTAAATACGATTATATTTTCCGTACTAAAATACTGGATTTTTATAACGGAATAACAATAAAGCTATAATACAAAGGGATGGTCAGTTATCTGCAGGTTGACGGATTAAGCAAAAGTTTCGGTGATTTGATATTATTCGAGAACATTTCTTTCGGAATCGCCGAAGGTCAGCGTACCGGACTGGTAGCCAAAAACGGAACAGGAAAAACCACATTGTTGAATATCCTGACCGGTAAAGAAGATTACGATTCCGGATCAACCGTTTACCGCCGCGATTTACGTATCGCTTACCTGGAACAAAATCCTTCATTTGCACCAGGCTTAACCGCACTACAAGCCTGCTCCAAAGACGGTTATGAACTCCAGGCAAAACAGATGCTTTCCCGTTTCAAGATCAATGACTACGATCAAAAAGTAGAGGAATTATCGGGAGGACAACTCAAACGGGTTGCTCTGGCTTCTGTCTTAATGACGGATCCTGATTTCCTGATACTCGACGAACCGACCAACCACCTTGATCTCGAGATGATTGAATGGTTGGAAGGATATCTGAACCGTAACAACAGGAGCCTGCTGATGGTCACACACGACCGGTATTTCCTGGATAGGGTCTGTTCCGAAATCATCGAGATTGACAATCGACAACTTTATCAATACAAAGGCAATTACAGCTATTACCTGGAAAAACGTCAGGAACGCATGGATAACCAAAACCTGGAATCGGAGCGCGCCAACAATCTGTTCCGTAAAGAACTGGATTGGATGCGCCGCCAGCCTCAGGCCCGGGCGACAAAAGCCAAAGCGCGTATCGATGCTTTTTATGATTTGGAAGATAAAGTGAAACAGGGAATTACACAAGGTGATGTCAAACTGGACGTAAAAGCATCGTACATCGGGAATAAAATCTTCGAAGCAAAAGGTATCTCCAAAAACTATGGAGATCTGCAAATAGTTAAAGATTTTGACTATGTCTTTGCCCGGTACGAAAAAATGGGAATCGTCGGTAACAACGGAACCGGTAAGTCCACTTTTATCAAAATGCTGATGGGAGAAACAGAACCCGACAAAGGGCGTTTCGACATCGGGGAAACCGTAAATTTCGGTTATTACAGCCAGGATGGTTTGCAATTCGACGAACAAATGAAAGTATTGGATGTCGTCCAAAATATAGCAGAAGTTATCGACCTGGGAAATGGAAAGAAACTAACGGCTTCACAATTTTTACAACATTTCCTGTTTTCTCCCGAAAAACAATATAGTTTTGTCCACAAACTCAGTGGAGGAGAAAAGCGCAGGTTATATCTATGTACCGTTCTGATCCGGAATCCGAATTTCCTGGTACTCGACGAACCTACCAATGACCTTGATATCATCACCTTAAATGTACTGGAAGAATACCTGGCTTCATTTAAGGGATGCGTTATCGTAGTATCTCACGACCGGTATTTTATTGATAAAATAGTAGATCATCTGCTGGTTTTTAGCGGAAACGGAGACATCAAAGATTTTCCCGGCAATTATACGCAATACCGGGAATGGAAAGAACTCCAAACCGTTCAGGCAACAACGGATAACCGATCCAATACCCAGGCCGGAAATAAAAAACAATCGGTCAGAAACAACAAACCGGCACAACAAAAACTATCTTTCAATGAAAAACGGGAATTTGAACAATTAGATAAAGAAATTCCCGAATTAGAGACCTTGAAAGCAACTCTGGAAGAAGAACTATCGTCCGGACTCCTATCACCGGAAGAGTTATTGATAAAATCGAATGAAATAGCACAACTTATAGACAAAATCGATGAGAAGACCATGCATTGGCTGGAACTATCGGAAAAGTCTGATCATTAAGTCCATTGTTTTTACGGGCAGTTTTACTCATTGGAGACCCTTGGTAGCATGTGTTATTTCCTTCCTTTAACTGCAGCAACTGCCAGTAATACTCCGAGCACGATTCCCAAAACTGCGGCAAATAACACCTGAAAATCGACAGGAAGAATAAAAGTAATTGTATGCGCAGGAATCCAGAAAAACGGAATAGTCTTTTTAAAAACAAATCCCCATTGCACTTTCCAATTCAGGTTGGCCAGATAGGTACCGAAAGGTATTGGCTTCAGTAAACAGGAAAATTTACCTCCATTATTCAAGATATGAGTATCTGTGATTTTATGTATTGTCATAAAAACGGGTGCAAAAGAAGTATTCATCATCAAACTGATGGAAAATGCCCCCAGTAATTTCTGCCAGGTAAAAATTCCTGCCATTGCGGCAACAGTTCCTTTTATTCCCAGATATTCAACTATTGCAGGGGTTCCGCCGGCATACGTCTTCATTGCGATAGCAATCCATACACCCAACAATCCCCAAACCATAGCCCGGGGCAAAATTCCAAATCCCGATTCGTTATAATGTCCGGTTTTAATTCTTAAGCCAAGCATTTCTCCCATGGTCGATAAAATACCAAACTTAAAAAATGCCATTACAAAGGCATGTTGAGCATTGAATACTTTATACCAATGATACAAGTCCGGAGATAATACAAACGGAAGAAATACAGCCACAAGGCATACAACAAACAAAATATCTTTTTTCATTATCAAATAGCATTAGTTTATAAATTATTTGATGCAAAAATAAACATTTTTCCAATAAAATAAACTTTTTAACGAATTAAATTACCACCCTTGAAAACGGAGCAATATCCATTGAAGAAAAATCTTTATCCAGATATTTAAAATAACCGTTCATGGCAACCATGGCGGCATTATCGGTTGTATAGGCAAACGGAGGGATATAAATATTCCAACGATATTTTTCGGCATGTTCTTCAAATGCTTTTCTCAAAGCCGAATTTGCCGAAACTCCTCCGGCAACAGCCACTTCCCGGATTTTCAGGTCTTTTACAGCTTTCCGCAACTTATCCATCAGGACTTCAATAACGGTATATTGTAAAGAAGCGCAGAGATCATTTTTCCTTTTTTCAATAAAATCAGGATCTTCTTTCAAAGCATCCCTGATCAGATAAAGAAAAGATGTTTTCAATCCGCTGAAACTATAATCATATCCTGCCACTACCGGCTTACTGAGTCGAAAAGCCATCGGATCTCCTTCCTTCGCCAAGCGATCCACCATAGGCCCACCCGGATAACCTAAACCTAAGACTTTAGCGCATTTATCGAAAGCCTCACCCGCAGCATCATCGATGGTCTGCCCTATGACTTCCATATCATTCCAATTTCTTACTAAAATGATTTGAGAGTTCCCACCCGATACCAGTAAACACAGAAAAGGAAATGCGGGATGCTTTGTATCCGATTCGTCCGCCTTGATAAAATGAGCCAACACATGCGCCTGTAAATGATTGACTTCGACCATGGGAATCTCCAACGCAGTAGCCAAACCTTTTGTAAAGGATGTACCAACCAGTAATGAACCCAGCAAACCGGGACCACGGGTGAAAGCAATAGCATCAAGGGTTTCTTTTCCGATACCCGCCTGCTTCAGAGCCTCGTGAACCACAGGAATAATATTTTGCTGGTGAGCCCTTGAAGCCAATTCGGGAACAACACCCCCATACGCTTCATGTACTTTTTGCCCTGCAATTACATTCGACAGGATAATGCCATCCCGAATCACAGCAGCGGAAGTATCATCACAAGATGACTCTATACCTAAAATTGTTACGCTCATGGTTGAATTTTCGCACAAAAATAATATTTTTTAACATTTTTTAACGTTTTTCTCATTCATACATCGAATCAATGATATCTTTGTATTTCTTTTCAATAAATGCCCGTTTTACTTTCAGCGTATCTGTCAATTCGCCCGATTCGATGGAAAAAGCTTTCGGTAAGATAACAAATTTCTTAATTTGCTCATAACTGGCAAATTCATTTTGCATACTATCAATCCTCAATTTGAACAGCGAGAGTATCAGATGATTATTACAAAGATCTTCAAGCGAATCATAAGTAATCAGATGTTTTTCCGCATATTTCTCCAATTCAGTGAAATCCGGGACAATCAAGGCGGTAACATATTTA
This sequence comes from Bacteroidia bacterium, assembly GCA_025999255.1. GTDB lineage: Bacteria > Bacteroidota > Bacteroidia > Bacteroidales > Azobacteroidaceae > BNXB01. The sequence goes on along the minus strand of BNXB01000022.1, from coordinate 10,018 downwards.
CGCTGATCGCCTATGGCAGCCGCCGTTTCGATATACTTATCTCCGGCCAGACGGGTTTCCAACTGTTGAGGAGCGATATATTTACCATTGGATGTTTTGTACAGGTCTTTGATACGTTCCCTGATTGTCAATTCGTTATTGTCGGTCAAAGTCCCTGCATCACCAGTCCGGAACCAGCCGTCTCCGGTAAAAGCCTTAGCCGTTTCTTCGGGTTTCTTGTAATAGCCTTTCGTGACACTCATTCCCTTTACCTGAATCTCATCATTTTCACCAATACGCGCTTCCACTTCAGGCATCACCTTACCTGTTGTCCCTATTTTGAATCCGGTCTTTGGAAAACAACTGACCGTTGCTGTTGTTTCCGTCAATCCATATCCGTAAACAAGGGGAATATTAATCGATTGGATAAAAATGTTGATATCATCCGAAAGGGCAGCTCCTGCACAAGGATATATGAGCCCATTTTCGAGACCAATCTCTTTTTTTATCCGGTTAAAAATAAATTTATCGTAAAACCGGAATTTCTGACGAAGCCACCAGGGAGCTTTCCGTTCCCTATTCCGGTAATCCAGGTTATGGCGTTTTCCTGTTTCAACGGCATCATTAAATAACCATTTGAACACAAAAGGAAGATTATCTATTTTTCCCTGAACCCCGGCATATATTTTTTCCCAGAAACGAGGAACACTACACATCGCTTCGGGACGAACTTCTTTCATTGTCTCACGGATTTCTTTAGGATCCCGGTTAATCGCCAGCGTACATCCCCAATGAATACACAAAAACGACCAGGCTTTTTCAAAGATATGAGTGAGCGGTAAAAAACACATCGACACAAATCCGGCGGGCAAATAATGCAACCGGATATCATGAATTTTCAAAGCCGCCAGATAATTTTCCTGGGTCAGGATCACCCCTTTCGGTTCTCCTGTAGTCCCGGAGGTATAAATGATGTGTACCACATCGGTATCCTCCGTATTCTTTAATTGTTTCTCTATTTCTTCAATTTCCTTCCCGGAAACCAGATTTTTATCGATAAAATCGTCAAAATAAACAGAAGTTGTGTCATTCTTCGATTTCCGAATATCTTTATCGATCAATACCAATTGTTTCAGGTAACGACTGTTTTTCTGAACTACCCTGGCATTGTCGTATTGTTGCTGCTCGCCTACAAAAAGAAGAGACATTTCGGTTTCGTCAATGATATAAGTAATCTGAGGGATAGATGATGTCGCGTACATCGGAACAGAAATAGCCCTATTGGAAAAAACCGCAAAATCGATATAAAAACATTCTGCAAAATTCTGGGCATAAACTCCTACACAGTCTTGTTCCCTGATTCCATAGCGATAAAGAGCGTAAGCCGTCATTTTGATTTTATCCGAAAAAGAATTCCAGGAAACCGATTCCCATTTTTTCGATACTTTATTGCGTACCTTTAATGCCTCCTTCACTCCTGATTCCTTCACCTTCCGATGAACGATTTCTGATAAAAAGCTATACTTCATATATTATAAAATGACAAAAGTACTATTTTTATTTTTAACTTTGCATAAACTTTTAAGAATATGAACCTTGATAGTTTGTATTATGACAGCATTGATTTGCTGAAAGATCTGATTTCAATTCCTTCCCTCAGTAAAGAAGAAGATGCCGCCTCTTCTTTATTAGAGGAATATATGAAGGCAAAGGGTTTAACAGTACGCCGTTCCGGGAATAATTGCTGGGCGATTCCTCCAAAATTCCGGGAAGGCCTCCCCGTTGTTCTTTTAAACTCCCATATCGACACCGTCAAACCGGTCGCAGGATGGATCCGTGACCCTTATTCCCCAATGGAAGAGGATGGAAGAATATACGGACTAGGGAGCAACGATGCAGGAGGCAGCCTGGTTTCCCTGTTACATGCATTTATTTTCCTGAGTTCTTCGGAACAACCGTATAACTTGATTTTTCTGGCTTCCTGCGAAGAAGAAATATCAGGAAAGGGAGGAGTAGAAAGCGTAATCCCTCTTCTGCCTTCTGTTACCTTCGGGCTGGTAGGCGAACCGACCAATATGCAGCCTGCGATTGCAGAAAAAGGTCTGATGGTATTGGATTGTGTTGTTCATGGAAAATCCGGCCATGCCGCCAGAGATGAAGGAGAGAACGCGATATACAAATCTCTTCCGGCTATCGATTGGTTCAGAAACCACCAATTTCCTCTGGAAAGTCAATGGCTGGGTAAGGTAAAAATGTCTGTAACCATGATAGAAGCAGGAACTCAACATAATGTAGTTCCGGATTGTTGTAAATTTACGGTTGATGTGCGTACGAACGAATGTTACGGCAATTCCGAGTTATTTGAATTCATTCTAAATAACTGCAACTGTGAAGTTCATGCCCGGTCTTTCCGGTTGAATTCTTCCTCTATTCCGGAAAAGCATCCGGTTGTACAAAGAATCAAACTGTTGGGAAGAGAACCTTTCGGGTCTCCTACCCTCTCGGATCAGGCTCTAATGCCTTTTCCTACTTTGAAAATAGGGCCGGGATTGTCTGCCCGTTCACACACAGCGGACGAATTCATCGAAAAATCGGAGATTCGTGAAGCGATCGAATTGTATATCAAGATACTGAATGGATTAAAGATATGAAGATCATCCATTTCAAACATCATGAAATAGACAAGCCTGCTTATGACGAATGTATTTTAAAATCATTGCAAGGTACTGTTTATGCGATGTCCTGGTACCTGGACACCGTATCTCCGGGTTGGGAATTGCTTGCAACAGAAGATTACGGAATAGTGATGCCCATACCTGTGAAAAAGAAATCCGGACTGTCATACTCCATACAACCTTCTTTTTGCCAGCAACTTGGGATATTCTCAGCTATTCCGGTAGAAGAAAAAATAATCACAGGCTTTATTGAACATATTTCCTATTTTTACTATCGACTTCAGCTGAATTCGGGCAATGTATTTGAAAATCAAAAAGCCCGGTTACAGCAGAATTACCTTCTGGATATGGGTCAATCTTACGAACAGATTAGAAAAAAATACAAAACCAATTGTCAACGGAATATCAGGAAATCCGAAACCGGGAATTTACAGGTTTTTCACTCCACAGAACCGGATACATACGTTAACGTCTTAATCCGTAATGCATCTGAAAGACCGGTTATCAAACTATTACCTTTATTAAAAAAAATAATCGAATCTGCCGGTAGAAATGCCAAAACAGAAATTTGGAATGTCCGGAATAATTCCGGAGATATTTTATCCTGTGTATTTTTTCTTTACTGGAAAAATCGTGTTTATTATATGGTTCCGGTTTCTACCCCTCAAGGGCGTAAACAACAAAGCATGTCTTTTTTAATCGACAGGTTTATTCATCATCATGCAACTTCCGGATTAATTCTTGATTTCGAAGGTTCATCCATTCCTAATATCGCCCGGTTTTATGAAGGATTCGGCGCATTCCGGGAAGATTATCCCCTGGTTATAAAAGACAACCTTCTGGGAAAAGTCATACGCTGTACATTATACGTTTTACGTCGGGCTTACGCACGATAAATGTAAAACGGACAACGGTATAACGTAAAACCTTCAATTAAAAAATAGGGTATTTTCTTCCTCAACCATCTTATATTAAAACAGGAAGTATAACACATAAATACAGCCAAATCATGAAAACAAAATTCAAATACCCTATATTGGGATTATTGACAATCGTTATGGGATTACTCTCCCATCCGGTACAATCTCAGAACTATACAAACGGAGAAAATGGTAAGTACTTTATCATTAGTGGAATTGTAAAAAATAAGTCCAATAACAAAAAATTGGAATATGTTAATGTATCTGTTCCCGGCACAAATGTTGGCACCATTACCAATGAAGATGGAGAATTCTCTTTGAAAATCAATGAATCCGTCAACGCTACAAATATTGAATTTTCATGTGTCGGTTTCTATAACAGTCGTTTTCCGGTAACCGGCAAAAATGTTTTTAATGAAACATTTTACATGACAGGCAAACCTAAAGAATTACCGGAAATCGTTGTCAGAAGTTGGGAACCGGGAAAGCTCATAGAAGAAGCAATCAACAAAATCCCGGTAAATTACAGTAAATATCCGAATCTTTTGACAGGATTCTATCGTGAAACGACAAAAAAAAGAAGGAACTATATCAACATTGCCGAAGCTGTTATTCAGGTATATAAAACGCCATACGATGAAAATGTTGTTTACGACCGGGTACAAATACTCAAAGGACGTAAACTTCTAAGTACGAAGAAAAGCGATACCCTGGCAGTAAAACTTGTCGGAGGACCAAATCTCTCCATACTGACCGATATTGTTAAAAATCCGGATATATTGCTGGACAAAGAATCCATAGCTTATTTCAAGTTCAGTATGGCTGATATGACTATGATTAACGACAGACCCCATTTTGTAGTCAAATTCGAACCCCTGGGGGTAAATCTCCCTTATGCACTCTATTACGGAAAATTTTTCATCGATACCGAAACACTGGCATTCACGAGGGCGGAATTTAATCTGGATATGAAAGACCGAACGAAAGCCACCGGGATGATTCTGAAAAAGAAACCCGCCGGTTTACGTTTCAAACCGGAAGAGGTATCCTATATCGTATCATACAAGCAACGCGATAGCGTTACTTACCTGAACTATATCCGTAGTGAAATCAAATTCAAGTGTGACTGGAAACGCAGGCTATTTTCAACCAATTATGAGGTTTTGAGCGAGATGGTAGTGACCGACAACCAAACGGATAATGTCATCACTATCCCCCGAAAGGATGCGTTTAACATTAATAATTCCCTGAGTGATAAGGTAATGAATTTCTATGATGAAGATTTTTGGGGCGCCTATAACATCATTGAACCGACCGAATCGCTCGAGTCTGCTGTTAATAAACTAAAAAAAGGATACAATTAGGCGGTTTTTTGGCAAAAATTTGGTTACTTTGATAATTGACAATTGACAATTGATAATTGACAATTAATAATAAAGAGAATTAAAATACATGTGTTATATTAATTGTCAATTGTCAATTATCAATTGTCAATTAAAAAAAAGTGGCGGAAGATAATCTGATATTGAAAAGGATAAGAAGTGGCGAAATCAAAGCGTTCGAAACGCTTTTCAAACGCTACTATGAAGGTCTTTGCCGGTATGGATTGACATATGTAGGAACAATAGAGGAGGCTGAAGAGATTGTTCAGGAACTATTTTACAAAATGTGGAAAGGCCGGGAAAATCTCGAAATCACATTTTCGGTAAAAGCTTATCTTTATGGGGCTGTCCGAAATAACTCTTTGCAATATCTGGAACATTTGCATATAAAGCAAAATTATAAAGAATCGGTCATAAAGTCCGATAAGACAAATCTCCCTTCCCCGGAAGAAGAATTGGAATACAAAGAATTGAATGAACGAATCGATAGGGCATTGAATGATTTACCCGAACGCCGCAGGGAAATCTTTACGATGAGCAGGTTTGAAGGATTAAAATATTCTGAAATTGCAGAAAAATTGAATCTTTCAACCAAAACAATCGAAGCGGAAATGACAAAAGCTCTCAAAGAATTGAGAAAACTAAAAATCGAATGAACAAATGAATGTAATAAACAAAGATGAAGCCTGGAAGATTTTATATAACCGATTGGAACAAGAAAATTTAATTCCGGAAGAACTTGCGTACCGGATTAGATTCCGGAATCCGGTAACAGGAATCTTATTTCCGGCAGCAGCAATCTTATTACTGTGTATTCTTATCGGTACCGGGATTTTCATGTTATCCGACCAACAAAAAAATAACTTATTGTCGAAAACCAACAACGATCCGGGAACCACTCTCGTAACGACTTTAGAAGATGGCTCTACCGTCTATCTGGCGGAGAGTACATCCGTTTATTATCCTAATCTCTTCCCGGAAGACGAAAGAAGGGTAAAAATTGAAGGAGATGCTTTATTTGATGTCAGTAAAGAACCGGAAAGGCCATTCCTGGTTGAAACGGAACATGTTCTGGTCAAAGTCCTTGGTACAACTTTCCGGATCCACACCAATAAAGGGGAATTTCCATTCGAATTATCGGTCAAACATGGCTTGGTAGAAGTAACAAAAAAATTGAACGGAAAATCTATCCTGATTTCGGCAGGAGAAACCGTAAGCCTTGAAGGAAGTAATCTTGTTAAAAAAGACACTCAAGGAGAATTTTCTCAATTTACTTCCAAAATAAAATTCAAAGACGAACCACTGGAAAATATTCTGAAAGTAATTAAAGAGAATAGCGGAACCAATATTATACTGGAATCCGAAAACCTGAAAAACCCGGTATTAACCGTCACATTTAAAAATCAATCTGTCGATTCGATGATAAAAGTAATTTGCACTGCTCTGGATCTCTCATATACAGAAAAATCCGACGGAATTCACATCTATAAACCTTAATCTTCCAAGGGGTATGAAACGCATCCTATTTTGCATATTCTGCCTCTTCCCGTTTTGTCTGTCGGCAATTGTACCAGACGATCCGGTTCTAAACAAGGCGATTAGTTTACCCAAATCCAAAGGTACTGTATATGAAATGCTTAATATTATTTCCGAAACTTCCGGAATGTTGTTTATTTATAACAACAAAACCCTGGATAATAATAAGAAAGCTAAAATAGAAAAAGGGAAAAATACCTTGAAGCAGGCAATACTGGACGTAACTCAAAAACCGGATCTGAAAATGAAAGTAATCGGTAATCATATCCTGTTATATACCGAAACAACCGAAGCGCCCAAAACAATACCTTCCGTTCAGGAAACCGACTCCATCAAACAACCCTTCATTAAAATCGAAGGAGAAATAAAAGATCAGGATTCTTTTGAGCCGCTGCCGTTCACATCCGTGACCCTCAACGATAACAGTATCGGTACCGTTGCAAATCAAAACGGGCAGTTCGTACTGAAAATCCCCGATTCGTTAAAATATGGGACAGTCCGGTTTTCATACGTCGGTTACGAATCCAAGGATATTCCGGTAGAATTACTGACGGAAGGAAATATGGATGTTTTTCTCAATATCAAGGTGGTCTCTATTCAGGAAATTATCATTAACATTGTCAATCCCCTCAAAATTGTCAATGAAATGCTGGAAAAACGTTCTGAAAACTATTCCGGTAAACCCTTACATTTTACCGCTTTTTACAGGGAGGGGATAGACTATAAAAACGGATTTATCAATCTTACAGAGGCTGTATTCAACATATACAAACATCCTTTTTATTCGGAAAAAGATGATCAGGTTAAATTATTGAAGATGAGAAAAATTTCCAATAAAAATATCAATGATTCCATTCTTTTGAAATTAAAAGCAGGAATCAGTGCATCCCTGCTTCTTGATCTGATCAAAAATCTGCCTGATTTTCTCGAAACAGAGGGAGGATCCCTCTACAACTATGCAAAGATCGACATGACAACAATCGATTCTAAACCTACCCATGTAATTGCTTTTGAACAGAAACCGGAAACAAAGGAACCCTTGTATAAAGGAGAACTTTACATTGACGCAGAAAATTCTGTCCTGTCAAGCGCTCATTTCGAAATCAATCCTTTATACATAAAAAAAGCAAAATCATCATTGGTCGTCAAACAAAGCAAAGGAATGGATATAACCCCAAAAGGAGCTGTTTATACAGTATCGTATAAAGAATTCTCCGGAAAATACTACCTGCATTATATCCGTGGGGATCTGAGTTTTACAATCAGGAAGAAAGGTTGGTTCTTCAATCGTTCGAGTACCATCAATTCTTTTTTTGAGATGGTGGTGTCCAAAGTGGATACTACGGATACAAAACCTTTCTCCCCGAAAGAAAGCCTACCGACAAGCAAAATCTTTTCAGAAACAAAATACAGTTACGATCCTAACTTCTGGGAAAATTTTAATATCATTCCGCCGGAACAAAAATTAAGTAATGAAATCGAACGTATTTCATCAAAAATCGAGGAAAGCTTTTAGTTTTAAAAAATCGCTTTAATCTTCCGGTATATCCGATAAAGTAAGAAGCGACACAAAATAAAAAATTATTTAATTAATATTCATATATTTATAAAAATATCAATGTTACTTTATTTTATTTTTGCACAGATATCATGAATAAATACATCATGCTGACGTTGTTTTATTTTTGTTCTTGTTTTGTTGGCATAGCCCAAGAGAACAAAGGAATTGTATTGGATAGCCTGTCCATGGAACCTTTAGCCGGTGCAACTATTGCAATAAATGGTAAAACGGTTGCTATTACCGACATAAAAGGGATGTTCTTATTGCCGCAAGAGGCATTGCATGATAACGACACAATAACCATTTCTTATATAGGTTATTTAACGTTAAGGGTATGTTATGCCGACTTCAGACGTAATAACTTCACGGCAAAGTTAACAATGGACGTCCGACAATTACAGGATGTAGTAGTAACCGGCTCACAGGAATTGCAATCCGAACTTCATTGTAAGAAGTTGACCAACATGCCCGTCGGAGTGTATGCAAGCGATGCAGTGGTAACAAATGGGAAAATTTATATTGCCGGAGGAGACGAAACCGTTAACCATGAGGTGAAAGTTATAAATCAAAAAAATTGGAATGTATGGTTCCAATTCAACGGCCGGTTACAGAGTTACGATATAGCGATAGGAACCTGGGAAATAAGTCCCCTGTCCTTTACAAAACGGGCATATCATCGCATACACCTGCACCCTGCATCCGGACGGCTTTATATCATCGGTGGCACACAATTGGGAGGAGTTATCGGCAACTTTCAATTGCACAAAAGGCGCGAATATCTGGCTGAAACCATCGATGTGTACGACCGTTTACGAGACACCGTTTTAATTGACAAAATGAATCCGCATCAGGCCGCTAATTTCGCATCCGTGTTGTATAAAGACAACATTATAGTAATGGGCGGTTCTATCCGGAAACATGAAAGTGAGCAAAAGGTATATTCCGACAAAATGCACTTGTATAATTTGTCGTCGGGTTATTGGTATGACCTGGGCGTTATGCCGAAAGGGAAAGAGACGCAAGCGGTATTGATCGATTCTGTTATTTATGTTGTAGGCGGCTTCAGAAATGCGGCACTGGACAAAATGGAAGCATACGATATTGCAACCGGAAAATGGACGGATGAGGGTAAATTGTTACATCCTGTAGGCCGGGCGGCTATTGTCGCTCACGATCATAAAATATACATTCTCGACGGATCGCGTATTCAGGTTTATAATACCAAAACAAAGCAAACGGAAGGTTTCTATATGATAAGCATCAATGTATCGTTAGCTTCCATGGTATATGCCGATGGGAAATTATATATTATTGGCGGAATGGAAAACAACGAAGCAAGTAATGAAAACAACGAAGTAAGTAACGAAAACAACGAAGCAAGTAACGGATTGTATTCTATTGATATGGCAGAGTTTAATAAAACCCGGAAATATATGGAATAACTTCGCTACCAATAAGCTGATCTACCGTAGCTTCACCGAAATCGCATACATTTTATACTTTGCCGCTTCTGGGTACGCAAACCTTTTCTTTTGGAAATTGAGAATGCAGGGTATCTTCAATGAAATTCCTCAAACCTTCAAATTGCGTATTCCGGTGATATCCGTTCACTTTTTCCGGTGATATCCGTTCACTTTTTGTTCATTTTTTTGTTGGCAGGTGTAAAATTAATACTTTTTTCTCAGACTCTCTCCTTTTAGCTGGAATCGGATTGCTTTATGTACGATTCTGTCTAAGCAGGCTTCTGCAATCAGTTCGTTACCAATGACCGCGTACCAGTCACTGACAGGCAACTGACTGGATATGATCAAAGCTTTCTTACGATACCTGTCATCAACGTAACCATCCGGTAAACTGCGTTTAATACATTTCGGGCTATCATTCTCCAACTATTCTCCAAAACATTCAGAGACCTATTAGAGACTCTCAAAGAAATTTATTGTACTTTGGGATTTGCCTCAATTT
>BNXB01000021.1 GCA_025999255.1 Bacteroidia bacterium | reverse complement strand
TACGGATGGGGCTGCAGGAGCGGCTAAAGGCGCCGGAATAGGCGCCGGAATCTATGCCTCAAACAAAGAAGCTTTTATTTCGTTGGAAAAATTAGCGGTAATAGAACCTGAAACTGCTCAAAAACAGCAATACAGGGAAGCGTATGAGCAATGGAAAAGTTTGTTAAAATAAAAAGAATGAAAAGAATGAAAAGAATGAAAAAACTGAGTAGAATGCTATTGAAAATAGGCGCGTGTTGCTTGTTTTTGTTGCTTCCGGCGATAGAGACTATTGCGCAGCAGGTTATTACGACTAATCCGATGAACCTGAATTACCGTTTCTATCCGCCTGAAAAGCAGGACAAAGGGCGTGAGGCGGCCGACCCTGTCTGCGAATATTTTAAAGGGAAGTATTATTTATTTGCTTCTAAATCAGGAGGATACTGGAGTTCGACCGATTTGGCGAATTGGACGTACATCCCTTGCAAAACCATCACGACCATCGAAAATTATGCACCTACTATTTTGATTTACAACGATGCCGTATATTACATGGGATCGGGAAAATCGCCGAAAGTTTTCAGAAACGAAAATCCCGATGCGGATAACTGGGTGGAGATTGACGCAAAATTTTCTACTCAGATAGAAGAAAGCCTTGATGATGTCTCCTTTTTTACCGATGATAACGGAAAAACTTATCTATACTGGGGCTGTTCGGACAAAAAGCCGATACGAGGCATTCGGATAGAACCTGAAAATGGTTTCAGTGCAGTGGGTGAACCGGTAACGTTGATTGAGCATCATTTTGAAAAATACGGTTGGGAAGCGCCGGGCGACAAAAATCAGAATAACAAAAAAGGCTACAACGAAGGCCCCTGCATGACAAGGTACAACGGAAAATACTATTTGCAGTATGCCGCTCCGGGGACGCAATGGCGTAATTACGGCGACGGTATCTACACGTCGGACAAGCCATTAGGCCCTTATGTTTATGATGAAACAAGTCCGTTTTCGTTCAAACCGGGCGGATTTATTGGCGGCGCCGGACACGGACATACGTTCAAGGATAAGTATGGTAACCATTGGCACGTTGCATCCATGACCATCGCGGTCAAGCACATGTTTGAAAGGCGGTTGGGGTTATTCCCCGTATATTTCTCCAAATCGGGACATATTTACGCCCACACGGTTTTCACCGACTATCCGTTTGAGGTTCCGCAGAAAAAGGTTGATTTCTCTAACAGCGATTTCTCCAAAAACTGGAACCTGCTGTCGTACCGGAAGCCAGTTGTCGCTTCATCTGGTCTGGCAGGTTGCGAGCCTGAAAAAGCCGTTGACGAAATGATAGAAACATTTTGGTCGTCCGAAACGGGAAATGCAGGCGAATGGCTTCAGATTGATTTGGGTGATCCGTTGCGTATCAATGCCTTCCAAATCAACTTCGCCGACCATGAGTTTAAAATTCGCGGATTCCAGACCTATTTTAATTACCAATATATCGTTGAATCCTCGAATGACGGAAAAACATGGACAAAACTCATCGACAAGGCTGACAACAAGGAAGATAAGCCTCACGATTTTATAGTATTGGGCAAGCCGGTAACTGTCCGCTACCTGAGAATTACCAATACCCACGAAGTACCGGGAAAATTTTCGCTGACAGGATTCCGCGTCTTTGGCAAAGGTAATGGTAAAGCGCCTAAAGCGGTCGCTAAGCTGAATGTTTTGCGGGAAAAAGACTTGCGCCGCTACGAATTTTCGTGGGATGCGGCAGAAGGCGCTACCGGCTACATTATTCATTGGGGAACAGATAAAAACGAATTGAGAAATTCAACCATGGTGATGGGCGACACCCAACTCGAAGCCGGATATTTCAATCGAGATTCAAAGTATTATTTTTCAATTGATTCGTTCAATGAAAACGGAATTACAAGAAATAAAAAAGTATATGAAACCGGTATGATTCATTAACACCCAAGCGTGTGAACATGCACCGGTTCCATATGACCTTATAAAAACAAATTATGTACATATGAATAATTCATAATTAACATATAAATACTAATTAGTAAATAAAAAAGCAATAATCTTATGAAAACAAAAGAATTTTTCCCCGAAATCGGGAAAATCAAATTTGAAGGAAAAGAAGGTAAAAACCCACTAGCTTTCCGTTATTATGACCCCGAAAAATTGGTCAATGGAAAGAAAATGAAAGACTGGTTGAAATTTTCGATGGCATGGTGGCACACCTTGTGCGCCGAAGGAGGCGACCCATTCGGACCGGGAACCAAGACTTTCCCATGGAATGAAGGCGCAACGCTTTTGGACAAAGCGAAAGCCAAATTGGATGCAGGTTTTGAGTTCATGCAAAAAATCGGTATCGAGTACTATTGCTTCCACGATGTGGACTTGATTGACGAAGCGGCTACTATCGAAGAATACGAAGCCAACCTGAAAGCTATCGTGGCGTATGCCAAACAAAAACAAGCCGAAACAGGTATCAAACTACTGTGGGGGACCGCTAATGTATTCAGTAACAAGCGCTATATGAACGGAGCGGCTACCAATCCTGATTTTGACGTAGTGGCTCGCGCCGCCGTGCAAATCAAAAACGCTATCGATGCAACTATTGAATTGGGCGGAACGAACTATGTATTCTGGGGCGGACGGGAAGGTTATGCTTCCATCCTGAATACCGACCAGAAGCGCGAAAAGGAACATTTGGCTCAAATGCTAACCATCGCCCGCGACTATGCCCGTGCAAAAGGCTTCAAGGGTACTTTCCTGATTGAACCGAAGCCGATGGAACCGACCAAACACCAATACGATTTCGATACCGAAACCGTCATTGGTTTTCTGCGCCACTATGGTTTGGACAAGGATTTCAAAATCAACATCGAAGTGAATCACGCAACCTTGGCCGGTCATACGTTTGAACACGAAATTGCTTGCGCAGTGGATGCCGGTATGCTGGGTTCTATCGACGCCAACCGCGGCGACTACCAGAACGGCTGGGATACAGACCAGTTCCCGATTGATCAGTTTGAACTGATCCAGGCCTTTATACACATTATTCGTAACAATGGCTTCGGCAATGGCGGAACAAACTTCGATGCGAAAACGCGCCGTAATTCTACTGATTTGGAAGATATTTTTATCGCTCATATTGCCGGAATGGACGTGATGGCTCGTGCATTGGAAAATGCCGCCGCTTTCTTGAACGAATCACCATACGGCAAAATGTTGAAAGACCGTTACGCTTCTTTTGATTCGGGTAAAGGAAAAGAATTTGAAAGCGGTAAACTGAAGTTGGAAGATTTGGTAACATATGCAAAACAAGCAGCCGAACCCAAGCAAATCAGTGGAAAACAAGAACTTTACGAAGCCCTTCTAAACATGTATATTTGATATGGGAAAACAATATAATACAGGATATATATTTGGAATTACGTTAGTGGCTACGCTTGGAGGGTTGCTTTTCGGATATGACACGGCCGTCATTTCGGGTGCGGAAAAATCAATCGAAGCCTATTTGACTAAACCGCTGGGATTAAGCGCTTTTGTGCATGGAGCTACTGTTTCGAGCGCTTTAATCGGATGTATTATCGGGGGGGCAATGTCAGGATTGTTATCCAATCGGTTAGGACGTAAAAACTCCTTGTTGGTTGCTGCAATTTTGTTTTTTATCTCAGCTTTAGGATCCGGTTTCCCCGAAGTATTGTTCTTTACAGAAGGCGAACCTTCTATAGGGTTGCTGTGGATGTTTAACTTTTACCGGATTATCGGAGGTATCGGCGTAGGATTGGCTTCTGCTGTTTGTCCGATGTATATTGGAGAAATTGCTCCCAGTGATATTCGTGGGCGTTTGGTTTCGTTCAACCAGTTTGCCATCATTTTCGGTATGTTGGTCGTGTATTTTGTAAATTGGGGCATTGCCAAAGGCCAAACTATCGAATGGATAGATGCTGCCGGCTGGCGGTACATGTTTGCTTCGGAGGCTATTCCTGCGGGTCTTTTCGGATTATTGATATTCTTTGTTCCCGAAACGCCTCGTTATTTGGCTTTAGCTAATAAGGAAGAAAAAGCTTTAGACGTATTAACCAAAATATTCGGAAGTAAGGAAAATGCAAACAAAATTCTGAAAGAGATTAAAGAAACCGTTGTTGAAAAAACGAAATCGGATATTTTTGCTTATGGGAAAATAGTTATTATTATTGGTATTTTACTTTCTGTTTTTCAACAATTTGTAGGAATCAATGTTGCCTTATATTATGCCCCACGCATTTTCGAAAGCATGGGAGCTGCCAAGGACGCTTCCATGATGCAAACCATTATCATGGGATTGGTAAACGTCATATTCACTGTTTTAGCCATCCTGACTGTCGATAAATGGGGACGCAAACCGCTATTGATTACCGGTTCCATAGGAATGGCTGTCGGAATGTTCGCAATTTCGATTCTGGCCTTCAATAATATTATCGGTATCAGTACTTTGGTATTTATTATTATCTACACGGCTTCTTTTATGATGTCGTGGGGACCTATTTGCTGGGTATTGATTGCCGAAATATTTCCTAACAAAATCCGGGGACAAGCAGTGGCTATAGCCGTAGCAGCGCAATGGATGGCCAATTACCTGATTTCATCCACTTATCCGCCGATGATGACGTACAGCAGTGGAATGACTTATGGCATCTATGGTCTAATGGCCGTTCTTTCAGCGATATTCGTCTGGAAAATGGTTCCCGAAACAAAAGGGAAGTCATTGGAAGAAATGGAAAAGCTTTGGAAGTAGATAAGGCCTATGGCCTAAGAAAGCTGTCCGGTAAATGAAAAAAAATCCCAACCGATTCATTTCTGAATTAGTTGGGATTTTTTATGTTAATAGCCTAAAGTATATCCTTTTTTAATATATCAGAATCAATAGATTGCTTATCAATATCGATCATCATAACTTTATTTTCGAAATCATCCCTGTCTCCGGTCGCTTTGTTTCGCATTTTTGTTCTGTAATTATAAATAGTCGAAACGGAATAACGAAGGAAATGGGCAATCTTAATACTATCTGTAATACCCAGACGAATGAGAGCGAATATTCTCAATTCGGGAGTGAGTCCTTCTCCGGGTTTGGGAACAATTTTTTCGCCTTCAATAAGTAATGAATTGAATTTTGCAATGAAATCAGGGAAAAGTTTTAAGACCGTAGAATCGAAATTATGATAAAACTCTTTCAGATCTTCCTTTGAATTTAATGATGACTCCATGAATGATACCATTGCCTCTATTCCGCTCGTTTTTGCTATTTTCTGAGCTTTCATTTTGTAGCTGTTAATCTTAGAGAGATAATTTGAAAAATGTTCGATATAAAGTCCTATATATTCTACTTTAATCGTGTTGGCGTCCGACAGGATTTTATTGGTTTCCCTCAATGAATTATTGGATGCCGACAACTGGTCTTTCGCTGCTGAAAGCCGCTTGTTTTGCTTACGAATATGAATCAAAGCCATAAAAATGGAAATAGACAGTCCCAATGTAATCACTAGGAAAATGACAACCATCCGGTGTTGCTGCTTTTCTTTTTTCTGATAAGATTTATCAATAATAAGAAACATTTCGGATGCTTCAAGTGTCCGTAATCTGGCATTACAAAAAATGGCGTCCTCCATGGAACATTTCATATAATTGTATGCCCGGTCAATATCCCCATATTCAAACAACAATGAGGCAAGTCGCCTCAACGAAACATATTCTTTAATTCCATTTTTCAAATCTGCTATCGCCGATCGGGCAAAATATTCCAGTTCCATGTCGAAATTTCTTTTTGCTTTATAAATAATAGCAATTGAGTATGCCAGAATACCGGCTTCCCGTTTTTCAGGATTCATCGAACCGTAAACCTCTAATAATTCGCTCAAAGCTTCATCGTATTGCTTATCTATAATAAGCTGTTCTGCTTTTACATAAATATGATTGATGGGTAACAGATTTTCGTCTTTCAGGAGGATAATCCGTAATGATTTTGCCATATTTTCGTAAATTTCCTTATCTTCATTGTTTTTCGAAAAATCCCTGAGCGCATTGTAAACCGATAACTTTGTATATAAATACGTCGTTTTTAATTCGTGCGGCAAATTCAAAGTATCAATTTTATCCAATACCTCCGATGATTCTTTAAGCAATCCCATTGTCCGGAATATCCGCGACCGGAATAATTCCGAATCGGTATAACCTTCCCTGTCTCCGGCCTGCTGAGCATATAATTCCATCAGGGTGGAATAGAAAAGAGCCGAATCGGTACGATATACATTATATTCCATACATAGATTTTTAGCAACGGATATTTTTTCATCTGCCGGCATGAGTGGATTATTTAATTTAAGCTTTAAGCTATCAATGCGTTTTTCCTTCACCTCCGAGTACAGAGGTTTATTTTCAATGGTTCTGTCCAATACTTTAAATAATGAATCCAACCGGGTGTTTGATATACAATCAAAACTCATTGCGAAAAGCAGAACAATGAAAAGGACTATCGCTTTCATGATCGGTATTTTTTATAAGGTATTTTTTCAATAAAGATAATCAAACAATCTGAATCATCCGAACTTTATTCATAAATATTTTAAAATTACATTTGCTTATTCGTCTCGTATTGTTATAAATGGTTATGTCTCAAAAAATATTTTTCTCTCCGCACTACTACTTTTTTATTACAAAGGTAAAAACTAAATCCCTAATAACAAATACAATACGACCATAAATATATCATATCTTACTACATCACTTTTATATTCACAAATACGATTAGAATAATCCATACTTTTGGAAAAAAATAAAATTCATCACTATGGTTAAACATCCGGCATCTAAAATTCTCTTGACAGTAAATTGTCTCGCTTTGTTCCCTGTTTCAGAGTCCAACGCTCAAAATACAAAACCGAATGTCATATTCATCCTTGCAGATGATATGGGATATGGGGATGTATCCGCTTTAAATGAAAACTCAAAAATAAAAACACCGGCAATAGACCAAATGAGTAAAAACGGTATCCGGTTCACTGATGCCCATTCCAACTCATCGGTCAGTACACCCTCACGTTATGCTATTCTGACAGGCCGGTATGCATTTCGCACCCATTTAAAACAAGGCGTTTTAAATGGTTTTTCCGAACCGCTTATCTCTATTGAACGTACGACATTAGCTTCGATGCTTTCAAAAGAAGGTTATACTACAGCCTGTATAGGCAAATGGCATTTAGGCTGGGAGTGGGCTAAAAAAGAAAATCGTGACGAAATCGATTATTCCCGTCCGATATCCAATGGCCCTGTTACAAGAGGATTTGATTATTTTTTTGGTATTGCTTCGTCGCTCGACATGCCGCCTTATGTTTATGTTGAACAGAATATGCCGACGGCAGTCCCTAACCGTATATCGAAAGAAGACAAAGGATTGAAGCTTTTTCGCTCAGGCCCGCAGGCTCCCGATTTTGAACCTGAAGATTGTTTGCCGAATTTTACACAGCGGGCTGTTGAATATATTACGAATCAGAAAGGAAATAACCAACCGTTTTTCCTTTACCTGCCGCTGACTGCTCCCCACACTCCGATATTACCTTCGAAAGAATTCGAGGGAAGATCGGGACTTTCACTCTACGGAGATTTTGTAATGATGGTTGACGATGCTGTCCGGAAGATTATTTCCGCATTAAAAGTCAGCGGGCAATACGAAAATACCATTGTCGTATTTACGAGTGATAACGGATGCTATCGTGGAGCGGGAATGGACGATATGGAAAAACAGGGACATCATTCAAGTTACATATACAGGGGAGCCAAATCGGATATTTTTGATGGCGGACACCGCATACCATTGATTATTTCATGGGGAAATAAGTATAACAACAGGATAGAAAAAAGCCTGATATCATTAACCGATTTTTACGCCACATTTTCCCAAATGACCGGATATAAGCCTGTTGATAATGAAGGAGAAGACAGTTATAGCTTCTGGCCGGTACTAACCGGTGAAGGAAAATCATTACGGACAGATGTTGTTCATCACTCCATCGACGGTAGTTTTTCACTCAGGGAAGGCGATTGGAAACTGATATTCTGTCCGGGATCAGGAGGATGGAGTTATCCGTCGTTACCTAAAGATGAGGATTTTATAGCCACATTGCCCGATATGCAATTGTACGATATAAAAAAAGATCCGGGAGAAACGGATAATCTTGTAAATAAATATCCTGTAATTGTAGAGAAGCTCAGAAGAAAAATGCAGGATTATATACTCAACGGCCGGTCAACTCCCGGCATGAAACAACGCAATGATGATTCCGGTAAATGGAAACAAATTGAAAATATTATTCAAAATTATTAATCTAAATCCAATATTTATGGAACGAAAAATCAAAATTACATTTTTTCTTTTTATGCTTTTTTCGGCTTTTGTTTCGCAACAGCTGAGTGCGCAATCAATCCGGATTGGCGGTATTGTTTATGAAAAAGATGACAGTCCCTCCATAGGCGCTACAATTACCGTAAAAGGGACTACCAATACTACGATGACGGATGTGGACGGAAAATTCTCTATTATTGCCGATGCAAAGAGTACGCTTGTCGTATCTTATATCGGGTTCAGGAAGCAGGAAATACCGGTAAATAACCGTACAACTATCGATGTCTTCCTCCAACCGGAAGCTATTGATATGGAAGGAATTGTGATTGTAGGCTATGGCACACAGAAAAAAATCAATCTGACCGGTGCAGTAAGCAGTGTAAATAACAAGGAACTGGTTGACCGGCCTGTTATTAATCTATCGGAAGCGCTACAGGGAACAACTCCCGGGCTTATCATACAACAAACCAACTCAGCTCCCGGAAGTCGTCCGAGCATCAATATCCGTGGATTGAATACGATGAATAACAATGATCCGTTAGTGTTGATTGACGGGATCGAAGGCGATATACAGAATGTAGCTATCAGCGATGTTGAACAGATCTCCGTACTGAAAGATGCGGCATCGACAGCTATTTATGGTTCACGGGCCTCTAACGGGATTATTTTAATAACAACCAAAAAAGGTTCTAAAGATAAGCAACGTATCAGTTACGAGTTTAACATGGGATGGCAGGATCCGACTGCCTATCCTCAGGTCGTGGATTCGTGGCTTTTTGCGGAATTAACCAATGAAGCTCAAGCAAATTCAGGCAATAAGCCGAAATATACGGAAGAAGATATTGCTTATTACAGGAACGGAGGTCCTAATTATAAATGGCTTGATCTGATTTACCATACGGCGCCGGTGCAGACACATAATCTATCGGTTACGGGAGGTAACGACAAAACGACTTATCTTATATCGGGCGGATACCTTGATCAGGAAAGTATGTTTGTCGGTCCCGATTACGGATTGAAACGTTATAATACCCGCGTTAATCTGAGCCATCAGTTATACAAAAACCTGAAAATCAATGTGACTACATCCTACATACGCAATGAACTGACCGAACCTGTTAAATATCTTGACCAGATTATCCGGCAAAGCGTTCGCATGCCGCCGTTTTATCCGGCTAAAGATGAAAACGGTAATTGGACGACTCCCAGTGGAAGTAATTCCAATGCGCTTGCCCGTTTAATGGAAGGCGGGTTCGTGAAGAATTCAAATGATGATTTATCCGGAACAATCACTGCCGAATGGAGTTTACTCGACGGATTAAAACTAACAGGAATGGCCGGCGGAAGACTACTGAATAATCAACAGCATACCAACAGCCCAGCCATCAAATATCCCACGTCAGGCTCCGGAGACGCTGTCAATGAAATGAAAGAAGGTTTTAACCGCACGCAAAATATAACGACCAATTTGTTGTTGTCATACGAAAAATCAATAGGACAACATCGCTTTTCTATCATGGGAGGATACTCGTATGAAGGGGAAACTTACCGTTGGTTCAATACCGGCCGCACATTTGATGATATGAAATACGATGCCCTGGGAGATGAAGTGAAAAGCGATGCAGTAGCGAATTCCGGCGGAGGAAGAGACTTTGTCATGAATTCTTTTTTCGGACGATTAAACTACAATTATGCCGACCGCTATCTATTTGAATTCAATATCCGGGACGATATTTCTTCCAAGTTTGCTAAAGGAAACAGGAATGCTATTTTCCCCTCATTATCAGCAGCATGGCGCATTTCGGAAGAAACTTTTTTTGAAGAATTGAAAAATTACCTGCCGAATGTTAAGTTACGTGGTTCGTGGGGACTTGTAGGAAATAACAGGATTGATTTATATCAATACTTAGAACGGGTAAAGGCAAACCAATCGTACATGTTCGGCGAAAAATTGGTAAACACCGCCGTATTTGAATCTTCTAATCCGGATATCCGCTGGGAAACCACCGAAATGGCGAATATTGCTTTGGATTTAGGTTTACTGAATAACAGTCTGAACCTGACTATGGAGTATTTTAACAATACGACACGCGATATTTTGGTAACACTGCCTATATCAAAAGTATACGGGTTAAAAGCGCCGGTACAGAACGGAGGTATCGTGAATACCTGGGGATGGGAAACTTCATTGGAATACCGGCTGAAAACCGGACAGGTCAATCACCGTTTTGCTCTCAACCTGTCGGACAGCCGGAACAAAGTGGTGAATAATAAAGGAAGAGTGGATATCAGCGGAGGAGATTTTGTCACCATTATTCAGGAAGGCTATCCTCTATGGTCGTACTATGGATATAAGTCCGATGGTTTCTTTCAAAACCAGGAAGAAGTCGATAAAGGACCGCGTTTAGTCGCCAGGGCGCCCAAGCCGGGCGATATCCGTTATGTAGATAAAAATAAAGACGGTTTTATTAAGGAAGACGATGATCGTTTTGTATTGGGTAACAGGTTCCCCCGTTACATCTATGGCTTTTCATATGGCTTGAATTTGAAAGGTATCGAATTTTCAATGTTCTGGCAAGGAGTAGGGAAGCGATCAGTCTGGATCAGCGGAGTTGGTTCCCAGGCTTTTGCAAATAATTTCGAAGGGCCTGTATTGGAATGTCATACCGACCGGTGGACTCCGGATAATCTTGATGCAACATACCCACGCCTTACGACAGGCAATGAATCGTTAAACAATTCGCAAAAATCTGATTTCTGGATTGAAGATGCCGCTTACCTGCGTCTCAAAAATATACAGTTGGGATATACCATACCGGCATCACTGACTCAAAAAGTTGCCATGAAGAAAGTAAAAGCTTATATAAGCCTGCAAAATGCGCTTACGTTCAGCAAAATGAGGAGCGGATGGGATCCCGAAATTGCACAGAATAACGCTAGTATGCATGCTGTATCACGTGTATATTCTGTTGGCTTGAATGTCGAATTTTAAATAAAAAACAAATTATTTACGTATGAAAAAATATATATTAAAATTATTTATTATTGTATTGTTTGTTTCGATAATACATTCCTGTATTTCGTTTGATACGGAACCGTTAACTTACGACACGGAAGCTAATTACTGGGATCGTTCGGTGTCGGCGATTGAAACCGTTAATTCCTGTTATCAATGGATAAGTAATCCCGACGAAATAATTTACATGGAAGGCGCTACGGATAATGCTTATGTGCGTGCAAGCAGTGGAAAGACGCAAGCCATCGCAAATGGTTCGCACAGCACAGCGGATGCCTATATCGAATCTGTCTGGGGATACCGTTATGAAGGAATCAGAGTGTGTAATCAATTGACCGACAATATTGACAGGGTTCCGGGGTTGACCGATTCGTTAAAAAACTTATACCTTTCCCAGGTGCGTGTCATCAGGGCGCTACACTACCACGAGCTTGTAACGAAATTCCAGGATGTACCCTACATAACTACTGCGGTTTCATTTGCAGAAGCGAATAAAGTGTCGCCAGCCGGACGTGATGTAATAATCAATAATATCCTTGCAGAACTTGATGATATCCTGAATAACAAGTACCTGCCTTCGTCTTATCCGGCTGCCGCCGATTACGGGAGAATCACTCATTATGCCGCAGAAGCGTTGAAAGCCCGTATCTTACTCAACGAAGGACGTTATGCGGAAGTTAAGACCACCACGGAAGATATTATCAGAAACGGCAACTATGAACTACATCCCCAATACGACCAATTGTTTGTTGTCAATTACGAGAAAAATAAAGAAGTAATGTTGAGCGTACAATATGCATTAAATATGCGGGAGAATTCTGGAAATTACCAATTTTTACCTCCTTCATTAGCCGGAATTGCAAATATTGTGCCTATCAAAACATTGGTGGACAGCTATATTATGCTGAATGGTAAAAATATCTCGGAAATCAAATCCGGTTATTCGGAATCAGATCCATGGAAAAACAGGGATCCGCGTCTTGTGGCAACGATATGTTATGATGGAGGCGTCTATATTAAAGCAGACGGTAGTCAACATAAGGTAACGACCTCTCCGGACAGTAAAAGCAATGACCGCCTGCAACCCGGAACGTCGGTAATCACAACCACATCGGGATATTATTTCAAGAAATTCTACGATAATCAGTTCATTACAGCTCAACGTTCAGGCCTGAATTATCCGGTAATCCGCTATGCCGATGTATTGCTGATGTATGCCGAAGCTTGTGCCGAAACCGGAACATTGACTTCCGCCGATTGGAATATGACAATCAGAAAAATTCGTCAACGGGCCGGATTTATCGATCCGGAAGCGTTAGATATGCCTTCGGGAAAGACGAAAGAAGAACTGATCAATATTATCCGGAACGAACGCCGTTGCGAACTGGCATTTGAAGGACTACGCCTGAAAGATATCATGCGTTGGAGAATTTCCGAGAATGTACTCAACAGCGATGCGCTTGGTATGTATATCGGTAATAGTTTTTCAAATACGGTAAACGGATATTATAAAATCGAAACACGTAATTTTGATAAATCAAAACATTATTTATGGCCTATACCACAGTCGGAGAGGGATATCAATAAAAATCTCGGACAAAATTCCAATTGGTAATTCAGCTAACCACTAGCTACAATAGATTAAGAAACTATTGAAGATTAAGGAAAACACTTATTCAGTAAATTAACAAACAATCCCAATCAATTTATAGTAAATTGGTTGGGATTGTTTGTTCATATCCATTCATTTATTTCCTTTTCCGTAAGTAAACTTAATAATAAAATAACTTTTCTCATCAATTACTGTCTTTTCTTCTTTGTAATAAGTTTCTTATCAAATAATATGCCAGTCTGATAATACTCCAGGTAATATACAGAGCCACTGAAAAGACAAGAACATAACCAAGGGAAGTAAATACTTCCGACCAGGAGGTATTGAATTTAATAATAGCATATATGTTGACAATACAAGCTATTATAAAGCAGGCTGCCAGAGTAATTATCTCGATTTTCTTTCTTTTTCCTGTAATTATTGTATCTTTCATATATCATAACGTATTAAAGGGTGGTTTGTATTGCTCTTTTATGATTCAGATAATCCAGTTTATATTCATCCGGAAAATCAAGTATCACGCCTTCTTCGATGGCCTGGTGTCCCAATAAAGAAAGAACGCTGGCATAATATCCTTCTTCGGCGATTTGTTCCGGTTGTTTCCCCGTAATAACAGCTTCGGCGTATGCCTCCAACAAGACAGAAGTACCATCGGTTTCAGGTCTTTTTCCGGTGATATAATCTCCCTTATTTTCATTGGCTGTTTCGGGCGCCCAACTTGTTCCGGCAAAAGGAATTGCATCGAATAATTTATGTTCGACATCGTTGATCAGTTGCAGGAATCCCGGTGCAGGAGGCACAGTTTCGTAGAAATATTTACCTTTCTCCAGTTCAATAGTACCCTTATTTCCCAGGATTTGTTCTTCCAGACCATAAAATTTATTGGATATGATAGATTCGAATGTCATTTTCACTCCATTATCGAAAACATAAATGGTGCTGATATTATCAAATACTTCTCTTCCGTCTTTCCAATAAGTGATGGATCCATGACCCATTATTTTATTCGGAATGGTTTTCAATGCCCAGGTTCCGATTTGTAATTGGTGGCAGGCCAATTCGGTCATAAGTCCCCTGGAATATTCTTTATAAAGGCGCCAGTTGATTTTGCGCTCCAATTCGGGACTTGGTACCGGTCTCCTCCAATCACCGTTCCTGAACCAATAAGTGCGGATCCCTTCAATTTCACCGAATGTTCCTGAATGTACCATTTGCATGGCTTCGATATAACGCTCGCTGAATAATCGCTGTTGCCCCACGAAGAATACTTTTCCTGTTCTTTTGTGGGTATCGTACATGTGTAAACAGTCGGCAGGCGTGATAGCCATTGCCTTTTCACAAAAGACATGTTTGCCTGCGTCAAATGCAGCTATTGCAATCTCATGGTGCATGTTCAACGGAACAGCAATCACAACTCCATCCACATCCTTATCCTCCAGGAGTTTTCTGTAATCCGTATATACTTTAGCATTCGGAGCCATTTTTAATGCTTCATCGATAGAAGGTTGATAATTGTCGCAGATTGCAACAATTTCTACTTTCGGATTTTTCACTAAAAAGCTCATCAGAAACTGTCCTCTTGATCCGGGACCAATCACTCCGATCCGGGCTTTTTCTCCTTCGGTATTCTTGGAATCGGAAAATGCCGAAAACCAAGGTACGGTTGCCAATAACAATCCTGCAGATCCTGAAATTTTTAGAAATTCACGTCTTGTTTTCACGGTAATAGTTCTATTGAGAGTTTGTAATAAATAAATATTATATGTTTTTATATTAATTGTGTACGTACACGGAATCTGTAAAAATGAAAACGGAAATATATTCCGTTTTCATTTATAAATTATTGATTCCGAACTTCATTTGTCATTGTAAAAACCAAATGACCGCCATTCATAATATCTTTATGATTGATAATGTAATTATCTATCCGCAGGCCATTTAATGTAACCGATTTAACGTATTTGTTTTCCTTTGAAAGACCTTTAGCCTCCATCAGGAATGTTTTACCTTCGGGCAAAGATAATGAAACTTTTTCAATTTGCGGCGCTCCGATTACATATTCTCCTCCGATCGGATTAACGGGATAAAAGCCCATGGCGGAAAAAATGTACCAGGCCGACATTTGTCCGCAATCATCGTTACCGCACAGACCATCCGGTTTATTGAGATAAAAACGATCAAATATTTCACGGATTAATTCCTGGGTTTTCCACGGACGACCGGCATAATTGTACAAATAAGCCACATGATGACTGGGTTCATTTCCGTGAGCATATTGTCCGATCAAACCGCTTACATCGGAAACAAATCCTGTTTTACCGGTATCTGCTTCTAAGAAAAACAAGGAATCTAACTTTTGGGCAAAAATGTCTTTTCCTCCCATCAAATCGATTAATCCTTGCGGGTCATGTTGTACATGCCACGTGTATTGCCAGGAATTTCCTTCTGTAAAATCGCCTCCAATGCTGGACGAATGTGCCAACTGAAACGGATTGAAAGGCGTCCTCCAATTCCCTTTGGAATCTTTTCCTCTCATTAATTTAGTTTCGGGATCAAACAAATTTTTATAGAAACCGGAACGTTTTTTGAAATATTCGTAATCTTCTGTTTTTCCTAGAGCTTTAGCCATTTGTGCTGCACAATAGTCGTCATATACGGATTCCAATGTCCTTGAAACCGATTCCGACTTAATAATATCAAAAGGATAATAACCATATTTCATATAGGTATCCCAATCCGAATTGAGATGGTTGACGGTCAGACTTGTTTTTACAGCCTGGTAAGCTTCCTCTGCATCAAACCCTTTGAATCCTTTCAGATAAGCATCTACGACAACCGGCACGGCATGATTGGCAATCATACAATAATTTTCTTTACCCCATAAAGCCCAAATCGGTAAAAATCCCTGTATCTTCTGGTGGGCGATCATCGTTTGAATGATGTCGTCAACCTTTTCAGGAATAATGATGGTATAGAGCGGATGAGCCGCCCGGTAGGTATCCCATAAAGAGAGGGTAGAGTAGTAGTTACCTGTTTTGGAAGTAAGCACACTGTCGTTTACTCCGCGGTATGAACCGTCCGTATCGGCAATATTATTGGGTTGTATCAACAGGTGATACATGGACGTATAAAATGCCGTTTTCTGATCTTCTGTTCCTGTAACCTGAGCTTTTGCAAGTAAATCATTCCATTGGGAATGAGCTTTTTCCTTTATTCCGGCAAAATTCCAGTCGGGATTTTCTGTTTCCATGGATTTTATGGCCCCGTCAATGCTCACTGAAGAGATGGAAACTTTTACCTGAACAGGCTCTCCCGGTTTCAAATCAAATCCTAAAACCAGGCGTTTTGCCTTTTCGCCTTCGCGAAGAGGAAGTTCTTCCTTCACAGAATAAGGTTTATCAAATTTTATCACATAATAATAATGACGCCTTACCCAGTTCCGAACTTCCTGATGGCCTGTAATTGTTTGATTATCAACCATATTCATTTCTGCCGACAAAACATGTTTCTGAATAGCTTCCCGGCTCCATACCACTCCGCTTTGCATATCTAAAAAAATATTTGCAGGTTTATCCTGATGAAAGGTATATTTATGGAAAGCTGTCCGTTGTGTTGCCGTCAATTCAACATCGATTTTGTAATCGGGTAATTGAACATAGTAATATCCCGGTGAAGCTTTTTCCGTCGATTTATCTATTGCGGCCCGCAAGCTATCCGGAAGCGCCTCTCCCGAAAACGGCAATATCAGGACATCGCCCAAATCAGAACAGCCTGTACCGTTGAGATGGTTTTGTGCAAATCCTAATACTTTTTTGTCTTCATAATTATAACCGGAACAATACCTCCAGGAATCATTTCCTGTCTCCGGACTCACCTGGATAAATCCGAAAGGAACCGTAGCGCCTGGAAACGTATGCCCGTTATCAGCATTCCCTATAAAAGGATTAATATACTTGCAATAATCTTCGTCAACCTGAATCTCATCGCTTTTTTGAGGATTACATCCCCAGATAAGTCCAAGGATAACAGAAAGTAACAGGAATTTTTTCATTATTGTATTTATTGATATTTAATTGTCGCAAAATTAATAAAAAATTTTCGTCCGGTTGTCCGGGATACAAATAATGCCGTTGAAAATACTTCGCCGGAACTTGCATCTTTCGTTACGACGGATACCGGATTAAAAGCTTCGATATATTGTCCGTCGAAAGGAGACTTGATGTGTAACTTTTTTTCTTCATTCCCGGAGGTCGAAAGACATTCGTCGTGCAAAATAACAAAAGAATCCTGCTTGATATCTGCCATCGGCAAGGTTATTTTCCATCCGTCTCCTGAAGGATGGTTTCCCAGACCGAAAACCGAACTGTTTCCAAAATTGACCAAAGCATCCGTCATCCCGTTTTCCCTAAGTATTTCGACGCACTTATCCAATGCATACCCTTTAGCATATCCTCCCAAATCGATTTTTATTGCCGTATTTTTATAGAAAATACTATTATCCAAGTCATTACAAACAATACCTTTGATACCGTCCCGGAATGAATCCGACGAATTTACGGTAACGTCGAAACATCCGGATGTTTTATCGTAATAATCAATACAATCCTTAATTATCCGGAATAATTCCGGACTAACGATAACCGGATGTGCCGAAGCCGACTCATTCAATAAATACAATTCGCCATTGGGATCAAAGCGGTTAACTGTTTTTTCTATACCCTGTAATTCGTTATATATCAGATCGATTATCGTTTTACAAGTATCTTCCGGCCGGTTACATAAGGCAATATCTATACGTGTATGCATAGATTCAAACCATGCATAAAAAATGGTTTTATCGTTATCAAGAACCTTATTTATAAAAGATACGGACATCTTAATACCTTTTCCGCAACAACACAACATTTTCAACATGATGGGTATGCGGGAACATGTCCACAGGTTGTATTTTCTCCACACGATATTTTTCTCCCAATAAATTCAAATCGCGTGCCTGAGTAGCCGGATTACAACTTACATAAACAATTCTTTCGGGTTCGGCGAATAAAATAGCTTCAATAACGTCGTCATGCATTCCTGCCCTGGGCGGGTCGGTAATAATTACATCCGGACGACCCTGTTGATTGATAAAATCAGGATTCAGAATATCTTTCATATCCCCGGCGTAAAACAGGGTGTTGTTTATTCCATTGATTTCAGAGTTTATTTTTGCATCCTCAATTGCTTCCGGAACATATTCAATCCCAATCACCTGCTTCGATTGACGGGCCACAAAATTAGCAATCGTACCGGTACCCGTATAAAGGTCATACACCCGTTCGTTTCCGGTTAAGCCTGCAAAATCACGCGCTATTTTATATAAATTGTAAGCCTGTTCGCTATTGGTTTGATAGAACGATTTCGGTCCGATTTTGAACTTCAAGCCTTCCATTTCTTCAAAAATGCAATCGTTCCCCTTAAAAACCAGTACTTCCCGGTCGGTAATCGTATCGTTCGCCTTCTGATTGAGAATGTAAAGCAAAGATGTGATTTCCGGGAACTTACCGGAAATATGACTTAACAAAGCTTGTTGCTTCGTTTTGTCGTCTTCATAGAAAACCACAATCAGCATTACTTCTCCGGAAGTAGAAGTCCGGATAATGATATTACGCATCAAGCCGTGTTGATTTCTCAAATCAAAGAAAGTATAGTCATTCTCTATACAGAATTTTTTGATTTCCAACCTTATTTTATTAGAGATGTCGTCCTGTAACCAACATTTTTTTATATCGAGTACTTTATCGAACATGCCCGGAATGTGGAATCCCAACGCATTCATATCCCGGAATTCTTCTCCGGATTTGATTTCTTCTTCCGTCATCCAGCGCTTATTGGAAAATGTAAATTCCAGTTTATTCCGGTAAAAAACGGTTTTTTCAGATCCCAGAATCGGAGTAATTTCCGGTAATGGAATTTTCCCGATCCGGGTCAGGTTATCCGTTACCTGTTGTTGTTTGTAACGAATTTGTTCCGTATAAGGAAGTATTTGCCATTTACAACCTCCACAAACCCCGTAATGTTCGCAAGATGCTTCGGCACGTTGAGCCGAATATTGGTGAAACCTTACCGCCCGGGCTTCGGCATAACTGTTTTTTTTGCGGGTTAATTGCAGATCGACAACATCTCCGGGAACTACAAAAGGGATAAAAATAACTAAATTGTCCAATTTAGCGATTGCTTTCCCTTCGGCTGCAATACCGGTAATAGTTATATTTTCAAGTAAGGGTAGGGGTTTCTTATCTTTTTTAGCCATGTTGCAACATTTATGTTTTAAAACTTCACTTTCAATTCTACAATTCCGGCTTCGGTTGTCCACTTAGGGCCTTGTTGCAACAATCTGAGAGCTTCCATATCCAAACTGATACAAATGCTCTTTTTAATGACAATATTTGTCGGATTACCCTTTGCATCTATGAAGAATACCAGTACTACGGTTCCTTTCTTACCTGCACATTCGCTATCGGTCGGGCGAATCATATTATCCCTGATGTATCTCTGATAAGCTTTCATTCCCATAAGGGGACTAGGCTTTTGCAGACCGGCATTCGTACTTCCGGTAAGTCCTCTTATACGCGTTCCGCTGCCGTACCCAACCACCACCACTTCATCCAGCATCTGCCGGTTTTCAGTCATAGCAACCAACATCATTTTAGAGGTATCGATGGAAAATTCTTTGGATTCAAAACCCAGATATCTGGCTTCCAACTGATTATTGTTATTCGTATTCAAAGAAAATGTCCCGTCAATATTGGTTACCGCACCCTGTTGAGTGCCTTTTTGCGTGATACTGACTCCGACTAACGGCTCACCCTCCTGATCTACAATCTTGCCACGTACCAAATGTACTTTGGAACTAATTCCGGCAATTTTACCCTGCATTTCCTGATAAGCATACGGTTGTTCAAGTATAGCCTCCGGTTTTTTCGTTTGAATAGGGGTTACCGGCAAAGCATCGACTGAAACAGGCATTTTTTCCATCTGGATTTTTACATCTTCAAGTTTATCTTTTTCTTTGGGTTTTAATTTCATAGTTTCTACTTCCGGATGTATATCCGACTCGGATTCAACAGGTTCGTTGAGTGCGATATCTGTATTTTCATCAGATTTTATTTCTTCTTTGTATTCAACAACAGAATGTAAATCCGGCTTCGGAAAATATTGAACAAAAAAATATCCTCCGATAGAAATACAAATCAGAATACCGGCAGCAATACTCCAGGTTCGTAAGTGATATGTCTTCGGTTGTAATTTTTTCGAAATTCTCTTCTGTAAGGCCTCGATTCGTTTGGCATGATCCCCGTCGATCGAATCAAAGCCATCCAGAGCTTCCTCCAAAAAAGGATCTTCCATCGCTTGACGTTCAATACGATAGGCATCTTTACCCTTCCGGCCACCTTTTATGTAATCCAAAAGTTTCATTCGGATAATTTTTTCTCCATGCAGATTTTCAGATTTCTCTTTCCGTTTTGAATATAACTTTTCACACTTTTCAACTGATATCCCGTAATATCAACAATATCGACATACGACATTTGTTTCAGGAAAAAACGGGAAATACAGATTTGCTGAACTTCAGGGAGGCGGTTCATACACTCCTGTAACAGGCTCCACTTTTCATTTTCTTCACCCTCATCTAATAGATTCAAAATTAAGTCCGATTCCATAAAAGAAGTGTTAAAATCGACGAGAATTTCTTTTTCCGATTGCTTTAAAATTTGAAGGCAATGATTTTTGGCAACACTATGCAGCCAGGTACGAAAAACCTGAATATCATATTTAACGACTTTACCCATAAGACCATATGAACGCAATAATTTTGCAAAAATGTATGGGGATAATTGTTGCATCAGGTATGCGGATACCCAGTTATCCGAATTTTGTAATCCCCATTTCAAAGAAACCATCTCCCCGA
>BNXB01000020.1 GCA_025999255.1 Bacteroidia bacterium | reverse complement strand
CGATTTCTTCAACCAGGGCGTTAACCAGATTGCTCAATCCGCCTTCCACTGAAAATACAGCTTTAGATACCTTCTTTTGTTGTTCGGTCTTAGGCTCCTTCGATTTTGCAATAGCTCCTCTGATAAAGCTTCCGTAATTCTGTTCAAGAGCATGCAATTTAGGCAAGGCGTACCGGGTAACTAATTCTTCGGGATTTCCGGCATAAATACCGGAAATAAAAGGATCTACAGCGTAATCGAGAAATGACTGTCCCAAACGCCTGCTCGCCAACCCGGCAATTGACTCATCCGGATCGGTTCCTTTCTTACGGAATGGCTCCAATAAAATCCCGAACTTATCTTTCCAACTAAACAAAGGAGTAAATAACCCCGAAAATATTCCTCCGGGCAAAGCACGAAGTTTCCCATTTTTCCAGATAAGCCTCCGGTTAGCTGCTTTATTTGCAATCTCCGGTTGACAATTCTTGAGTTCTTCCAATAATCCGACTATTTCTTCATTGGCCAGGGATCCTGTATTAGGCCCTGTTTCTATACTGTAACCATTTTCGTATAAAGTTTGTATTGTACCTCCCGGCTTATCGGTTTTATGTCGTTGGACTTCAAGATAATAATCATCTCCGAAGATGCAATTACCAAATGCCAATCTCCATAAATGGCATACATATCTCTAAAATAACGGCAGGCGGCTTCCGTCGATTTTATAGGATCCCGGCGTTCATCGACCAGGCTATTGATTTCCAGGCCATAAATTTTACCGGTAGGAAGCATAAATTGCCAAATACCGGAAGCGCCCATCCGTGAACAGGCGGCGGGATTCAAAGCCGATTCGACAATAGCCAGATACTTCAGTTCCAAAGGAAGTTCATAACGATCCAATGTTTCTTCAATCACCGGAAAATAAAAATTCGACCAACCCAATACATATTCCATCAAATCTCTTCTTCTATCGGCATAGAGATCGATACAGGAACGGACTGTTTCGTTGAAAGTCATCGGAATAATCCGGGGAAGGTTTTTCAAACGACTCACATATACCGAATCGCTGGTTACAGGGTTGACAGTATCGGCTCCTTGCTTGTGTCTATTGGTAAAATAATTGTTATTCCAAATCGACAGTAAACTATCGACATTCATATTCAGACCTTCAAGAATATAGATTCCGTCGTTAGCCATTCCAACAGTATCTGATTCCGCATAGGCAGAATCCTGAACAGAGACCCGTTTGAGCTCTTCCCACAGGGTGACTTGTGCATGAAGCACGCAACTCATCATGATCGAGGTAATCAATAATACTATTTTCTTCATAATCTCTTATTTTATAGGGTAAAAATACCCTGCATTAAAATTTAATGCTGCATTGCAAACCGACAGATCTGGAATTGAATGTCGATTTATCGAAAACGACAGGTTCTACACGCATACTCAGATCCTGACTGATATCAAAATCAAACAACTGAGCATCTACGTAAGCATCGATCATTGTCAGTGCGTAAACCCCAACAGTAATAATGTAGCTCAAATCCCTGTAACGGCGA
Organism: Bacteroidia bacterium; assembly: GCA_025999255.1. Taxonomy (GTDB): domain Bacteria; phylum Bacteroidota; class Bacteroidia; order Bacteroidales; family Azobacteroidaceae; genus BNXB01. Next base: position 19,895 of record BNXB01000020.1, on the reverse strand, counting down.
TAATAATCTTTCTTGCCCTTTAAAGCACTGGTAAACTGGGATTTTTGAGATGAAGTCCAATTATCGGGATTCCTGCTCCAACCATAATACAAATAATTAACCCACGAATCCGTATTGGGACTATCATCTGTAAAATCCTTATATGCCTTATTATAACCATTATATTGATTTCCATTCCAGGCAATGGCATAAGCACACCCCAAATAAGCTCCGTAAACAATCGGTAATTTCCAATATTTCCGATTATAAATTTGTCCTAATCCGGGACAAATCGCCGAATAAATAACAGCTTTCTTAGGATCTGGCTTAAACTTGGGCTTGAGCTTTATCGAAGAAGTATCAACCTCAGTTGCAATGGATTGAATTTCTATCGAATCGGCTGAATTTATATCTCTTAAACTATAATCACCTTCCTGCGCCTTGGTTTTTGCCGGCAACAAAAAGATAAATAGCAATATGATAACGACAATTGGTTTCAATACAAATATCTACTGGTTGAACCCGCTAAATTAGTCATTATTTTTTTAATGAGTCAAAAACCCGGACAATTCTTTCCAGTTCTTTTTCCGAATCAAAAGGGATTGTGATTTTTCCTTTACCTTTTTCATCACAAGAGAAGAGCACTTTTGTACTGAAAAACTTGGACAAATGATCTTTCAGTAATTTATACTCCTCAGGAGTTTTAGGTTTGATTTTTTCAGGCTCTTTCACCGGAGATTCGCTGTTGAGTTCACGGATTATCTCTTCTGTCCTGCGAACGGAAAATCCATACTGAATGATCTGTTCATATACCATAAGCTGTGTTGCCGGATCTTCCAGTCCCAATAAAGCCTTTGCATGCCCCATATCGATTTTTTTATCCTTAAGGCCCATCTGAATTTCGGCAGGAAGTTTCAACAAACGAAGGAAATTAGCAATTGTCGCCCGTTTTTTCCCGATTCGTTCGCTCAACTTATCCTGTGTCAATTGATAAGTATCAATCAGATTTTGAAAAGCCAATGCAATTTCTATCGAATTCAGGTCTTCCCGTTGGATATTTTCAATCAGGGCCATTTCCATCATGTTCTCGTCACTGGCTTTTTTCACATAAGCCGGTACCGTTGTCAGTCCTGCAAGCAGAGATGCCCGGTATCTTCTTTCTCCTGAAATAATCTGATACCGGTCCGCATCAATTTCCCTCAGTGTAATAGGCTGAACCAAGCCCAAAGCTTTGATGGAAGCCGCCAATTCTTCCAATGCTTCCTGATCGAAAACAGTACGGGGCTGATCGGGATTCGGACTGATTTTAGATAATTCCACTTCATTAATGGAAGAAGTCCCGTTCGTTTTCAGGTCTTCCATCGTTATCAAAGCATCCAGTCCTCTTCCTAATGGCGATTTATTTTGTTTAGACATATTCCAAATTTATTTATTTCTCCTAATTAACTCCTCTGCAAGCTGCATATGGTTCAACGAACCCTTAGAATCCGCATCATACAACAAAACCGGTTGACCGTAACTTGGAGCTTCGCTCAGTTTGATATTTCGTTGGATTACCGTGTCGAATACCAATTCGCGGAAATGTTTTTTCACTTCTTCGTAAATCTGGTTTGCCAGACGCAAACGGGAATCGTACATTGTTAAAAGGAAACCTTCTATCTCCAGGGAAGGATTTAATTTCGATTTTATAATTTTGATTGTATTCAGTAACTTACTGATTCCTTCCAAGGCAAAATACTCGCACTGAACCGGAATAATAACCGAATCGGCAGCAGTCAATGCATTCACGGTAATCAATCCCAGCGAAGGAGAACAATCAATCAAAATATAGTCGTATTTATCCTTTACAGAGGTTAATACTTCTTTCAGGACTTTTTCCCTATTCTCGAAATTCAACATCTCAATTTCAGCTCCAACCAAATCAATATGAGAAGGTATGACGTCCAGGTTTCCCAGTTCGGTTTTAACAATGGCAATACAGGCATCCACTTTATTGACAATACATTCGTAAATAGAGTTCTTAACCTCGCGGATATTAATTCCCAATCCGGATGAAGCATTTGCCTGAGGATCCGCATCGACAACAAGAATTTTTTTATCCAATGCAGACAATGAAGCTGCCAGATTAATCGTAGTAGTTGTTTTTCCAACTCCGCCTTTTTGATTTGCTAAAGCAATAATTTTACCCATAATGTTTTGAAATTTGGGTGCAAAAATAATATTTATCGGGCAACTGTTTTGTATATTTTGGTTAAACTCTATCCTCGTTGTTGATAACTGGCAAATATTGTTGATAACTTTTTTCAAAAAAAGCGTACCTTTGCAATAAATTATTTATATATCACGTAAATGACAGAGAATTATAAACCATTGATATTGATCAGTAACGACGATGGCGTAGAGGCAAAAGGAATCAACGAATTAATCAAGGCAGTTTTACCGTTGGGAGATGTTGTTGTTGTCGCACCCGATGGTCCCCGCTCCGGAATGTCGAGCGCAATTACATCAACTGTTCCTTTGCAAATTAAGTTATTGAAAAAAAATACAGGATTGACGATTTATAGTTGTACCGGAACACCGGTCGACTGTATCAAACTTGGAATCAATCAAATACTGGAAAGAAAACCCGATTTGATAGTTACAGGTATCAACCATGGATCAAACGCTTCCATATGTGTACTTTATTCAGGGACAATGGGCGCCGCTATTGAAGGTTGTGTCTTCGGGATTCCTTCCATCGGCTTTTCACTCACAGATCATCAGCCGGATGCCGATTTCGGAAATGCAGCATATTATGCCGCTTTAATCAGTCGTAAGATCCTGAAAGAGGGTTTGCCTCAAGGCATTTGTCTCAATGTAAATGTTCCGGGTACAAAAGAAATCAAAGGAATCAAAATCTGCAGCCAGACTGAAGGGCAATGGATAAAGGAATTCTATACCACTACAGATAAAAAAGGAGAAACACAATATTGGTTGACCGGAGAATTCGACAATTTTGAACCGGACAATCCCGAATCCGACGAATGGGCGCTGGCTAACGGTTATGTTTCTGTTGTTCCTACTCAAATCGATATGACAGCGCACGAAATGATCGACAAACTTAAACACTGGGAATTAATAAATGAAAAATTAAGAATTGAGAATTGAGAGTTGTTTGAGGATAATCCCCTCAATTTTCAACTTTCAATTTTCAACTTTCAATTCTTTATGAGGTATTATTTAATAGCCGGAGAAGCTTCCGGGGATTTACATGCATCAAATTTGATGAAATCCCTGAAAACCATTGATTCCGAAGCGGATTTCCGTTTCTTCGGGGGAGATCTTATGGCTGCAGCCGGAGGAACATTGGTAAAGCACTACAGGGAAATGGCCTTTATGGGATTTATTCCTGTGCTGTTGAACTTACGTACAATATTTAAAAATATGAAAATATGCCGGGAAGATATCCGGAATTATCAGCCGGATGTTGTGATCCTGATCGACTACCCCGGATTCAACCTTAAAATCGCCGAATTTGTAAAAAAGAAATTGTCGATTCCCATATACTATTACATTTCGCCCAAAATCTGGGCATGGAAAAAGTACCGGATTAAAAGCATCCGGAAATATATTGATAAGATGCTCTGTATTCTTCCGTTTGAAGTGGATTTCTACAATAATAGCAACTATAAAGTATCTTATGTGGGAAATCCCACGGTAGATGCCGTAGCCAACAGGGAGTTTGCCGACGAAACATTCGAATCGTTCACAACGATTAACCGGCTCGGCAGGAAGCCCATCATAGCGATACTGGCAGGAAGCAGGAAGCAGGAAATAAAGGATAACTTACCGGCCATGTTACAGGCTGTATCGGATTTTTCCGATTATCAACCGGTCATTGCAGGAGCTCCGGGAATCGACGCGGAATACTACAAAACATATACCGGTAATCATAACGTCCAAATTGTATTCGGACAAACCTACCGGTTATTACAACAATCATCGGCTGCCCTGGTAACCTCCGGAACAGCGACTCTCGAAACAGCCTTGTTCCGCGTCCCGCAAACAGTCTGCTACGAAACTCCTATCAAGCACATTGTAAGTTTCGTATTTAAAAACTTCTTTACTACCAAATATATTTCACTCGTCAACCTGATAGCAAACCGTACCATTGTTCAGGAATTATTCGCCGCCTCATTCTCGGTTCAGGCTATAAAAAATGAACTGAATCGTTTGTTAAATGACAAAAGTTACCGGGAATTCATGTTGCAGGGATATGATGAAGTGATCGACTTATTAGGGAAACCGGGGGCTTCGGAACAGGCAGCAAAAGTTATTGTTTCAAATCTTCCATGTCCGCGATATTGTTGAGAATTGCATAAACGGCCAATCCCGACAACGAACGGATACCTGTTTTTTCAATAATATTCTTGCGGTGCGACACTACCGTATGCGGGCTTATGGAAAGGTGATCCGCTACTTCCTTATTAGACTGTCCTCTCAATAATAATCGCAATACATCCTTTTCCCGGTCGGTCAGCTTTTAAATTGAAGCCGTTGCATGAAGACTCGATTCTTTCAATAAGTTCTTCAGTTTGTTCTTAAGAACATCCTCCGAATCCGTAATAAAAATGACTTCGTCGAAAATGTCCGTTATCTCCCGGAAATTATAATACTGGTAAACAATCCCGACAAACAAAACTTTATCAGGCAATTGATACCTGGATCTGAGCTTTTCTATTCCTTCATGCGCCATTTCCGGGCTCAGGATAACCATATCAGGGACAATATCCCGCATCAGAAAATTCCATTCGCTGAAATCTTCCAAACAGATTATCTTCGAACCGATTTCATTCGCATATAATATTCCCGCAAGTCCTTCCCGGATGATCTTTGATTTTTCAATAATCACTATCTTTTTAAACATACCGGTCAGCTTTGAGTTTGAATATCATACTCCATCTTTTTTACCGATGGCACCAGCAAATGATCTTCGATAAACGAATGATGAATCAAAGCCCGTTCCAGATCGAAAAGCTCCTTCAATACTTCTATCCGGTAATGAGAAGTAATATCCTCCGGAATATATTTGATAAGAATATTCTTCAAATCCAGCAATTTTTGCTCTATATCCGTATGATTCTTTTCAAACTCCGACATCCTGAATTTGGCAGGATGCGGATCTGTCAAGATGTCCGTGATATAAGGGAAAATATCGTCGTCTTCATAATGGAAATGCTCTTCTACTTCCCGGATGTACCCGTCGAAAAAAGAAATGAGTATCTGTCCATGCTGCCGGGGAATACTTTCCGAGAAAAGTACAATCAATTTTTTGATTCCCGGAATCTGTTTTTCTTTAAAATACTTGTGAGACGATTTTAAAAAAGACAACAAATCGGGAATCGCCTCCTTTTCCAAACAGGTATCCTGATTCAGACTACCTTCGAACGAACAAAGTAAGGCAATAAAAGCATCGATATTAATTTTATAGCGTTCCGCTATATCCCGTACCCGCTGGTCTCCGAAACCAAAAGGAATTCCCATACGTTCCAATACCGTAATCATGTTCGGATAATCAATAATCAACTCCGACATCTTACGGTTCGGGGATACCGATGTTGTAAATTTCACCATTTTTCCGGTATTTATGTTACTACGGAACAAAGATAGCAAGTTTTACGCGATTATTCCTTTTGTCGGAGAATAAGATTCTTCACATGCTCTTTTCGATGTTCACCTATTTTTTTCGCCGACACTACAGCCTGGCAAACAAGAACTCCAACCAGAATAACCAGTAATCCTATCAGCAATTTATTTGAAAGTTTCATGCTATTTTAATATCTTGTGAATGTTGTTTATACAAATTTATTATCTCTTCTATCGTGAAACCCATGAGTTCAATATTTTTAAAGAACTCCGGCAGATCTTTTTTTAAAAATTGCGCCCTGCGTACCTGTAAAACCAGGTCTAAGCCTTCATTTGACACGAAATAACCTATTCCACGCTGATTATAAACAACACTCTGTTGTTGCAGATAATCATAAGCCCGCATTACGGTATTAGGATTCACTTCCAGGGATATAGCCAAATCCCGAACCGATGGAATACGTTCGTCTGCCTGCCACTCCTTTCTCAGAATTTTACCCTCGATAAATTCCGCTATCTGAAGATATATTGCCTGCGAATCATTGAATTGCATAATCACACTGTTTTTTCGTTAAACTTAAACCATGAAACCACTATCAGGTAAAGACCTGTAAAAATGAGCAAACATTGAATAAAATAAGGAAAATCATCTATAAATGAATAATTTCCAACACTCTTTTCACTAATAAAGAAAAATGGAACATATATGTAGGCAGAATGGCCTGAAGCAAAGTAATATAATAATTTTGTAAGAAAGGTCATCAAGAACATAAAAACGAAAAAAATCAAAAATGTTTTAATGTGCACTAATTTCTTAAATACCTGTGCTCCACATAAAAAAGAAGCTACGGCAAAAAACCAGACAGAAATTAGGTGCGACATTGTTTTTATATCCGGAAAAGAATAACGTAGATCAAAAAAATGACGTTGAAAATCCGGATCTTTATATTGAAGCTCCAAAGTATCACACAACCAAAGATTGTATATAATATTGAGTTCCAAAACCAACCAACAATAACACGCAAATAATGCCGGAAAAACGACCAGGCAATAAAGAGATTTCGCAGCAAATTTTTCTATTTTTGAAGCAGGAGTCAAAAGGAAAGAAATACTCCGGGGCTTTGAAGAAAATTCGGAAAAATAAACACTCGTAATCAAACCCTGAAAGATTAGGATGACACAAAAAAATAATGCGAAAGTACTACCTAAAGAAATCAGGTCATGATTAATTCCACCTATTCCGAAATAGATCACCGGTATCCCCAGAAGAAATCCCATCATCAGCAATGACTTTTTAAGCTGTACATGATATTCGTTACAAACCAATTTCCAGAATCGTTGTATATCAAAAGTCGTATTCATAATCATCATCAAATTTTAGTCGTGAATAATCCGCTTATTTCTCTATCGCCCGAAGTCACCGCATTGAACAGAATCTCCATGTCAACCCGGGAAGGAACCTCTTTCCGGTTCAAAACAATAGCCCGACCTCCGATAACACCCGGTTCGTCATATAACAATTGATCCGGCTTATCCGAATCCGTATATGATATAAAGCTGTATTTACAAGCAATCTCATCAATGGGTTCATTGAAAACAATCCGATGATTTTCAAGTATTACTACCGCATCAATCAGGTTCTCAAGATCACGAACCTGATGTGTGGAAATGACAATACAACGATCATCCGTAGCAACAGAAGCTATTATTTTCCGGAACTGGGTTTTAGAAGGAATATCCAATCCGTTGGTCGGCTCGTCCATCATCAGAATACGGGTATTACAAGCCAATGCAAAAGCGATAAATGCTTTTTTGCGTTGGCCCATCGACATTCTCGCCATGGAACAACCCGGTTCAATATCAAATTCTTTCAAATAATCCTTATACTGCTTTTCGTTAAAACGAGGATAAAGCGAAGCATACAAATCCGCATACCTCTCAGGAGTAACATCTGCAACAACAAATTCTTCCGGAATCAAAAATAAATTCCGAAGGAACTCGACATCCCTCTCTTCCGGAATAAAATCCAAAACCTCAATACTACCCGATTGGGGAAATAACAATCCGGACATGAGATGTAACAAAGTACTTTTCCCTGTCCCATTTTTACCCAACAGCCCATAAATATGACCATTGGAAAGACTCAGATCCAGGCCTTCAAACAATCGTTTACGCCTGCTGTAAGTAAATTTCAAATTCTGAATAGCAACCATCATTATATATATTTAGTGTACTAATATAGTAATACACTGCAAATGTAATACAGTTTTTTTATATTCAAAATTTTTTTACCTGAAAAATAAAATTGTTGATAACTTTTTTACGACGCAACTGTTTTTTTACAAGAGCATTTTTTATACTTTTACAGACTAAAAACAAAAAAATAATACTGATGCCTGATACGCAAAATAATATACATCCTTTTGTCCATCTGCATGTCCACTCCCATTACTCCCTGTTGGACGGGATGTCAACAGTCCACGGCCTCGTGGATAAAGCCATTAAAAACGGGATGAAAGCGGTTGCTTTGACCGATCATGGAAATATGTTCGGAGCCAAAGAATTCAGCGATTACGTAACTAAAATAAACAAAGGGAAAGAATCCGGCGAAAAATTTAAAGCCATCCTCGGAGTTGAGGCCTATTGCGCCCGGCGTACACGATTTGATAAAACCGATAAAGAAGATGGTAGCGGCTGGCACTTGCTATTGCTGGCAAAAAACAAAACGGGCTATAGAAATTTGTGCAAACTGGTTTCCACATCCTGGGTAGATGGTTTCTACTACCGTCCCCGGATCGACAAAGATTGCCTGAAAAAATTCAGCGAAGGATTGATTGTTTGTTCCGCCTGTCTGGGAGGAGAAATTCCGCGCAAAATTATCGACGGCAATACCAAAGGAGCGGAAGAAGCAATTATGTGGTTCAAAAGCATCTTCGGAGATGATTATTATCTTGAAGTCCAACGACATAAAACCGATAAACCGGGAGGCGACAGGGAAACCTATGAAAAACAGGTACAGGCAAATGCCGTTATTATGGAACTGGCCAGGAAAACCAACACAAAAGTCGTCGCTACCAATGACGTACATTTCATTGAAGAAGATCATGCCGAAGGACACGACAGACTGATCTGCCTGAGTACAGGTAAAGACCTGAACGACCCAAACCGGATGCATTACACCAAACAGGAATGGTTCAAAACGCAGGAAGAAATGAACGCTATTTTTTCCGATATGCCTGAAGTCCTTTCAAATACTATTGAAATAGTAGATAAAATTGAAATTTACAATATAGACTCCGACCCGTTGATGCCCCAATTCCCTATCCCGGAAGAATTCGGGACGGAAGATAGTTACCGGCAATTGTATTCGGAAGAGCAGCTACGGGAAGAATTTAACAAGGAAGATGCCGATCGTTTCGACAGGCTTGGAGGATATGATAAAGTAATCCGTATCAAGCTGGAAGCAGATTATTTGAAGAACCTGACATTTTCAAAAACCGAATCCCGTTACGGAAATCCTCTTCCGGGCGATGTGCTTGAACGGATTGAATTTGAGCTTGAAACTATGAAAACAATGGGATTTCCGGGATATTTCCTTATTGTTCAGGATTTTATCCAGGCAGCCAGGAATATGGGCGTAGCTGTAGGACCCGGACGTGGTTCCGCTGCAGGATCTGCGGTAGCTTATTGCCTCGGTATTACCGATATCGATCCTTTAAAGTACGACCTGCTGTTCGAACGTTTCCTGAATCCCGACCGTATTTCCATGCCCGATATCGATATCGACTTCGACGACGACGGACGTACGGATGTACTCCACTGGGTAAAAGAAAAATACGGGAAAGAGAAAGTGGCCCATATTGTGACTTATGGTACCATGGCAACCAAGTCGTCCATCAAAGATGTCGCCCGTGTACAAGGCTTGCCGTTATCAACGGCAGATTACCTGACCAAACTGATTCCAGACCGGTTACCGGAAGATAAGGCTACAGGAAAAATGCCCAAGATCAATATTGCAAACTGCATACAGTATGTCCCGGAACTACAGGAAGCCCGCGATTCATCGGATTCCAATCTATCAGATACTTTAAAGTATGCAGAAATGTTGGAAGGAACCGTACGACAGACAGGGGTACACGCTTGTGGAGTAATTATCGGAGACGACGATCTGACGAATTATGTTCCTCTCAGTACGGCAAAAGAAAAAGGAAGCGATGAAGAGCTACTGGTAACCCAATACGAAGGTTCCGTAATAGAATCCATCGGATTAATTAAGATGGACTTCCTGGGACTAAAAACCCTGTCCATCATCAAAGAGGCTCTGTCAAACATTAAAAAATCGAAAGGAATCGACATTGACATTTCTAAAATTCCAATCGACGACCAAAAGACATATGAATTATATAGCAAAGGCCAAACTGTCGGAACTTTCCAGTTTGAATCGGCCGGAATGCAGAAATATCTCCGGGAACTAAAGCCTACCCAATTCGAAGATCTCATTGCGATGAACGCCCTTTACCGTCCGGGGCCAATGGCCTACATTCCCGATTTTGTGGACAGGAAACACGGACAAAAAGAAATCACTTACGACTTCCCGGAAATGGAAGCTCGTCTGAAAGATACCTACGGAATCACCGTATATCAGGAACAAGTGATGCTCCTGAGCCGTGACCTGGCGGGCTTTACCCGTGGGCAATCGGATGAACTACGGAAAGCAATGGGTAAAAAACTCGTTGACAAAATGGAAGCCCTGAAAACCAAATTCCTGGAAGGAGCCGAAAAGAAAGGCTTCGGGCCGAAAAACAAACTGGAAAAGATATGGAGCGATTGGGCGGAATTTGCCAAATATGCGTTCAATAAATCGCATGCGACTTGTTATTCCTGGATTTCTTATCAGACGGCTTACCTGAAGGCTCACTACCCTGCTGAATTTATGGCTGCCAACCTTACGCGAAACAAGGATGATATCGGTGAAATCACCAAATTCATGGACGAATGTCGCAGCATGGGAATCAAAGTAAAAGGTCCGGATGTCAATGAATCCGAACTGAACTTTACCGTTAATAAAAACGGCGATATCCTGTTCGGTATGGGAGGAGTCAAAGGCGTCGGAACAGGAGCCGTAGAAAACATCATCAGGGAACGGGAAGAAAACGGCCCATTCAAAGGAATCTTCGATTTTGTGGAACGAATCAACCTGGCTGCCTGTAATAAGAAAAACATCGAAGCGCTTTGCCTGGCCGGAGCATTTGACAATTTTCAGGAAGCCACGCGCGAACAGTACTTTGCCCTCAATAATAAAGGCGAATCGTTTATCGAAAGCTTCATCCGGTACGGTAATAAATTTCAGACCGATAAACAATCGAGTATGAATACCTTGTTCGGCGGTTTCGGGAATGAGGTTGAAATAGCAAAACCGGAAATTCCCAAATGTGAAAAATGGAGCGACCTCGAACGCCTGAATAAAGAACGGGAACTGGTTGGAATTTATCTTTCTTCTCATCCTCTGGACGAATATTATATCGTTCTGAATCATGCCTGTAGCTTATCGATGAAGGAACTGGCAGAAGATAAAGACACCTTAAGGGGAAAAGATGTAACAATGGCAGGTATTGTTACCGCTTTCAGAGAAGGAACTACGAAGACGGGAAAACCCTTCGGTATCATCAAAATGGAAGACTATACGGGAAGTGCGGAAATTCCATTGTTTGGAAACGACTATTTTGAATTCAGTAAATATTGTCGCCCCAACACTTTCCTTTTAATAAGAGGAACATTCCAGGCGCGGCAATATAACGAGAATATCACCGACCTGAAAATAAAATCCATGAACCCGTTGAGTGAAGTCAAAGATTCCCTTATAGAAAAAATGACCATATCATTGAAACTGATGGATATTCAGGAGGAATCGATAGCCGAACTATCATCTCTCATCAGGAACAATCCGGGTGATACATCGTTATACTTTAAAATAGAAGATGGAGAGAGACAACAGTTATACGTTTCTTTATTTGCCGAAGGAGAAAAATTTTCAGTGAGCAGGAAACTGGTACGGTATTTGGAGGAGAACTCCATACCTTTCAGATGTAATTAATTTATTTTTTAATCTATAATATCAGAAGATTATGGCAATGGAAATTACAGATGCTAATTTCGAACAATTAGTAAGCGGCGACAAGCCTGTCGTAGTAGATTTTTGGGCAGAATGGTGCGGTCCATGCAGAATGATTACCCCTATTATCGAAGAACTGGCCCACGAATATAAAGGAAAAGCTGTCATAGGTAAAGTAAACGTGGATGAAAATGACGAAATTACCGGTCAATATGGCATACGTAATATTCCTACAATCCTGTATTTTAAAAACGGAGAAGTAGTGGATAAATTTGTCGGAGCAGCCCAGAAAAGTGTGCTGGAAGACAAATTAAAAGCATTATTATAAAAATTTTCACACAGATTGCACGCGAATTACACGGAATTTATTTGTGTAATCTGTGTGAAATAATACCTTATTTTTGCCATATGATTAAGCCATGAAAGCTCTATCTACAACATAAACATATGGATAGCGATGAAAAACAAATTATACAAGGCCTGAAAGATGGTGACAATCAGGCATATAAATACCTCTACGATCGTCACTATGTGTTACTCTGCAATATAGCATTTACATATCTCAATGATGCTCAACTGTCCCAAATGTTGGTGGACGATATGATTTTTCACATCTATGAAAAACGTGAAACACTGTTTATAAATATCTCGCTTCGCGCTTATCTGGTGCGTTCGGTCAGGAATCGGTGTATCAGTCATCTCCGTTCCGAATACGAAAAAAGGGAAATTAACTTTTCAGTAGTCGATATTCCCGAAGACAAACTGCTTTCCATTGCAGATGAAAATTATCCTCTTGCTATACTTCTGGAAAAAGAACTGGAAATGGAAATTCAATCGGCAATCGCACGTTTGCCTTCCGAGTGCCGGAAGGTTTTTGAAAAGAGCCGCTACGAAGGACTGAACTATGAGACTATCGCAAAAGAATTAAATATTTCGGTCAACACAGTAAAATACCATATAAAAAATGCCATTTCACGCTTAAGCAAGGAGCTGGACAAGTATTTATTGGCAATATTATTGAGTTCTGTGATTATTTTTTAATAAAAAATGAATTATCCACTACCCTTATCCTCTTTTTTTGCGTCATATATTTAAGTATGGAAAAGAAAAACTCATATTATATAGATGATTTGATCGCCGGTTATCTTTCTCAAGACCTATCGGAAGAAGGATTGAAAGAACTGGAAACCTGGATAAACGAGTCTTCGGAAAACAAACGACATTTGCAGCACATCCGGGAAATCTGGTTTTCGGCAGGCAGTTTATCCGGTAAGGAAAATTTTGACAGGAATAAAGCTTATCACCGGTTTCTGATCCGTACCGGAAAAATAAATGAAACGTCACACCGTAAAATTCCTTTACGGATACTATGGCAATCAGCGGCGGCGGTCGCTTTACTGGTCATCGTTTCATATGTTTCGTTCAGGCAGGGAAACGAACAATTGAAAAGCCGTTTTACGGATATCGTGGTTGAAGCTCCATTGGGTTCCAGGACGAAGACATACCTTCCGGACGGAACCCTGGTCTGGCTTAACGCCGGTTCCAGAATTTCCTATTCACAAGGATTCGGGGTTGATAACCGGAACGTGGATCTGAGCGGAGAAGGATATTTTGAAGTGAATAAAAATGAGAAATTACCGTTCAGCGTAAAAACGGATGAAATACATGTCAATGTGCTGGGAACCAAATTCAATTTCCGCAATTATCCCAACGATGAGGAGGCAACCGTCAGCTTGCTGGAAGGAAAGGTACTGGTAAAAAATCATATCAAGGAAGGTGAGAACATAAAAATGGAACCCAACCAGGAAGTATTTCTCGACAAGAAAAACGGATCCATGCGTATCATTAAGGTGAACGCCCGTAATACAACCGAATGGACAAACGGGTATCTCTTTTTCGATGAAGAATTATTGCCGGACATTGTGAAAGAACTGGAAAGAAGCTACGATGTAAAAATTATTATTACTCATCCCGATATGGAGAAATTGCGGTTTTATGGTAATTTTACACGTAAGGAACAGTCTATCGAGGAAGTTCTTGACATGTTAGGTTCAACCGGTAAAATAAAATACAGCGTAAACGGAAAAGAAATCAGAATAAGCTCAAAATGAGGAGAGAAAATGAAACATAATAATTGTAAACCCTAAATAAGAAATGAAATGAATACCAGTTGAACAGCAGATTTCAACCGAAAAAACCGGAAGAAAGGCCAGTTTCCCCCGGTTTGTAAATTTCGGTTACGTATAACGTGAAACCCGAAAGTAAGCACAAAAATAAGAAAAACTTACTATTCCTTGTAGTTTTATCTAATTAAATCTAAATTCTGAATATTTATGGAAAGTAAACGGAAGGTCATATGGATGACCCTGTTATTGTTTTGCCTTCATTTAACGTTGCCCGCTCAAAATATCAGCCTCAATATGAGCAATGTAACGGTAAAGAATGCCATGGAAAAATTAAAAAAGGAATACGGTTATTCCTTTGTGTTTGAATCAGGCGATTTGAACACGCAAAAAATCATTTCAATCAACCTGCAAAATAAATCCATTGATGAAACGATTAAACAAATCCTGCAAGGACAGGATGTTACGTATGAAATCAGGAGTAAAAATATCGTTATCCACAAAAAAACGCAAGCCGCTCAAACCATGTACGGTCCGGAAAAAGAAATCCAGGGTGTTATAACGGACAAAAACGGAGAACTTATTGCAGGAGCCAGTATTTTAGAAAAAGGAACCCTGAACGGAACTTATTCCGATGTTGATGGTAAATTCAGCCTGAAAGTGCCGTCAGGATCCAAAATAGTTATTTCCTATATCGGATTTGATAAACAGGAAATAACCATAGACAATCAGACCGATCTGCAAATAGCTCTTACAGAAGACATCAGGAATCTCGAAGAAGTGGTAGTTATTGGTTATGGAACGATAAAAAAAGGAGACCTGACTACGGCTATATCAACCATTTCGAATAAGGAAATCGACCTGCGTCCAATCACTTCTGCAGCCCAGGCCATCCAAGGAAAGGCGGCCGGCGTAATGGTCACCCAACCGAATGGTTCTCCTAATGGCGACATGACGGTCAGGGTACGAGGTACTACGTCATTCAACGGCAGCAACGATCCGCTTTATGTAGTAGATGGCGTACCTGTGGATAACCTGAAATTTTTGTCGCCCACTGATATTGAAAGTATGCAGATACTCAAAGATGCATCTTCCGCCGCGATTTACGGATCCCGTGCCGCAAACGGAGTGGTTATTATCAATACCAGGTCGGGAGTACAGAACCAGGCTAAAGTAACGCTTAACGCACAGGTAGGCGCCAGTAACCTGAGCAATGAAATAAAATCCCTTAATGCGGCTCAATATGACGATCTGATGTCTGAACTCGGTTTTACCACTTACGGCACAGGTGATGTAACGGATTGGTATAAAGAAATTTATAGCACAGGAGTTTCTCAGAACTATCAACTTTCTATTTCCAACGGCAACGAAAAGATGAAATATTTTTTCTCGGCCGGTTATCTGGATAATAAAGGTATTATCAATTCAACTTTCTACAACCGTTACAGTATCAGGGCAAAAGTGGATAACCAGGTACGCAAATGGCTTACCTTCAATACCAATATATCGTACTCAGGTTATACCGGCAACGGTGTAGCCACCGGATTGCCTGCCAACAGGGGCGGTTTTGTGTTATCGGCGATTAACCTGCCGACAGGAGCCTCTGTGTGGGATGAAGTAATGGGCGCTTATAACCGTAATTTCAACGGATTAAACCTTACAAATCCGGTAGAAGCTATGGAAAACGGTAAGAACAACCGCTCGAAAGAAAATCGCCTGATTGCGTCGGGAAGTGCATTAATTTCCTTTTTGCCGGAACTTACATTGAAAACCCAATTCACTCTGGACAAACGAAACGGAGTAAATACATCTTTCCGTCCTCCGGTTTATATCGATGAAGAACCCGGTGTTCACGGAAGCAGGTTCGATTACGGAGCCGGTTCGGATGCGCGAAGCATGAATGACCTGACGATTCTGGATAATGTACTTACCTATAATAAATCATTCGGTAAACATAATATTGAACTTATGGCCGGTACATCATGGACTACTTCCAAGTGGTCGCAAAACTATGTCAATGCTACTCACTTTAGAAACGGAACGATACAGACACTGAACGCAGCAAACAAAATAGCATGGAATAATACAGGCTCCGATGCATCGCAATGGGGCATCATGTCCTATTTCGGACGCGCCGCCTATAATTTTGAAAGTAAATACCTGCTGACGGCCAATGTCCGTAAAGACGGATCTTCGAAACTGCATCCGAACTATCGCTGGGGTACCTTCCCCTCATTCTCGGCGGCATGGCGACTTTCGTCGGAAAAGTTCATGGAAGGATTGACCTGGCTCGACGATATGAAAATCCGGGCTGGATGGGGACAAACCGGAAACCAGTCGGGTGTAGGCGATTATGCCTATCTTCAGACATATAATATCGTCCGTTCCGACTGGACGGTCGAGGGACATAGCAACGACCTTCCGAGCATTACGGTAAACAATTTGCGGAACACAGACCTGACGTGGGAAACGACTTCCCAAACGGATATCGGGCTCGACTTCACAGTTCTCGGAAACAAACTTACAGTTTCCATGGACTACTACAACAAACGTACCTCAGACATGTTGATGTATGTTTCCCTCCCGGCAGGACAGGTAGCCAGCAGTATCATCCGTAACGAAGGGGTAATGACCAACAAGGGATTCGAGTTTTCCGTCAATTCCCTTAATCTACAAGGTTCATTTACATGGACGACCGACTTTAACATGTCATTCAACAGGAACCGTCTTGAAAGCCTGGCTTTACAGCAAGTTTACTACGGAGCTTATATCAACAGTGAAATTCTGAGGGATAATATCGTCCGTAATGAACCGGGACGCCCACTCGGCGGATTTTACAGTTATGTTTGCGAAGGAGTCGATCCGCAAACAGGCGAACTGAAATATAAAGATCTGGACGGGAAAGAAGGCATTACGCCGGATGATCGAGATTACATCGGCGATCCTAATCCTGATTTTATTCTCGGTATGACTAACTCATTTTCCTGGAAAGGATTTAACCTCAGCGTTTTCCTGCAAGGTTCGTATGGAAACGATATCTACAATGCTTCCAAAATAGAGACCGAATCGATGACTACCCAGCGTAATCAGGCGGCAAACGTAGTAAACCGGTGGAAAAAACCGGGTGATATCACAAAGATACCTAAAGCCGGAGCGACCGTAGCCAACTCATCTTATTACGTGGAAAATGGAAGCTACCTACGTATCAAAGACATTTCACTTTCGTATAACTTTAAAGGAAAGTTCCTGAAAAAGATCGGGGTAACACGGCTTCAACCTTACTTCACGGCAACGAATCTGCTGACATTTACTAATTATTCCGGGACGGATCCTGAAGTAAATGAGTGGGGTAACGCGGGCGGCGTTCAAGGAATCGACTGGGGAACTTATCCTTACAGTAAAACATTCGTGTTTGGCATAAATGTTGAATTTTAAACTACGACAAAATGAAAAAGAATAAGCTGTTTTTTATGGCAGGACTTTTGATCCTGTTATCATCCTGCTCTCTTGATTTTGATCCACTCGGCGCTTATTCGGACGTAACCGAAGGCGTAGAAGTGGGATTAGCTTTCACTACTAAAGCAGATATTGTTACACACAGGCAATCCATGTATATCGCCCTGAAAGAATGTGAACATTTCTACCAGGACGTACTCTTATTTGCTGAAATCCATTCGGATAATGCATACTCCGGAAATGAAGGCGGAGCGCCTCCGGGATTTGAAAAAAACGACGTGGCGGATATGATGGCTAAACCACCCTTACAACGCGGATGGAATCGTCGTATGACAAATATCGCCCTGGCCAACAAGCTTATCTCCAATATTGACAATGTGCCCGATCCCGCTCTTACTAATGAAGAACGCAGGCAGTACAAGGCCGAGGCGCTGATCTATCGCGCTCTGCTCTATTATGATATGGCATTGTTGTGGGGACGAGTTCCTGTTGTTATTGTCGAAGCGGGCGATATCACCGCTGAAAATATAGGCGAGGCTTACGAAAAATACTTTCCTAAGCAAAATACGGAGGAAGAAGTATATGCACAGATAGAGGAAGACTTGCTTGCTGCCTTGCCCGACGCACCTACGGACAACGGCAACAAGAGTATTTGTTCAAAAGGACTGGCTTGTACCCTACTGGCTAAAATATATGCGGACAATACCCCACTCAGGAATTACGATAAAGTTATCCAGTATTGCGATCAGGTACGCGACCTCGGATTCTCGCTGGTAGGAGATTTCAGCGACTTGTTCGGCGTACAGTTGCAAGATCCGGCAAGTCCTCCCTCGGCTGCTAATCAGGCGATCAATGCCAAACGCCGGAATACGGAAGAAGCTATTTTGGAAATCCAGTTCTCTGCAGCCGGAGACAGAGGTAGCTTTAATAACCAGATATTCGGCCCGTTACTGGATAATTTCACTCCGGTAACATTTGCCAACTGGGTACTTCCGACTCATGAACTAATCGACCTGTACGAGAGCGAAAGCGGCGACAAACGTTACCCGGAAACAATCGTATATTACGGCGGCACTCAATTGGGATTTAATCCGCCGCGTAATTGGGGATACACAACCAGCCATTATCCGCACATGTATAAATTCCGCTCTTCGTTTAGCAGTAACATCAAATACCGTTATGCCGACATTCTGTTGTTAAAAGCCGAAGCATTGATATTAAAACCGAATCCCGATCTGACCGGAGCGGCCAATATCATCAACCAAATCAGACGCCGCGCCGGATTACAGGATTTACCTTCTTCTGCGACAGCTAACAAAGATGCCGCATTGGACGCCATGTTGAAGGAAAGGCGTAAGGAACTGGCTTTTGAAGGCCATCGGTGGAACGATTTGGTACGCCTCGAAAAAGTAGAAGATGTGCTGAATTCTTTTAAAGACCGTGACCCGTATTCCCGCATTACAAACAGGTTTACACGTACTCACTATAAATTCCCGATACAGAAGGCTATTTTGGATGCTAACGACTTGCTGACCCAAAATCCGGGATATTAATATATTTCCAATGAAAGGGATATTTTCATGCTAAAAAAGGAATATCCCTTTCTTTGATAAGCAAATGATTGATCTATGAAAATACAAAATATTTTGATTACAACCTCCTTGTTATCTTTGGCCGGAGGTCACATGAAAGCTCAAAAACATCCCAATGTAGTAATTATCTACCTTGATGACATTTCTGGCGGGCAACAACGGCGTCCCATGACACCTTATTGTTTAACCTGAAAAACGACCCGGCGGAAAGAGTCAATCTTTTTCATAGATAATTTCACTAGCTTGTTTTATCCGGTGCGCCATTCCGATTCCATCGATTACATTTCCGGCAATAATAATCCCGGGATACGCGCCCTCAAACTCAGCAATAGCCTGTATCCTTTCGCCGGTATTTTTTTCGTATTGAGGAATTGCATGGGAATGTCTTGAGATCCGGATGATTTGCGGATCCAATGCCGGACGCCTGTAAATAATCCTCAATTCTTCCTTTACTAACTCACAAATCTTATCATCAGACAAGTGCAACATCTCAGGATGTCTCATTCCACCCATAAAAACAGAAAGCAAAGTCCTTCCCTGCGGACTGCGATTCTTAAAACAAACGGATGGATAAAGTATCCCTAATATTTTACGATTTTCTTTTGAAGGAATCAAAGCTCCGAAAGCGAGTAGATCATCTTTATCGACAGCTTCCTCCGGAATAGAGACAGCAACCTGTGCAACAGCAGCGTAGCGGAGGTTGTTGATTCTTGACATCAAAGTTTCAGGAACAAAAGGAAATAATTCCGGCAAATTGTGTGCGCCCACGGTAGATATAATCTGCGAACATTTTATTTCCTGTCCGTTCAAATGAAGAATGTATCGACCGGATTTAGCTTCCGATACTACCGGATTAACGTTCAAAAGAATATTTTCGGTTCCGATTTCTTCAACCAGGGCGTTAACCAGATTGCTCAATCCGCCTTCCACTGAAAATACAGCTTTAGATACCTTCTTTTGTTGTTCGGTCTTAGGCTCCTTCGATTTTGCAATAGCTCCTCTGATAAA
>BNXB01000019.1 GCA_025999255.1 Bacteroidia bacterium | reverse complement strand
ATTGATGCGATTTTTTAGCGTGTTCGGTAATCCGCCTAACTCACGAAAAAATCAGATGTATTTGCAAGAACTATTGACGTTCGGGGCGATAGCTGCTTAGGTTAAATAAATTTTGAACGAACTATTGATTGCTAATATAGCGAACAAAATAAACTGTTTCCCCATTTTCAAAATAAATATTAAAAAACACATACCATGATGTATTTTTATTTCTTTTGAATGCAGAATAATTCATATTTTCCCCATATCGATCAAAATAGTTTGGTGCAAGTTTTCTATGTTTGTTTGGCAAATTTTCGCTAATATCCTCAAACAAATCCTCTGCATATTCAAGTGCGGAATTTTCAAAACCAAAATAATTCTTTTCGTATAAAATGTCAGCTAATTCGAGGAAGTAATCCATTACCTCAGGCAAAAAAAGTATTTTCATTACTACCTATTTTTACTGTACATTTTCTTAATTCCCGCCCGAATTCCGACCATTAATTCGTCCTTTGTAATTCCTCGGTCAAAATCTTCGGGTAAATGATTCTGACTTGAAAGTACAAAAGTTTCTGTTCGACCTCTTTGTATCACAACTTTTTCAGTAGTTGCTATATCGAGGTATTTTTTCATATTGTTGCGTAATTCCGCCGAACTGATGACTAACATAATTTGAAATTTTTTATGTACATTATAATGTACAAATATAATTAGTTTTTAGTTTAAATCATTATGTAATTCTTGTATTTAACGTTTTTTTGAAATTCAGCCCTATCAGATTGTTGAAAATTATCGGTATTGATACCCCCGGGGAGTGTAGCACCGTTTTTCCGTCCTGCCGGATTTCCTGCCGTTGGGATGTCCGGATGACCTTGTCGGTTACGTCAAAACTGCATCTAACGCTTTCGCATTGCATTTGCAGGGGTTATGTTGAAACGAAAAACTATCACTTGGATAGTTGTTTGCATATTCATTCAATTGTAACCATCCGGCAAACCACGTTTCATAAATTTTCAGACTATCGTTCTCCCACTACTCTCCAAAACATTCAGAGCTCTATAAGAGACTCTCAAAGGATTTTATTATACATTGGATTTGCTTGATATTGAGTTTTCCACTGTTTGGGTAATAGTTTCACCAGGTCTTTCGAGTAATCGTTATCATAAGAGTGTATATTGTCTAGCACGTATACCAACCATTGGCGGAAGTTCACATCTGCTTCCTTACAGCATCCGAAAAGGGAGTAGATCACAGTTGCATCTTCTGCGGCAGAGTGATTTCCACAGAACAGGTAGTTTTTTCGTCCCAGGGCTATCTGGCGAATCGTATTTTCAGCCGGCTTATTATCAATGCCGTATCTTCCGTCTAAATGGTAACGAGCCAAACGGTGGTATATTCTGTAGGTATAACTGAGCGCTTTTCCGATCCTCCCTTTGGGGAGTACTTCGTGATACTCCTTTACCATCCATTTCTCGAAAGCGCACATGATGGGATAAGAAAGCCTCGAAGGTAGCAACGCAAGGGCAAGACGCCTTGCTTGTTTTGATAGATCGAGTAGACTTCATAGCCGTCTGTTTGTAATGCTCCCTGATAGTTTTTTAGTAATCCCACAACCACCTTCTGTGCCCTTGAGCCCTGGTCATAATGGAAGAAAACGGTTTTCTCCATCACTGAACGCACCATCCAGATATATCCCTTCACCGTTTTATGCTTTTCTTCGTATACTACCGGGATAGTCGATTCATCCACCTGGATGTAATCAGTTGAAAGTACCTCTTCCCGGAGCCTGTAATAAAGAGGCCTTAACAGGTCGGCCGTTTCCCGGAACCAGTCGTTCAGTGTGGAAGCAGGAATCACAACACCCAACTGTTTGAACATCTGTATCTGGCGGTAAAAAGGAAGGAGGTTCACGTATTTGTTTACCATCAACTCCGAAAGGAGGCTGGAACCTGCATAGCTTTTGGAAAGGGGCATTACCGGTAATTCAGCCGTTACCACGGGAGTCTCCGTTTCAATGGACTTGTCCTTCCCTACATACTTGTGACGGATAATACGCCGGACATAGAAACGGGCCGGCTCATGTTCCAGTATTTCTGTAATTTCAGGGGGTAATTCCGTCCATTTCCCACAGTGGATATTAAATGTCCCTGACTCTAACCGCAGGTGGTATATGACCAATCCGCCACGTTCCATATGCAATATTTTCATACAGTTGCAACTACGGTTGATGAAAATGAATACATCCCCATCCGGGATAGTATGACCCATCTGGTTGGTGACTAAGCCCGAGAGTGTGTAAAAACTTTTGTGCATGTCGGCCGGATAAGGATAAATCAGAAGCATACTCTTATGACCAAAAGACAAATGGAGAAAATACATCAGGGTCAACTAACTTTGGTTTGGACTATCAGCGGATTTTTAAGAAAAAAAATGAATTGTTAACAGCTTCTTATCGGTATAGCCTATCTCCTAATGATTCTTGGTCTGAATCCAGAATCGAAAATGCAATAAACTATTTCAATTACCGGCAGAAACTAAATAATGACGCCGGCGATAAAGAACATACTTTTCAGGTTGGTTATACGACACCATTCGCTAAGATTCATACTTTAGAAGCAGGTATGAAATATATTATACGATTAAACAATAGTAATACGGATAGAAAACTTTTTAATCAGGAGACAAATAATTGGGTGCCTGAGCTATCTTTTTACGACAAGTTTGATTATCGTTATGATATCCTTACAAGCTATTTGGGATATAATCTTCGTTATAAGGATTATGGATTTAAGGTCGGGCTTAGAATGGAAGATACACAGATTGCAGCCGAATATCCTAAAAATGCGGACATGGATTTTGAAAAACATTATTTTTCATGGATTCCGTCAGCGACTGTGACTTATCGGTATAAAACGATACATAAGAAAGCACGTCTTCTTATTTTTATAGTTTAACTTTTGCTAAATCGCTTCTAAACAAAAAATTAAATCTTTCGGTCAATGCTAATACTCCATTTATTAAATATCAAGAATATGGTCGTAAAAATAATACTGCCCCGGAATATTATTCTGAAACCAATTCTCGGTATCAATCTCAATATTTTGGCATCAGAATTTCATATCAATTTGGCGAATTAAAACAACAAGCGGTTAAAAAAGCTCAGCGAACAATTTCTAATGATGATGTGAAAGCTGTAGAGAATAGTTCAGGAGGACGATAAGATTCAATCTGAATGTTCTTACGGAAGCAAATCAATAATTTTTTTTGCATTCTTGTGATTATCGTACATCTTGCTTAAAATTTGTTTCCGTTCTTTGACCTCCGATTCAGGGAAATCTTTATACAAATATTCCTTAATCGATTCCAGAATTTTTGATGGTTTATCCGGAACGGCGATACATAAATGTTCGAGTCCGGATCCGTCGAGCATTTTTTTGTTTGCTAGACAGTAATGTCCTGTATATAAAGAATTTATCAATTTCAACTTTACTCCCGAAGTCTGGTTGGTAAATAAGATATTGATGGCGGCTTCTCCAATCAACTTTTTGATTTCCTGGTTACTCAGATTCGGCTTAATTTCCAGGTTTTTATATTTAGATGCAGCTTTGTAAATCGATTCGTCAGGATTGAGGCCTGCTATAATCCAGGGTATCCGTTCGTCCTTACGGATGATTTTATCCATAAGGAAATGAGCGGTACGGATATTTTCAGCAGTGCTTAAATCCCCGTGGTATAGTACGTAAGATTTATATTCCTTACTTATTTCCACCTGTTCGTTCGGATGGAATAGCGGAACAAGTATTGTTTTTTCATCTCCGTATTTATGGTGGAAATATCCGGCTTCCGTGGAGGATAGAGGTAAAATATAGTCGGCATATTTCAGTTTTTTCTCAAATATTTTCAGACGCTGGGATTCAATGAACATATAAAGCTTTTTGAGCAATGCGTCCGAATTCCGGGAAAGCCCTTTGTAGTAAAGGTGCTCGATGTTGTGCGCCCTGACCATTTTCAGCCGATCCTGGAGTTTCGGATGATCCAGGTAGCAGCAGGTATGTAACCCTTCAAAAAGGATCGGATAGTCGTTCTTCAATAAATTGACCAGGAGTTTTTTTGTTCTTCTGCTATTAACAATGTAAGGAAGCTTTGTCATCTGGGAATTGAACCCGGTTCTTCTTTGATAGTAGTATACTTCTTCACAATATTTGTCTAATTCGTCGGTGTGTGCCCGTCCGTATTCGAACGTATGTAAAATAATCTTTACTCCGCATTCATGCAAGGCCTTCAACTTATAAAAAACATCGATTACGCCCCCATAACTTGCCGGAAAAGGAATATTGAAAGACACAATATTCAGGTATTTTTTCATGTATTATCCAAGGCTGCGTCAGCCACAATTTTCAGTAATGTATTCGCTTCGTTTTCCCAAGTAAGTTCTGCGTTTGCTTTTGCAAAACCATCCCAATTTTTTCCCCTGGCGGTTATATCCCGTATTATTGTAGCCAGATGGTTCGGATCATAATCATCTACCAATTCCCCCACGCCGTAATGCGCTATGATTTTCCTGATTTCGGGGAAATCGGTTGCTAATATAGGAATATTTTTTCGAATAAAATCAAAAATCCGGTTGGGAAGTGAATAAAAATAGTTTAATCCCATATTTTCTAACAGGCTGATACCTATATCTGCACAGGCAGTGTAAGCGGATAATTGTTCAAAAGGAATGCGGCCGAGAAATTTTACCCTGTCCGACATTTCGATTTTTTTTACATAATCTTGTATATCCTGCATTTTATCTCCATCCCCTGCAACATAAAATATGTATTTATCCAATAACGGCATCGTATTGATGATCCATTCGATTCCACGTCCCAGATTGACAGCCCCTTGATAAAGAAGGATTTGCCTGTTGTTGAATTCCGGAAAAATATCTTTTTTATTGTATTCCTGATTTTTACACACATTACCGGCAAACGGGATATTCCTTACTACTTTCATGTCGATTCCGTATCTTTGGTTATAGATGTCGGCAATCGATTGGCAGACGGTATAGCAATGCTTTAACCCGGGGAAAATCCGGTTTTCGATGGCGCTCCAAAAACGTCTTACAAACTTTCGTCCGACCACTTCCGGCATTTCGGGAAACATTTCGTGGGCATCAAAAACCAATGGTTTCCGGCGAATTTTTGAGGCGAAGTAATTTGCAATCAGGGTATCGGTGTCGTTGGATAAAAAAATATCCGTTTTACAGAACAACAACCGGAAAAATAACCGGATGTTGAATTCGGCATAAAAGAGGAAAGAATGATTAAAGACAAGATGCATCCGGTGGGTTTTATATTCCCTTTGTATTGCAGGACTTTTTCGTAATTTTCTTCCTGTAAGCGATACCTCATAGCCGGCATTCTGAAGCGAACGGCAAACTTTATCCACTCGTTGATCCGTAACCAAATCATTGATTACCGATACGGAAATACGGATGTCTTTTTTGTTTGCTGTACTTGTCATTCTGTATTTTTAGAAAAATAATTGTAATTGTACGGCGACTGTATTATTGACGTCACTATCTGTTTTCGTATGAATATAGTTCAACTGAATTCTGGATAAGAAACTGAAATAATAATTAATACCTCCTGTATATTCGTAAATAGAGCCTGTTGTTGCATTTTTACCGGGATCATAATAATCGTATTTTCCGAAAATTTCCAGTTTTTCCGGCATTGGTTTCCACATTCCCACGGCGTAAAATCCGTTCTTGTCAATACCTCCGTCATTTCCGTGAAGGTATTCCGAACGGGCATACCAGTGTGGGTTGGAGAATTCTCCGCCGATAGACCAACGATCCCGTACATGGTTTTTTATCACGTCATCTCCATCCGTAATATAAGGAGCTTTTCCGGAATAGACTGTTCCTGCCAGTTTTAATCCTTTGACCGGTTGATAGATTAATGTCCCGGCAAAGTCTTTATGATTGTTGTTTTCCGGGGTATTAAAGCCTGTCCCGTTAAATAACCCCGCAGCATATTCAATCAGGTAAAAATCTTTTTGTTGCAATAATTTCCCGGAGAGTTGTAAACCCATGTCCCGGCCGGCTTTAGCTCCAATGACATCCGTGGATATTCCTGCGAGGGCATTTACCGAAAGAGAACCGTAAATTCCTTCCCATCGGGTCGGAGACATCGGATTTTCGAGGGTAAACGGGACTTTATATTGTCCGAAACGGATACTGAGGGCCGTTAAAGGGGTATATTCCCCGTAATATTCATGTAATCCCGCTTTGGGTCCAAAATCATACATAATCATGTAACTTAATTCGGGGTTTATGTTCCCTGTGGCAAACAAAATAATCCGGTTGACTTTCATCAGATTGTTTATTTCCGTATTATCTGATAATTGATAGAGAGCCTGCCCGTAACCCGATAGTTTGAAAACATCGCTGTAATTAAAAGCCGATTTGATTTTGGAAAGAGTGTTTTTATCTCCTTCCGTACTTTCAGACGGCTGTGCGAATGATAATTGTACGAGTGAAAACAGAAGAATACACAGGAAAAAATTTCGCATATTATAAGTTATTTAAATCTAATTAAGCCGCAAAAATAAGAAAATAAGTTAAAAGAACACTCACTTATTTGCAACCTTTGCTTTTTTTTGTATTTTTGTATATGTAAAGACGCTTGGAAATTAAACTTCCGGGTGGTTTTTGAGTCAAAATATCAAGAGTTGAACGGTTTATTTGAGAGTAAAAGAATAGGAGATAATTACTATGAAAACAATCAAGTGGTATTCTTTGTTAGTGATGCTTTTTTGTGCATTCACTGTAGTTGCCCAGTCGAATGATTTCGACGATGACATCTATACTTCTTCCAAAGATAAGAAGAAAGAAATACAGAAGAAAGAAGTAAAAACAACGGCAGAACAGCCTCCCAGGGTTGTTACTGTCAGTGGCGCTGTTGCCGGTAACCGGGATGTGGACGAATATAATCGCCGGTTTGTCAATGATACGCTTGTTTATGAAGAACAAATTATTATTGATGAAGACAGTATTCCTTACGTTGACGGTCAATATACGGAACGGATTATTAAATTCCATGATCCTTCTAAAATAACTGTAATAGGATCAGATAACGTAAATATACGTTATGATAAAAATGGTAATTACATTCTTGATTTTTCCGATGAAGAACAGGATGTAGATAATAATTATTGGGGATATGGCTGGGATCCTTACCGGTATGGGTATGGAGGTTTCGGCTACGCCGGCTGGTGGGGGCCTCAATATTATGGCGGTTGGAACAGCCCGTGGTCTTGGTCTTATGGCTGGTATGGTTCAAGGTGGCATAATCCGTGGTGGTATTCCAGTTGGTACAGTCCATGGTATAGTTCGTGGCATAGCCCATATTACGGTTGGTATGATCCTTACTGGGGTGGAGGTTATTATGGTGGCGGCGGTTATTATTACGGCCGTTCATCAGGAGGTTATTACTCTCATACCGGTCGTGGCGCCGGAGGTCGATATAATTCAAGTGGAACGTACAGTTCCGGACGGGATCGAGCCAATCTCCGCGGAAGTGACGGAACATCTTCCGGTTCTTCCAGGGTACGAGGTGTAACAGCCGGTGGGCGTAACCGTTCTGTGGACAATGAATACGGAACGTCTTCTTCCCGTGTAAGGAGTCGTGTATCTTCTTCAGATGCTTCCCGTTCTACTAATGATGCCGGAACTTCTACATCAAGAGTCCGGACTGTTCGCCGGAACCCGACTGAGGCTTCCCAAGAACCTTCACGCGTAGTATCATCAGAAACGAATAGAGCCAGGACTCGTGTAAGTACGGAACAATCAAGGAGTTCATCCGATAATAATTATAGTAATCCGGCTTCTTCTTCCCGTAGCCGGAGTACAGGTTCTTCCACTTATTCCGGAGGAGATTATTCAAGGTCTTCCAACAGTAATAGTGGTAGCAGTAGCAGTAGCAGTAGTAGTCGTAGTTCTTATTCATCTTCCGGTTCATCTTCTTCCGGTAGTAGCGGTAGTAGCCGTTCTTCTTCCGGAGCAGGAGGTAGTAGTAGCAGTAGCAGTGGTGGAAGTAGCCGTTCTGCAGGCGGTCGTAGATAAATTTATAGAAGTAGAATAATAAAAACATTACTGATATGAAACGAATCTTATTAATTTTCGTAGTGGTTTTTTTTGCATCTGTTATGGTATATGGACAAGGAGAAATGGATGCCCACAGGAGTTCTAAAACCGATTTGTATGGATCGGCCAGAGGGTTAGGTATGGCAGGCGCATTCGGAGCCCTTGGAGGTGATATCACCGGGGTTGCAATTAACCCGGCAGGAGTAGGGGTGTATCGTTCTTCCGAAGTATTGACTACCCTGAATTTTTCTTCAGCTAATATTAAAACAGATTTTGGAGGATCTACGGCTTCCGATAGTCGCTTCAAATTTAATTTTGATAATATTGCTTACATAGGTTATTTTCCTATGGGTGATGAAACGGTTTCAAGCATTAATTTCGGATTTGCATATAACCGCCTCAAAAATTTTGACCGGAATTATTCTTCTTACGGGAAAGGAATGCGATCTTCCCTGGCGAAATGGATAGCTAAAGATGCTACAATGTCGGGTCATACCATAGATGAATTACAAGCCCGTCAGGGGTTTGATCCTTACAGGGATAGCGGAGCTCCCTGGATTGATATTCTGGGCTTTAACGGTAATCTCATCAAACCGGTATCCGGCGGGTATGATACTTATCTATTTGATAATGAGACTGTCGATCCGGAATTGAATATATCTGAAAGAGGCTCTGTTGAAACGTATGATTTTACTTTGGGTACTAATTTTTCTGAAAAATTGTACCTGGGAGTTACATTTTCTTTGACGGATATGCATTATTCTATTTCGTCCCGCTATTCTGAATTTTTTGGAAATACTACAGACGGATTTGACCTGACAAACAGTTTAACGGAAGATGGTTCGGGTTATGGGGTTTCATTAGGAGCTATTTTCAGACCTGTTGATGCTTTGAGAATAGGACTGTCTTATCATTCTCCGACATGGTATAATATGAGTCGCAGTTTCTGGGGAGATATTTATTCCGAAATTACTTTCGACGATAAAATTGAAAAAACGGAAGCATCGGCACCGGATAAGGATCCTTATGGTGTTTTTGATTATAAGTTGCAAACCCCTCACCGTTGGACAGCCAGTATCGCCGGTATTATAGGGGCAAATGCTATTGTCAGTCTGGATTATGAGTTGACTGATTATACGGCAATGGATATGCAAGATAGCAATGGTTCTTCTGCATATTATGATAATAATGAGAATCTTTATATTAATGAAGATTTCAGGAAGGCTTCGACTGTAAGGATTGGAGCGGAATACAGGGTAACGCCTCAATTCTCTATTCGTGCCGGATATGCCTGGATGCAAAATCCGTATGTGAAACAAGTGAAAGATGGAAATGTAGGAATCATGATTTCCAGTACAGGAACAATACCTCATTATACTATTGAAGGAGATGTTAATTACATTACTTGTGGGTTGGGATATCGTTTTACAAAAAACTTCTATATGGATGCCGCTTTTGTTTATCGTACCCAAACGGACGACTTGTATTATTTCCCGAAATATTTCAGTGATGCTCAACTTTTAGTAGATTCCACTCCTGCCAAATTTGAGAATAAAATGTATAAAGGGGTCCTCACTTTAGGATACAAATTTTAATTGACAATTGACGATTGATAATTGACAATTGATAATTGACAATTGACAATTGACAATTGATAATTGACAATTGATAATGATTTTCGTGTGTAAATTCATTGTCAATTGTCAATTATCAATTATCAATTAAATAAAGGTTTTGTCCTTAAAATTTGAGGTTTTGTTCAATAATTCGCTAAAATTTATAAATAAAGTTCAATTTATTTGGAATCATAGTTTTTCTTTCTTATCTTTGTAATATATAAGTTAATGTCATTTAAGATTTCACCTTTAAAATTGAATTGCCTATAGCAGAATCATTACTCAAATAATCATAAAGTAAAAAGTAATGACAAATTTAAGAAAGATGACCGACGAGCAGTTGGTTGTGGTTTATGCTGAGGGCAATAATTCCGCTTTTGACATCCTGTTGAATCGTCACAGAAGTAATATTTATTCCTATATTTATTTTATAGTACGTAATCGTGAATTGGCAGAAGATATCTTTCAGGAAACTTTTGTTAAGGCTATTATTACTATTAAACAGGGTCGATATACCGAAAACGGAAAATTCCGTGCCTGGATCAGTCGTATAGCACATAATCTGATTATTGATAATTTTCGTCAGGAAAAAAATGAACAAACGATTTCCAACGATGATTGTGAAGTGGATTTGTTTAATAATTCCAAGCTTTCCGATGGAACTATTGAAGATATGATGGTGAAGGAACAGATTCTTTCGGATGTGAAAAAATTGATAGAATATCTTCCTGAGAATCAAAAAGAAGTATTGGTACTTCGTTATTATCAGGATTTGAGTTTCAAGGAAATTGCGGATATTACGGGAGTAAGTATCAATACGGCTTTGGGACGCATGCGTTATGCCATTTTGAATATGCGTAGGATGGCTGAAGAAAAAAATATGATCCTGACCCACGATTAATTTGCCCTGATACACAATATATCTTTTTATTTGGCGTTTTTTTATCAGATTATCAGAACAAAAATGAAAACGCCTATGAGTCAAATCTCTACACCGAATGAATGGAAAGATTATTGTGATGCAATGAAAAAGGAAAAATGTCGTGTTTATAAGGATCCTCGTAAACAAACAATGGCATTGATCATGCAGTTTGCCCGGACCTATCACGTAGAAAAAAATTTACCTGCGAGTCTTTCGGGCTATGTAATTAATTAACGTGAGTTCAGTTTGTCATTTTTTTCATTAATACAGCATTCCAAACAGCCAAAGCGGGATTTTGTTTTTATGACCTATTTCAATATCATCGGCTACAACAAAACTGTTCGGAATGTCTTTTATCTGGTCAAAAGTTTTTCTCTTTCCGCCGACTTCAAAAGTGTAGTTATCCACCATAAAATCCCCCTGTGGTACAAGTATAACATCGGCAACGGCACTTAACTGATTAACAAAAAATGTTTCCCTTGCACTGCCAATGTTTGCATTTTCGCCGTACAAATATGACAAATTAGTGTTGTTAAGCAATACTTTGTCGGGTTTTGTAAGGTCGCCAATCGTTTTGCTTTTATAGGAAACTAAATTCAACAATTTTGCATTTTCTGCAAAGGTGTAAAATGTTTTTTGCAAATAGCAAAAAATAATCAAAAATGTTTCTTGTAAGTAGCATTTTTTTTATTTAATACTAAAGATTATCCTTTTCTATGTCCTTGAAATATTTGTAGGTGCCGACTTTCAGTTCATCGGTAGCCATTTCATCACAAACAATAATTCCTTTTTCGTGCAGTTGTAATGCTGTGATTGTCCACATTTGATTTACGGAACCTTCAATTGCCTGGGCTAATGCGCGGGCTTTGTTATGTCCGTTCACCATAATTAACACTTCTTTTGCATCCAGGATTGTACCTACCCCGACTGTTACTGCTGTTTTGGGAACTTTGTTGATGTTGTTGTCGAAAAAACGTGAATTGGCGATGATGGTATCGGTGGTCAACGTTTTGACACGGGTACGTGAAGCCAAAGAGGATCCCGGTTCGTTGAAAGCGATGTGTCCGTCCGGGCCGATGCCTCCAAGAAAAAGATCGACTCCTCCCAGCGATTTCATTTTAGCTTCATAATTATAACATTCTACATTCATATCCGGTGCATTTCCGTTCAGGATATTTACATTTTCCGGCTTGATATCGATGTGTTTGAAAAAATTATCCCACATGAAACTGTGGTAACTTTGCGGATGCTCTTTCGGCAGGCCGATGTATTCATCCATATTGAAAGTAATTACATCCTGAAAGGAAACCTTTTTTTGCTTATTGAGTTCAATCAGGCATTTATACATCCCTAATGGGGAAGAACCGGTCGGTAATCCCAGAACAAACGGTCTTCCGGAATTTGGATTTATTTCATTGATTTTAGCCGCTACATAATTTGCCGTCCATTGCGACAAGGTTTCGTAGTTTGGTTGGATAATTAAACGCATATGACCTGAATTTTTAATTTAGATTGAAATTAGACTACAAAACTATGGAAAATATTTGAATAATGGATAAGTCTTCTTAATTTTGCGAAATATCATTAATATCTTAATCATTTATTATCTTATGAGTAAACAGTATGTAATCGGCATTGACATGGGAGGCACTAACACTGTGATTGGAATTGTGAATGCCAGAGGAGAAATTTTATATCAGACGGCAATTGATACGACAGCCCACAAGACAGGGGAATCGTATGCCGACGCCCTTTCTGAAGCGGTGAATACATTAGTTGAAAAATCCGGTTTAAAAGATCAGATTAAAGGAATAGGCATTGGAGCCCCGAATGGTAATTACAAAACCGGGACAATAGAAAAAGCGGCAAATATCGAATGGGCAAAAGGGATTGTGGTTCCTCTGGCTCAGATGGTATCCGATCGTACGGATTTTCCCTGTAAGCTGACTAATGATGCCAATGCGGCTGCAGTAGGAGAAATGACCTATGGGGTGGCAAAAGGGATGAAAGATTTTATTGTGATTACGCTTGGTACCGGTGTTGGTAGTGGAATTGTAGCCGGAGGAGAGTTAATTGTCGGTCACGACGGGCTTGCCGGAGAATTAGGACATGTAATATCGGTCCGGCATAACGGACGGGTTTGCGGTTGCGGACGTTCCGGTTGTCTGGAAACTTATGCTTCAGCCAATGGAGTTTCCCGTTCGGCACGCGAATTTTTATCGGAAAAAGATACTCCAAGTTCATTGAGAAATATTATCGACCGGTCGATTACATCGAAAGATGTATTTGAGGCGGCGGAAGAAGGAGATGAATTGGCCATTGAAATATTCAATTATACCGGGCGGATTCTGGGAGAGGCTTTTGCCGATTTTATCGCATTTTCAAGTCCCGAAGCAATTGTTTTATTCGGTGGATTGGCCGGGTCCTGGAAATACCTTGAAGAACCGATTCAAAAATCATTGGATGAAAATGTGTTGAATGTATTCAAAGGAAAAACAAAACTGCTCCTTTCCGAACTGAAAGGAGCGGAAGCCGCTATTTTGGGGGCCAGCGCCCTGGCCTGGGAATAAAGAGATTTTTATTTTACCCAAACATTCAGAATTTCTCCGACATACATTTTATGGAACTGGGATTTACTCCATTCGTCTCTGATTTTTTCGTCTTTAACACTTTCCCATTGGAATTGTTGTGAGACTAATTTTTTACATTCGATAATCAACCAGGCTTCCGAAAATGATTTGGCTCCGGAAGGCATAGAAACAGGCGTCAATCCGGAGCCTTTGATTTTATCGGTATCTCTACCGGAGGAAGAACCGCAGTATCGCAGCGCCTCACGATAGGCTTCGGTGTAGAACGAAAGGGTGTAGGTATCTCCCGATTCCATTAATTGATAAGTGAAACGTGCCGGATTGATGAAACAGAATGTTACCGGTTTGCCGTAGAGTGTGCCCAGTCCGCCCCAACTGGCAGTCATCATATTGAATTTAGTATCATTTCCTGCAGTAATCAGCATCCAATCGTCTGTCAGCATTTTGATGATGTTTCCCGGTATTTGTTTCGGATCTAATTTCCTGAATCCTTGAGGAACAGTTCCGTTTGTCGTTGCTGCTGTTTCCTGTTTAGAGACGGTGCCGGTTGCTTGTTGAACGGGTTGGGTTTCAACAACAGCGTTATTTTGCGGTGGACGTTGCCGGATTACGGGCGGCTCTTGAGTTCTTCCGGTTAGAATATTCAGGTTCAAACTGTTACAAATATCGTCGAACAAGTCGATGGTTTTAATCCTGAATTTGCCGTTACCCCGGTATAATTTATCTTTGCCGTTTAATGCTTCTTTATCGGTGATCCATTTTTCCGCGTAATATTTTTCCGGTTCACGTTTATTTGCGACGTTATATTCGTAAGCAATGGCTTTCATTTCAATCCGACAGGCGTTATTGAGGCAGTAAAGATTAAGTTGGTAGTTCATGAATGCCCGGTCCAGGGATAAAGCGCTGGATGAAAAAACCAGTTCCGATTTTCCCCGGCAGGAGATAACGGCCTGCTCTTTATTGGTGTAAGCTACGCGACTCTCTTCTGTGTTGTAGTTCGCTTCCGCCCATATCAAGGCGTATTCATAAACTTGGGAAACATTCATTCCCTGAAATTGTAAAGTGTCGGAAAAAATGACTTTCCCATTGATTTCCGGAACGGATCCTGCAAGATATTTGGGATCGGTTTGGGAAAATACATTCGTAATGCCAGCAACATAAAGTGCTAATAAACAGTAAAATACCCGGATGGATTCTTTCATGTCAAAAACGATTTAATGATTTGATTTTTATATTCCGGCTTAAAAATACAAATTTTTTCGAAATTATTTATTAAAACTTATAAAGGACAAACAAAATCGTACTTTCCCGAACCGACTTTAACAATAACTCGTTTGGTTGCAGCGTCCGTTATCGGAGTTATTTTAAGATTCGATAATGGTTGACCGCTTTCAGTGATGGAATTTGCATTTTCGACCGGAAGATGAATTTCTGCAGTTGTATTTGCCGGAACAGTGACTTGCAGACGGAACCGGTTTGCATCTTGTTGCCAATGGGAGGCGATTATTCCGTAAATCGAATGGTATTCCGCTTTGGCAAACGATAATTTTTTATCCGGGTATGGTTTGATTATGATGTTTTTGTATCCGGTATTCTGAGGAGAATTCTGAATTCCCGTAACATACGAATACAACCAATTGCCGATAGCGCCGTAAGCATAATGGTTGAACGAATTCATTCCGGCATCCTGGAAGGAACCGTCCGGTTTTTGTCCGTCCCAACGTTCCCAGATTGTTGTAGCCCCTTGTGTAACAGGGTATAACCAGGATGGATAATTTTTCCGTAATAATAACTTATAAGCAATGTCTGCATATCCGTGATCGGTTAGAACCTTACAGATATCAGGGGTGCCGAGAAATCCGGTAGTGATGTGTCCGAAACTATTAACGTTATCAGCCAATCGTTTAGCTGCGTTGTGAATCAGATTTTCCGGAATCAGGTCAAACTCCAGGGCCAACACGTATGCTGTTTGTGTATTGGACGAAAGACGTCCGGTAGAAGTCATGAATTCTTTCTGAAAAGCCCTCTTTACGTCATTGAACAATTGAGCATAACGGTTGACGTCTTCTTTTTTCCCCAGTACTTCTGCCGTTTTTTGCAGTAGTTTTGTCGAATAAGCGAAATAGGCTGTCCCAATCAGATC
This sequence comes from Bacteroidia bacterium, assembly GCA_025999255.1. Taxonomy (GTDB): domain Bacteria; phylum Bacteroidota; class Bacteroidia; order Bacteroidales; family Azobacteroidaceae; genus BNXB01. The sequence continues at coordinate 7,237 of BNXB01000019.1, read as the reverse complement.
TTTATCGGTCGTAGCTCCGGGATAGTCCGATCTGTTTGTCGAAAAAGCCAACCAGTCGCCGAAATGAAATCCTGTGTTGAAAATAAATCCTGTGTTTTTTGTCTGGTTTTCTATATAATTTACCCAGGCCTTCATGGATGGGTATTGGTTTTCCAGAATCGTTTTATCTCCATACGTTCTGTAAACAACCCAGGGAATGACCGTCGCAGCATCGGCCCATCCGGTTGAACCATAATCGTGAAGAATATCCGGCGCGACGTGGGGAACGGCTCCGTCGGCACGTTGGTCGGCAGCGACGTCTTTCATCCATTTGGAATAGTAAGTAGCGGCATTCACGTTGAAGCAGGCGGTAGGAGCAAAAACCTGGGCGTCGGCAGTCCATCCCAAACGCTCGTCTCTTTGGGGACAGTCGGTGGGGACATCCAGAAAATTACCGCGTAATCCCCATTGGATATTGTGTTGGAGCCGGTTTACAAGCGAATCGGAACATTCGAAGGTTCCGGTGAAAGCGAGGTTGGAAAAAATGACTTTTCCAATCAGGTCGTTTTTTGTGATCGTACCTTCATAATCTTCAATTTTTACATAACGGAAACCATGGAAGGTAAAGTGAGGCTCGTAGGTTTCAATGCCTTCGCCTTTAAATATATATCGATCCGTTACTTTAGCTGCCCGGAGGTTATCGGTATAGAAGTTTCCTGTTTTATCCAATACTTCGGCAAATTTCAGCGTGATCTTACTTCCGGCTTTTCCCTGAAGTTTGAATTGTATCCATCCGACCATGTTTTGTCCCATGTCGAATACGCGTTCTCCTTTGGGTGTAATGATTTCTTTAATTGGTAATATTGTTTGTTCAATACGTACGGGGACACTTTCAGAACCGATTAATACCGTTTTATCCAAGTCTTTTACATTGACTTTATTCCATCCGGAGTCATCGTATCCTGTCGAATCCCAGTCTTTCTTTTCCAGACGTGCATCGTATGTTTCTCCATGATAAATATCGGAGGCGAGAATAGGTCCGGTGGAACATTTCCAGGAATTATCCGTTGTGAGTAATTCTTCGGAGTTGTCGGTATAAGTAATCCGGATTTGGGCAATCAGAGCGAGGTTTTTACCGTAGCAATTCCGGTTTTTCTCCCATGCCAGAAATCCCCGGTACCATCCGTCTCCAAGGATTACTCCCAAGGCATTATTCCCTGTTTTCAAATGGGGAGTGATGTCGTACACCTGATATTGCAGTCGTTTGTTATAACTGGTCCATCCGGGAGCAAACGGGTCTTCGCTTACTTTCTTTCCGTTGATATTCAGTTGATAAACTCCATGCGACGAGATATAAATACGGGCGGAACGGATTGTTTTTTCCAACCGGAATTCTTTTCTTAACATAGGAGACGGATTAGTAATCAGCGTATCTTCCTTCAGATCCGGTTCGATCCAGGAAGCCTTCCAATCTTCCGTATTCAATAATCCCGTTTCAAAAAATGCCGGTTGGCTCCATTGGGAGGAGCGATTGTTATTATCTCCTATCCTGACCTGCCAATAGACCCGTTGTCCGCTTTGTGGAAGTTTTCCATTATACTTGACATAGATTGATTGTTCGGATTTCACGGTTTTTGTATCCCAAACCAGATTTTTCCCTGAGGTAAGTTCTTTTTCTGAAAATGCCGCACGGATTTGATAGGATTGTTGCATTACATTTCTTCCGGGAGATTGTATTTCCCAACTTAGCAGGGGAGAAGAGTTCTGAATTCCAATAGGATTTTTCAGATTATCCGATTGCAGATTCATTACAGACAATTTTGTCTGGGAGTAGCCAATGAAACAAGAAAGCAGGAAAAATAATAATAAGCCGATTAATTTTCGGGTAAAAGTGTTGTTCATAGGTATTTGAATTGAGATTTATCTTACAAAGATAGTTTTATATTCTGGATTTAGATAAATTTATAAAAAAAGCAGCTACAAATGAATGTAACTGCTTGATTTACTTTGTGTCCCGGGAGGGGCTCGAACCCTCGACCCAATGATTAAGAGTCATTTGCTCTACCAACTGAGCTACCAAGACTTTTGTTTTCGGGCAACAAAGGTATAAATATCCTGATAAAACTCCAAATGATGGAGCGAAAAAATGCTTGTAAAATTATTATCTCTACCTTAAAACCGGAAATCGAAGCCTCCCATGACCACTATACCCGGCATTGGGAAACCGGTGTACATCTGGTAGGAAGTATCCGTGAGGTTTTCTCCGTTGACAAAGAATGAGATGGATTTGAGTGGGGAATAGGATGCCCTGGCGCTCAATAAACCATAGGTTTCTTTGTTAGAAGTCTCTGTGTCGGTGTATAGGCCGCTCACAAACTGGTAACTTGCGCCCAGTTTGAATTTGGATATTTGCCAGTTGGCATTAACAAAGGCCTGATGCTTCGGAGCTCCCGTGGTTTGAATATCGGATTGAAGGAAACTGTAATTTCCGGATAAGTTCAACACTGGAAGTACATTATAGTTCAGGGCAAACTCGAAACCCTTATTGATGAATTCTCCCGTATTGACATTTTTCGGTTTTCCATTAACCGTTGTCCTTGCGATCATGTTCTTACCATTGGCAAAGAATGCTGTAAATTCGATTCCAAATTTGTTGTTGAATAATTTCTGTATGTACGAGAAGTCGTAATTATTCATGTATTCCGGTTTCAGGTCGGGATTGGCGGGAACGGATATGTATAGTTCCCTGATATTCGGACTTCTGAATCCTTTGGATGCCGAAGCTTTGAAAGAGGTCTCGTCATTCACCCGGAAAGCAATTCCGGCTTGAGGAACCCATTCTTTTCCATAAGTTTCGTTTATTTCGAGTCGGCTTCCGATGTTTACCGTCAGTTTATTCAGGAAAGTGTGCTGAAGTAACAGGTAAGGCGCAAATTCATTAACGCTTTTGTCGATAATTTCTCCGGTTTTGCCGTTAATAGAGTCATTCCATGCGTGTCCGCCCCATTGTTTGAAATCCAGACCGACTGTGAACAAATTTTCCGGAATCAGGCGGAATGATTCGTAGATGGAAAATCCGGTATTATAATCGTCGGATTTGAACAGATAGGAGAGGGGATTACCACCTGTAGTATATCCGTCGTTAACTTTATGGTTCCCAAAATTGTAAAAGCCCTGGATAGCCCCATTCATTTTGTTGTAATTATTGTTGACTGAAAAGGAGTAAGTTCCCCGTAAGGCTTCCGCCCAGTTATCGAACATCGGATGTGTCAGGGAACCGGGGTTAGTTGAACTGAAATCAGCAAGGATTACATTCCCTGCAACATCCCAGTTTTCTGAAATATCGTATCCCAGTTTCAGGTATCCGTTGGTAATTTTAAAGTCGGAATTTTCCCGTTGACCATCCGTCCGGTCGTGGTTGAGGGAAAGGTAAGCATTGAATTTGTCTTTCTTTGCACCGACATTGGCCATGTATTTTTGAGTGTTATAGGAACCGTAAAGGAATCTTCCCCGGCCGTGGATTCCGTTTTCCGTGGCTTTCCTGGTAATGATATTGATAACTCCTCCCATAGCATTGGATCCGTAAAGTAGCGAAGCCGGGCCACGTATCACTTCAACCCGTTCTGCATCGGATGAAACGTAGGTATCAGGAATATGGTGTCCGAAAACCCCCGCCCATTGAGGCTGGCCGTCGAACAACATCAATACCTTGTTTCCTCCGCCTACACCGTGAATATTGACTGTCCCGGCCGAACCGGTAGAGATACCAAAGCCGGTAACCCCTCTTTCCGTGACGAAAAGTCCCGGAATACGTTCCGACAAGATAGGAAGGATGGCGGATTCGCTGCTTTCTTCCAGTTCTTCACGTTCTACGACAGAAATTGTCACCGGAGTCTGGTTCCGGTTAGTCTGTGTTTTTGTACCGCTTACCACGATTTCATTTAATAGAATCGTATCTTTTTCGAAAGAAAAATTGTCTTGAACGGCCTGGGAATAGATGTCAATTGAAAATCCTGCAATGAAGAGGTTTAATAAAAAGAATAAGATAGCATGTTTTGTCATAATCGTAACACGATATAAATAATATTTTAATAATAAATTTTGTTTTTCAGAAAACAAAAGTATTACGATTTATTTGATTCGTGTTACTATATAAATGTAAAACATGTTAATTTTCGTGTAAAATATGTTAATTGTCCAAAAAATGCATTAATCTGCCTGGCTCATGATCAATTTTCCGTGCTTTATTCCTTTCAGTGTAATCATTTTATCTGAAAAGCGGGTTAATTCCTGGGCAGCTCCTTCAACGGCGATGATTTCGAGGCACATTTGGTTTTCGAGGAAAAATCGTTGTGAAGAAAGGATATGAGACGCATTTTCCTGTTGGATTTTAAGAAGATTTTCGGAGACATCATATTTGCCGCTTTCATAGAGCAGTACAATTCCTCCGGCAACATGGCGATTACAGAGCCATTTTCTTTCGACTATATTTTTTTCAATCAGGAAGCGAATACCCTGTGACCGGTTTGAGAATCCGTTTTCAATGACGAAAGCATCCAAAGCTTCCAGCAGTTCATTTTCGATTGAAACTCCGAAACGTTTAACAGGCATATAAAGAAGATATTTTGTGAATGTAAAATCTCAAAATGACTTACGGACGAATGGATTGCCAGAATTCCCAGGCTGCAAATGCTTGTAAAAGAAGCATTTCCAATCCGTTTTTTACAGTAGCTCCCTGTTCTTGTCCTTTTTTCATGAACAATGTTTCATTGGGATTATAAAGTAAATCGTACAACAAATGATCGGGACTCAGTAACTCGTAAGGGATTGCCGGGCATTCGTCTGTTTTAGGATACATCCCGACCGGAGTACAATTGACAATTACCTGGTAAACCTGCATGATTTCCGGACTTAACTCATTGTATGTCAGGACTCCATCGGATTTAGTTCTTGAAACAAACATAGCATCTATACCCAGTTGGTTTAAGCCGTGGAAAATGGCTTTTGCAGCTCCTCCCGTACCTAAAATCAACGCCGTTTTATGACAGGGTTTAAGGAAAGGTTCTATGGATTCCTTAAAACCGATAATATCTGAATTGTAACCGATTAGTTTTACTTTTTTCTTTTCACGGACAATTTTGATGACATTTACAGCTCCGATTTTTTTTGCGTTCTCACCCAGTTCATCGAGTAACGGAATCACTTGTTCTTTGTAAGGGATTGTAACGTTAAGTCCTTTCAAATCAGGATTATCTGCGATCACTTTTTTAAAATCCCCGATAGTCGGTATTTCAAAGTTAACGTATTCGGCATCAATGTTTTCTGACGTGAATTTTTCGTTGAAATAACCTCTTGAGAATGAATGTTTGAGAGGGTAACCAATTAAGCCGTATTTGTCCATTTTATATTATAGATACTGTTTTATCGTAAATGATTGGACAAAAATACATAAAATTTCTAAAATAGTTACACAAAATATCATTACCTTTGCAACTAGTCTGGATAAGCGGTTCATAATAATTTAGGAATAGATGGGTAACGGGAAGAGAAACTTTCTATTTTACATTTCGATGCTTTTGTTTTTTGGCATTTTAATGTATCTGATTCTCGAAATGGGAGGACATTTTGATGTTACTACCCCGGCTCCTGTACATCAGTCGTTGAAAGGATTTTTTTCCAGAGGTTTCGATATTTTTTACACCGGATTTAATCATAGCATAAAAACCTCTGTGGCAATGCTTTTGCTTCAGATGATCGCCATCCTTTTTACGGCTCGTATTTTCGGTTGGTTGTTTATCAAGATGGGTCAACCCTCTGTTATCGGCGAAATTGTAGCAGGTATTGTACTCGGGCCGTCCATACTGGCTCAATTTCTTCCGGAGGTTTCCGCATTTCTTTTTTCTCCTGAGACATTAGGAAATATCAATATATTGAGCCAGATAGGGTTGATTCTGTTCATGTTTGTGATAGGGATGGAACTGGATATTTCGGAAGTTCGTAAAAAATTCAAGGAGACCATTTTAATTAGTCATGCCAGTATTGTTGTCCCGTTTTTTTGCGGTATGCTTACCGCTTATTGGACTTATTCCGAATATGCCTCAGGCACTACTCCTTTTGTTTCTTATGCTTTGTTTATCGGGGTTGCGATGAGTATTACCGCATTTCCGGTTCTGGCTCGTATTTTACAGGAGAAAGGATTGACCAAGTCGCATCTGGGGACATTGTCCCTTGCCAGCGCTGCCAATGGGGATATCACGGCTTGGTGTCTTCTTGCCGCAGTGATTGCTATCGCACAATCCGGAACTTTTGCCGGTGCGATTTATACTATTTTGTTTTCGGCTTTGTTTCTCCTTTTTATGTTTTTTGTGCTTCGGCCTTTCCTGAATATTATCGGAAATATTTACCGGAACAAAGAGGTTATAACCAAAACTATTGTGGCTTTTATGCTGTTGATCCTGATTCTATCGGCTTATGTCACTGAAGTCCTTGGTGTGCATGCACTTTTCGGAGCGTTTATGGCCGGTGTGGCGATGCCTTCGAATCCTAAGTTCAGGAAAATTATGACGGAGAAAGTTGAAGACATTTCTCTATCCATATTTTTACCGTTATTTTTTGTTTCTACCGGTTTGAAAACCCAGATTGGCTTGATTCGTACTACGGAAGAGTGGATGACCTGCCTTGTATTCATTGTATTTGCAGTTGTCGGAAAGGTTTTTGGAACCGGCCTCGCAGCCCGGGTAGCCGGGGAATCCTGGAAAAATAGCTGGTTAATCGGTTCCCTGATGAATACGCGGGGATTGATGGAGTTGATTATCCTGACTATTGGTTATGAGATGGATATATTACCACCGGATATTTTTGTTATGCTGGTATTGATGACTCTTGTGACCACGGTGATGACCGGTCCTTTGATGAACCTTATCTATTATTGTTACAGGAAAAAAGAAACAGCCTCAGGAGTAGTTCGTAAGGTTACGAATAAGTTCCGGATATTACTTTCTTTTGGAAGGGCCGGGAGTGGACAAGTGTTGTTGGATGTTGCAGAACAGGTGTTTTCCCAAGGGGAGAAACCTTTTGAGCTTACGGCATTACACCTCACTGTAGGGACCGAAGTCAATCCCATGCATACTGAGAATTTCGAAGAACTTAGTTTTGAACCTATTCTGGAAGAAGCTAAGTTGCTGGGAATGGATATAAAAACCCGTTATGAAGTAACGAACGACGCCGGACAGGAAATTGTAAATATAGCCAAGCAAGA
>BNXB01000018.1 GCA_025999255.1 Bacteroidia bacterium | reverse complement strand
AATGAATTTTTCAATTAAAATTAACAACAAAAATTTAAATCCATATTCATTTTATAATTCATTTTTTTTTCTACCTTTGCGGTCAATATCTTTAGGGGTGCCTGTCAAATATGTCGGGCTGAGATTACACCCTTTGAACCTGAACCGGATCATACCGGCGGAGGGACAAAGATTGCCGGCCGGCGCATTTCTTCCTACAAAAAAACGAAGAAATTGATCTCAAACAATCCCCTTTTTTGTTGAATCGTTGAACGGGACTCTAAATTATACGGGTTTATTCCATTAGTTCCGTTTACATAATTTATTAAACAATGAAAAAGGTCATATTATCATGGTTGACATTAATTTTGTCAACCGGAATGTTAGTATTCTCACAAGAAAAAACAGACAGTCTCAAATCCATTGACTTACAGGAAGTCCAAATCATCTCCACACGAGCTAAAGAAAAGACACCATTAACTTATTCCAATCTGGATAAGGAAAAAATCGAAAAAGTCAACTACGGACAAGACATCCCTTACCTGTTGATGCTTACACCTTCCGTCGTTGCAACCTCCGATGCGGGAACAGGGATTGGTTATACAGGATTTCGTATCCGGGGAACAGATGCTAACCGGATTAACATTACAGCCAACGGAGTACCGATGAACGATTCCGAATCCCATGGCGTGTTCTGGGTGAACATCCCCGATTTTGCATCCTCTATCCAGGATTTACAAGTCCAACGCGGAGTAGGAACATCAACCAACGGAGCCGGAGCTTTCGGCGCCAGTATCAACCTCAAGACGGCATACATTCCTACTATTCCATACGGAGAGTTCAATGGTACCTATGGTTCCTTCAACACATCAAAAGCCACACTAAAAGTCGGTACAGGGGAAATTGCTAATCACTGGTCATTCGACGCCCGTTTGTCGGGAATCAATTCCGACGGCTTTATAGATCGGGCATTCGTAGATTTGAAATCTTATTTCGCCCAGGCAGGTTACTATAATAAGAATACCTTATTAAAATTTATCACCTTCGGGGGAAAAGAAAAGACTTATCATGCCTGGGATGGGGTGCCAAGCGGAAACGGAGAGGAAATCGACTACCTGTCGGTCAACCGGACCTATAACCCCAGTGGTTTCATAGGATTCGATGCCTTGGGCAAACCTCTTTACTACAATAATCAGACCGATAATTATAATCAAACCAATTACCAATTGTCCTTTTTACAGATACTTTCTTCCGCACTTAAACTGAATGCAACCTTACACTATACTAAAGGCGACGGTTATTACGAGGAATATAAAACGGAACGTAAGCTGGTAGAATATGGTTTAAAACCATTCACCTTTGATGGTAAAGGAGTGACTAAAAGCGACCTCGTCCGGCAAAAACACCTGGATAACCACTTCGGGGGTATGATCTTTTCCCTGGACTACATTCAAAATAAATGGGATATCTCTCTTGGAGGAGGAGGTAATTATTATGATGGAGATCATTTTGGAAAAGTAATATGGACTAAAAATTACGCCGGAGATTCCGATTTTTATCCGGAACACGAATATTACAGGAGTGAAGCCGGAAAAACAGATATAAATGTTTTTCTTAAAGCAAATTATCAACTGGATGATCATTGGAATTTCTTTGCCGACATGCAATATCGTTACATCAAGTATAAGATTAACGGACAAAATGATGAGTATGACGAAGATACCAAAGCAATGCAGCTTCTTGACTTCGATAATACATTTAACTTTTCCAATCCTAAAGCCGGGATCTTTTACCGGATTAACTCCGGAAATGATTTGTATGCCTCTCTTGCAATAGGACATCGCGAACCCAATCGTAATAACTACACTGAAGGTAAACTGGCTGCATTACCCAAAACAGAAACTCTCTATGATTACGAATTAGGTTACAAATATCATAGCCCGTCATTTTCCGCGGGAGTGAATCTTTATTACATGAAATACAAAGATCAACTGATTTTGACCGGAGAAGTTAATGATATAGGAGAAATGCTCACCTCTAATATTCCCGACAGTTATCGTGCCGGGATTGAGGTAACAGCCGGGATTCCCATTGCTTCATGGCTCCAATGGAATGGGAATCTGACTTTAAGCAAAAGTAAAATAAAAGAATACACAGAATATATTGATGACTGGGAAACCGGAAAACAAGCAGTAAATTATCTTGGAACCACAAGTATCGCATACTCCCCTGATGTCGTCGCCGGAAATCTCTTTTCCGTAAATTTCCGTAATTATTCCGCCGGGCTGCAATCTTTATACGTAGGAAAACAATATATTGACAATTCGGAAAGCAATGAAAGAAAATTGGATCCTTATTTTGTCAACAATCTGAGATTAAGTTATACTCTAAAATTGAATGGGATTAAATCGCTGACTTTGAACGCATTAATAAACAACCTTTTCAATGAAAAATACGAAAGTAACGGTTATGTCTGGTACACCTGGTATGAGGGAGCCGGAAACGAACGCACAAGGAAAAATCAACTTCGATATTTCCCTCAGGCAGAAACAAATGTAATAGTAAATGCCGTAATCAGATTCTAATATGCATACTGAACGGCAAAGGGCGAACGGTTTGAACACCGTTCGCCCTTTGCTCTTATATCCGTGTCATAACCTTATAACGCACCCTCTTCAACAAGGATTACAATTCGTTCTGTCATAGCATCTTTTCCCTTCGGATCCCATTCCGATTTCAGACTGGCGCCGAATATTCCCGCAAAAATATTCCAGAAACCTGCACGAAACGAACCTAAAAAAGCCTTGAGAATATCATAACTACTCTGATTACATTCCCTGTTAATCAATTTAATTAATAATTTACCTTGAGAAAGCGACATTTTTTTTAATACGGGAAAATATTCCGCATACAAATCTTTTTCCATTCGTTTCATATGATCCTGTCGCTGTTTTTCCGTAGGAAGAGTTTGCATATATTCGTATGTTTCGATCAATGTCACATAAATCAATTTTGCGTAAGGTAAAGTCCTTTTCACGTCACGTATCAACTTCCTGTATTTTTCTTCTTCGGTAATACTTTTGAATTCTACCGGCGGATAAACATAAATATCCGGAATAATCATCACAGAGAGACTGTCTCCAACCCCGGAATATGGATGTGGAGTGCGGGGAGAAACCAATGCCCCCTGATTCTGTGCACACAAGCCGACAGATAACAATAAAAAAATAATTCCTATATATATCGAATTCTTCATTTCCGCAAAAGTATCTTTTTTTTTGCTTTTTGCATGATTATTTATTAACTTTGTACAATATTGATGTTATATAAATAACCAACTAACCCCATTAACTATGAAGTGTCTTTTCTCTTCAAAGATTTATTTTTTTACAATAATCTTTCTCTGTATCAGTCCACTATCATCATTTTCATTGGAGAATGAATTGAACAACGATGTCCGTTCACTGGCTATGGGCAACCTGTTTGCTTTGGGTAAGGAATTTTCCAATCCGGCATTCTTATCCTTTCAATCCGGATCCAAAATATCCACAAGCGTGTATAACCGGTTTCAAATGAGCGAACTAAACTCATCCTGCCTACGCCTGATATACCCTAGCCGGTTCCTGGATGCCGGAATCCAATTAAACCATTTCGGATTCAAAGATTACTATTGTTTATCCGTTTTAGCCGGTCTGGCAAAACAAATCAACTCATGTCTATCCGTTGGACTGAAAACGAACCTATCGTATTGGAGTTCTTTATTGGACAGCAAACCGGTTACGGCAATAAGCGCAAGCCTTGGAGTTGTTTATTCGATTTCGAACTCTTTGAAAACCGGTTTTTTAGCAGAAAATATTGCTACTACCCTTAACAGTACAAACTACTCCATCCATGCCGGAATTGATTATCAATGTTTGGAAGATCTTGCTCTCGTTGTAGAAACTTCGTACAATGCGGAATCTAAATTCGACATAAGGCTGGGAGCCGAGTACCGGGTCGTCGAATCGCTGAGCTTCAAAGCTGGAGTCCAAAGCAACCCTTCATCCCCTACAATCGGATTTTCTTACACATTTAAACAAATCAACATAGGAACTGCTTTTATGATGCACCAAACTTTAGGTAATTCAACTATGATAGAAATCGGCTATAAATTTTAAGAAAAAATCATGCACATATGAAACTCATTACCATTACCTTTTTACTATTGTTTTGCACCTCCATATTTTCCCAGACTCCGGAAAAGAACACGCTTTGGATGGAATATCTCGAAGAGTTATCGGAAAATGAGATGGAAGCCTCGCAAATAGAAACCCTTTACGACGAACTTTCTTTTCTGAGCGAACACCCCCTCGATTTGAATACCACAACCAAACAGGATCTGGAACGTATTCCTTTTCTTTCCGGAATCCAAATCGAAAACTTGTTATACCATATATATAAATATGGTTCCCTGAGTACAATTTACGAGCTAAAAAACGTTGAAGGGCTGGATTATCAAACCATCCAGAAAATCTTACCGTTTGTTACGATTGAGATAAAAGATAAAACAGAACCCTTCAAACTCAAAAACATCTTAAGACACAGTAAGAACCAGGTACTGATACGTATGGACAACTGCCTGCAGGAAAAAGCGGGATATCGTAATGCCGGTGAAGAAGAAAAAGAAAAATACCCCAATCGCTTTTATCTCGGAGAACCTTACTACCTCTCGTTCCGCTATGGATTTCAATACGGTGAAAGGATACAATTCAGCCTGACCGGGGAAAAAGATCAAGGAGAAGCCTTTTGGAATAAACACCACAAAGGTTTCGATTTTTATTCGGTCAATTTCTCGTTGAAAAATACCGGAATCATGGAAGGACTTTACCTGGGAGATTACAGGGCATCTTTTGGACAGGGACTGGTTCTGAATACCGATTTTGCCATGGGAAAAACTTCCGACGCAGGTAACATCGGGAAAAAAAGTTCCGGAATAAAAAGACATTTTTCAACGAATGAGAACAACTTCTTCAGAGGAATCGCCCTTGCACTGAAACTGAAACAAACAAAATTACATCTGTTCGCTTCACACCGGAATCTCAATGCCCGAACCGACGATTCAACCATTTTCAGTTTTAAAACCGACGGATACAACAGAACTTATAACGATCTGGAAAAACGTCGTCAGGCAAAAATGAATGTAGCAGGAGCAAATCTGCAATGGAAAAATGAATCTTTCCAAATAGGAACAACCATAACCGGATACAACTTCGGAAAGAAAAAACTCGACCCCGAACTTAAACCATATAACGTTTATTACCTGAGAGGAGAAAATAATTATAATCTGGGCATTGATTACTCTTATCATCGAAAAAAACTATTGGTTCAGGGAGAAACAGCAATTGGTAAAAACGGGGCCATTGCAACAATTCACAACTTGTTATTAACTCCTGCTTCATTCTTTTCTTTTTCCCTTTCCTACCGGAATTACAACCACAGTTATCAGTCCTATTTCGGAAATTCCCTCGGGGAATCCTCCACTATCCAGAATGAATCCGGATTGTATTTCGGAGTAAAATATAATCTCCGCAAGTGGCAATTTGCCGGATATATTGACGTATTCCGTTTCCCCTGGCTAAAATACGAAATAGACTCTCCTTCTTCCGGAAAAGATATACTTTTACAGATTTTTTATAATCCAAATCCTTCCTGGAATATGAATTTGCGCTATAAATTTAAGGAAAAAGAAAAAAATAGAACTGAAAAAACGATTGATATCATTCCTTATAATTCCCATAAATGGAAATATCAATTAAATTACAAACTAAATTCCGGATTTGTCTTAAAAACTCAACTTGATCACAACGTATATCTGGACGAAATTAGGAAAACCGCCGGATGGGCAATTTCACAAGCTATCGGATATAAAAATAATAATTCAAAATTTCATATTGACTTATCTTTCGCATACTTTAACGCAATTAACTGGGACAACCGTATCTACAGTTACGAAAAGAATATCTTGTATGTATTCAATATGCCTTCTTATTATGGAGAAGGCATACGGTATTATACTACTTTCAAATGGAATATTTGTCCTGTTTTGAATCTTTACACAAAAATTTCTACTTCCCATTATTTCGATAAAAATGACATTAGTTCCGGACTGGAAGAAATTAATGGAAACGAAAAAACAGAAATTAATTTTATTTTAAAAGTGATTTTTTGACATTGTATATAAATTTTTTTATATATTTGTGTCCAATTTGATTACACGTATATTATGATGATACACAATATACTGCTTTTGTAATTGCCTTAAATTTGTATCCCTACAGGCATTGATTCTGCAAAGGTAAATACATAATTTAAGTTAAAATTATCTAAAGGTATGTTATGTTGATAAGATATTATTTCTTTTGTCTAACATTTTGGTCATGTCGGGTGTTTTAGCACAAAGCGCCTAATCTTGCAGGTTAGCATGAGAAAAGGAGATAGTAATTATTTTAGATTTTTTTAAATCTTTGTACGCATTATAGTATTTATATGATGTATTTTGAGTAAATTTTATTATTAATTGTTATGGCAATCGAGAAAAAAACAAGAATCAGAAGAACGAGAGACGTTATCGACAATCAGTTGATGAATGCAGTTTGCAGAGTTATCAATGAATTAGGCTTTTCTCAATTGGGGATTAATTCAGTATCTGAAGTCGCCAAAGTTGAAAAAGCTTACATTTATCGAAACTTCGAAAGTTTTGACAATCTACTGGAAAGGTATTTCATAAGAAATGACTTCTGGGAAAGATTTATTGTACAGAAAGCGTATAATGAACATGGGTCTGACCTGAAAGACATGTTCATTTATTATCTGACTGAACTTTACAAAACTATGGATCAGAATCGCGAGTTTGAAAGCATTGCCCGTTGGGAAATTGCTGAACCTACTCCTTACATTCTGCGCCACGCCAGAAGAAGAGAACTCGACAATCAGAAGTTTATGGAAAAGAATGTAGAACATTTCAAAGGTACGGATACCGATATTGAAGTAATTTATGCATTGCTGATCTCCGGTATTTATTACTTGAACATGCACAAAAATGTCTCTACTTTCTGTAACATTGACTTTACCACTCGTGAAGGTAAAAAACGTCTGACAAAGACGATTGAGCAATTGGCAGATATATTATTCAAATAAGAAATAACGTTATTTCTTTTATTTGAGTAATATTCGCTCCTTTAGTGTCATGAACCAACATGATATTTGAGGTGTGTTGGAAATGTATTATCATAACGATACGAAATACTATTTTTAACACACCTTAATTTTATGTTCTTTCAATAGGAATTTAACCAATTTTATTATGGAAAAATTTCTTTATTCAAAGTGAAGTCGTAATTTTGCAGTTCTTTAATCAGAAAGATCATTTTATTAATTCAATAAATTTTTTAATTATGGCTAAAATAACTGTTGTAGGAGCCGGTAATGTAGGTGCAACATGTGCTAATGTATTGGCATTCAATAAAATTGCCGATGAAGTGGTTATGCTTGACGTAAAAGAGGGTGTAGCTGAAGGAAAAGCAATAGACATGATGCAAACTGCTCAAACCCTTGATTTTGAAACTAAAATCGTAGGCATCACCAATGATTATTCAAAAACAGCTGATTCGGATGTAGTTATCGTTACTTCCGGTATTCCACGTAAGCCGGGAATGACTCGTGAAGAGTTAATCGGAGTCAATGCCAATATCGTTAAAAGCGTTGTCGAAAATTGCCTGAAATTTTCACCCAACGCAATCTTTATCATTATTTCCAATCCGATGGATACGATGACCTACCTCACATTGAAAGCAACCGGATTACCTAAAAACAGAGTTATCGGCATGGGAGGAACCCTCGACAGTTCCCGTTTCAAATATTACCTGAGCCAGGCCCTGAATGTAAACCCTTCACAAGTGGACGGTACAGTAATCGGAGGACACGGAGATACCACAATGATCCCGCTGAAACGACTGGCTACATACAATGGAATTCCTGTTTCCCAATTGCTGGATGCAGCAACACTTGATAAGGTTGTTGCCGATACCATGGTAGGAGGCGCTACCCTGACCGGTTTACTCGGAACTTCAGCATGGTATGCTCCCGGCGCTGCAGGCGCTTATGTGGCAGAGTCAATCATCCGTGATTACAAACGTTTAATTCCCTGTTGTATTTATCTCGAAGGCGAATACGGACAAAAGGATATCTGTATCGGTGTTCCTGCTATATTAGGACGTAACGGCGTGGAAAAAATCGTTGACTTCAAATTGAACGACGAAGAAAAAGCCTTGTTTGAAAAGAGCGCCGAAGCCGTTCGTAAGACAAACGATATACTGAAAGAAATCAAAGCGCTTTGATAGGAATTTTATATAAAGGCTTTATCATAGGTATATTGGTTTCTGCTCCTATGGGGCCAATAGGACTTTTATGCATCCAGCGGACTTTAAATAAAGGCCGCTGGCATGGTTTTTTTTCCGGTGTTGGAGCCGCCTTATCCGATGTTATCTATGCCATGATTACTTGCCTGGGAATGGGATTTATCATTGATTTCGTTAAAGATAACCAAGGAACTCTCCATCTTGTAGGAAGTTTCTTATTGATATTTTTCGGATATTACATCTACCAGTCTAACCCATCCAAAAACCTCAGAAAATCAAAAGAAGGCGTAAGTACCTACCATCAGGATATTGTAACCGCCTTCTTCTTTACTCTTTCCAATCCTTTAATAATTGTCCTGTTTATTACCCTATTCGCCCGGTTTAACTTCATCTCTTCCGATGAAAAATTATTTTCAATGATCATCGGTCTCTGTACAATCGCAATCGGAGCTCTTACCTGGTGGTTCTTAATAACCTTTCTGGTCGGAAAATTACGTAAAAACTTTAACCTCAGAGGATTATGGATTATAAACCGTGTCGTAGGAGCCACAATCCTCCTACTTTCGATAGGAGGATTGGTATTCTCTATCTGGGATATGATCCATTTACACCATTAAACCGTACATCTCACGTTATATTATACTTGTACGTTCAACTTACGCATAGCCTATTAAAACTCAGTAATCGGCTTATAGTTAGGAACTAATGATTTCATTACAACCCAACCGACAAGATAAGCTACCGCACAGATGCAGAAAATAATAAAATATCCGGCTGGCTTGCCCTCAAAACCCAAAAATGTCATATTGGTTTCGCCTGCATATACAAACAGTTTACCTGCACTTTTCTGAAGAATCATCGAGCCGACTCCGCCGGCCATCCCGCCGATACCCGTCACCGTGGCGATAGCGCCTTTTGGAAACATATCGCCGATCGTAGAAAACAGGTTGGCGCTCCATGCCTGATGCGCAGCGCAACCCAGTGAAATCAGGATAACCGGAATCCAGGCAGCATTCCGTCCGAGTGAGGCAAATTCCATTCCGAGCGGTTGGGCTAAAAGTACGAACAATGGGAAAAAGGCAAATATCAACATGGCTTTCATTCGCGCTGCATACGGATTTTGTCCGCTGCGGTTAATGAAAATAGTCGGCAGTTTTCCGCCATAAATCGAGAGTACGGTAACAATCGCATACAGCGTGAAAATCAGCGCCATACCCAAGCCTTCGGATGTTTTGATACCGAATTGCGTATTGAGATAAGAGGGCGTCCAGAAAAGGAAAAACCACCATACACCGTCGGTCATAAACTTGCCGAATGCAAACGCCCAGGTTTGTTTGAAAGTAAAACACTTAAGGAAAGGAATTTTCTCAATTTTCCCGGTTTCCAGAGCCGCTTTTTCGTGTTTATCCTGCTCGATGTATTCAAGTTCGGCAACATTTACATGTTTGCTCTTTTCGGGTTTGTCGTAAATAAAAACCCAAAATCCCATCCAGATAAATCCCAGGACACCGATGATGATAAACGCCATTTCCCAACCAAATAATTTGGCCAGCGGCGGTATCGAAAGCGGAGCGAACAACGCGCCGATCGAAGCGCCGGAGTTGAAGATCGATGTGGAATAAGCACGGTCTTTCTTTGGGAAATATTCGGCAGTCGCCTTGATAGCAGCAGGGAAGTTTCCCGCTTCACCCAAGGCCAGCACGCCGCGGGCAAACATAAAGCAGTACATACTTACAGTGGCAATCACAACAGCCACATTCCCGGTCGCAGCTATCAATTCGGCAGCGTTATGCATACCTACATACTGTTCGGTAATAACACCGCAAACCGCATGCAGACAGGCGCCGACACTCCACACGCCAATAGACCAGAGAAATCCTTTCTTCGTACCCATCCATTCTACAAATCTGCCTGCAAAAAGCATACAAACAGCGTAAAAAATGGAAAAGAACGAAGTGATTGTTCCATAATGATCCTCGTTCCAATGAAACTCAGGCTTGATAAATTCATCCCAAGTGAGCGACAAGACCTGCCTGTCCAAGTAATTAATAGTTGTCGCAAAGAAGAGCATTGCACAGATTACCCATCGGTAATTACTCATCTTTGCGTTCATTTCATTCAATTTGTTCATGATATTAGGATTAGTTGTTACTTTTTACGAACCTGATTAACAATTGAAAATGTGTCTTTACACAATTGTGTGATTTTTCCCCATTCCTTAGCGGCAATCACATCTGCCGGAAAAAGATTGGAACCCATTCCGACACAGCTAACCCCGGCATCAAACCAGGATTTAAGATTTGCTTCTTCCGGTTTCACGCCCCCGGTCACGATTAACATCGACCAGGGCATCGGAGCTTTCAGACCCTTCACAAAATTCGGGCCCAATACATCTCCGGGAAATACCTTACAAAGATCACATCCCATTTCCTGGGCAAAACCTACCTCAGAAACAGAACCACAACCCGGAGTATAAGGTATCAAACGACGATTCGCCACTTTAGCCACATCCGGATTAAACAAAGGTCCTACAATAAAATTAGCTCCCAACTGAATGTAAAGAGCTGCTGTAGGAGCATCTACAACAGACCCTATACCCATAATCATTTCAGGACATTCTTTTGCAGTCCATTTGGTTAACTCTCCAAATACCTCATGTGCAAACTCTCCCCTGTTTGTAAACTCGAAAGCTCTCACTCCTCCTTCATAACAAGCTCTTACCACATTTTTTGCAACCTCAATATCCTTATGATAAAAAACAGGCACCATTCCGGTGCTGACCATAGCGCTGAGTACTTGTAATTTATTAAACTTTGCCATAATTTTAATTAATTGATAATTGACAATTGATAATTGACAATTATTTTCGTGCGAAAGCACATTGTCAATTATCAATTATCAATTGTCAATTATAATTTATTTCGGTTGTTTTCCAATATACGCTAAAATACCTCCATCCACATACAATATGTGACCATTGACGAAATCGGAAGCCTGAGATGCCAGGAATACGGCCGGGCCCTGTAAATCGTCGGTTGTTCCCCAACGTGCAGCCGGAGTTTTAGCAATGATAAATTCGTTGAAAGGATGTCCCGGTTCACGTAAAGGAGCCGTTTGCGGAGTGGCAATATAACCCGGTCCGATACCATTTACCTGAATATTATATTCCGCCCATTCGCAGGCAAGGTTTTTAGTCAACATTTTCAGACCACCTTTGGCTGCAGCATAAGCGGAAACAGTCTCACGGCCCAGTTCACTCATCATAGAGCAAATGTTGATAATCTTTCCTCCGCCTTTTTGAATCATTCCGGGAGCAACAGCCTTGGAAACAATAAACGGGCCGTTGAGGTCTATATCAATTACCTGACGAAAATCTTTAGCGCTCATCTCAATAGCCGGAATGCGTTTGATAATTCCGGCATTGTTAACCAGAATATCAATTACACCCACTTCCGACGTGATTTGAGCAACGGCTTGGTAAACCTGTTCTTCATCAGTCACATCGAACACATAACCATGAGCGGTAATTCCGTCGGCTTTGTAAGAAGCAATGCCTTTTTGCATCAAATCGGCATTAATCTCGTTAAAAACAATAGTTGCACCGGCTGCGTGCAACGCTTTTGCAATCGCATAACCAATACCGTATGATGCACCTGTAACAAGGGCCGTTTTACCTTTTAATGAAAACATAATATTTTATTTTAAAGTTAATTTAGCGTGAAACTCGTCCCGAACCGTCGCCCCCCATCAGGCTTTCCACTTCGGATACCGTTACCAGATTGAAGTCTCCATAGATCGTATGCTTGAGACAAGACGCCGCAACAGCAAATTCCAGAGCTTTCCGATCATCCTGAGGATAAGAAATCAATCCGTAAATTAATCCGCCCATGAACGAATCTCCTCCTCCTACACGATCCACAATATGAGTGATATCATAACGCCTGGACTGATACAACTGACCATCTGCGTACAAACATCCGCCCCAGGTATTGTGATTCGCATTAATAGAACCCCTGAGAGTAATAATCACTTTTTTGGCACAAGGGAAACGTTTCATCATCTGAATACAAACCGATTCAAATTCTGCAGCATCAACTTCCCCTCCGGTATGAGCAACGTCAAAACCTTCCGGTTTGATACCGAATACTTTTTCCGCATCCTCTTCATTGCCGAGAATTATATCACATCCTGCCACTAATGCAGGCATTATCTCAGATGCCGTTTTTCCATATTTCCATAAATTTTTGCGGTAATTCAGGTCGGTCGAAACAGTGACTCCCATTTCATTGGCAACACGGATGGCCTCCAAACAGGCATCGGCAGCGCCTTGAGATAAGGCGGGAGTAATCCCCGTCCAATGAAACCACCGGGCATCTTTAAAAATTTCACGCCAGTTTACCATTCCGGGTTTGATATCGGAAATGGAAGAATCAGCACGATCATAAACGACTTTCGATGCACGGGCAACAGCTCCGGTCTCCAGGAAATAAATACCTACGCGATCACCGCCACGGACAATGTTTTCCGTTCCGACATTATATTTACGTAAATCGGAAATACACCATTCGGCAATGTCATTTTTCGGTAAACGGGTCACAAAGTCCGTTGGAATACCATAGTTGGATAATGAAACGGCGACATTCGCTTCACCCCCACCAAACGTAGCATTCAAGTTATTTGACTGAATAAACCGTTGATATCCCGGGGTTGCCAAACGAAGCATGATTTCCCCAAATGTTACTACTTTCTTCATATATACATAATTTGTTTACATTTTCCTGTAACTCCCTGTAACTTCTTGTAACTCCCTGTAAATTAAAACCCAAAGAATCTATCTGCATTATTATAAGATACATCTTCCACCAGTTTTCCGAGGAAAGGCAACTCCGACGCAGGTAACAATCCCTGTTCCACATCATTTCCAATCAAATTACACAAGATTCTGCGGAAATATTCATGACGCGGATACGACAAGAAGCTACGCGAATCGGTAAGCATGCCAACAAACCGGCTTAATAATCCAAGGGCCGATAAAGAATTCATTTGCGATTCCATACCTGTCTTCTGATCCAAAAACCACCAACCGGATCCGAACTGGATTTTCCCGGCAACCGAACCATCCTGGAAGTTTCCAATCATGGTAGCAATCATATCATTGTCCCGTGGATTAAGATTATATAAGATAGTTTTAGCCAATTGATTGTCGATATCCAATCTGTTCAGAAATTTCGACAAAGCTTTAGCGGTATTAAAATCGCCAATGGAATCGAAGCCTGTATCCGGTCCTGTTTGTTTAAATAAACGGGTATTATTATTTCGAATAACTCCATAATGAAATTGTTGTGTCCATCCCTTTTCCCAATCCATACGGGCGCCCTCGACCAGCATAACCGACTTAAACTTCAGAATCTCTTCTTTAGTCAGTTCCCGGCCTCCATACACCTTATTGAAAATAGCCTCAATCTCAGCATTTGTATAATCTTCAGCATAAAATTCCTCCATTCCGTGGTCGGAAAGCTTACAACCTACCGAAGCAAAGAAATCATGGCGTACACGCAAAGCCTGTAATAAATCGGAAAATTTACCGATAGAAATACCCGAAACTTCAGATAATTTTTCCACATATGCCCGGAAATTTGCAGGAATTTCCACTGCCATCGCCTTATCGGGACGCCAGGTAGGCAATACTTTAACCGAAAAACCTTCATTCTTCAACGCAATATGGTATTCCAGTGAATCTACCGGGTCATCGGTAGTACAAACCACCCGGACATCGTATCTTTTCATCAGATTACGAGCCGAATATTCCGGAGTACGTAATTTAACCGTACATTCATCGTAAATCTCTTTAGCTGTATTCGGATTGAGTAGTTTTGTCACTCCAAAAGCCGTCTTCAATTCCAGATGCGTCCAATGGTATAACGGGTTACGCATGGTATAAGGAACTGTTTCCGCCCATTTTTCGAATTTTTCCCAATCCGTAGCATCTTTTCCCGTGCAAAAACGTTCTTCCACACCATTCGTACGCATTGCACGCCATTTATAATGATCTCCCTCAAGCCATATCTGTCCGAGATTATCGAAGCGACGATCTTCTGCAATCTGTTTCGGATCCAAATGACAATGATAATCAATAATCGGCTGCTTTTTGGCGTATTCGTGATAAAGCAATTGTGCGGTCTCCGTTTGTAGTACGAAGTTATCGTCCATGAATGTTCTCATATATTTTTCATTTATCTGAGTTTATCCGCCGTAAATGTATCCATATCGTCATAAGCGAGATTTTCTCCGCACATCGCCCAGATAAAAGTATAATTACCGGTACCTGCAGCAGAGTGAATCGACCAGGACGGAGAAATCACGGCCTGTTCATTTCCCATAAAAATGTGGCGTGTCTCCTGCGGCTCTCCCATAAAATGACAGACAGCCTGTTCTACAGGTACCTTAAAATAAAAATAAGCTTCCATCCTCCGGGAATGAGTATGAGGAGGCATGGTATTCCAGACACTTCCGGATTGTAATTCGGTCAATCCCATTTGTAACTGGCAACACGGAAGTATTTCATGTAATATCAACTGATTGAGAATCCGTTTATTGGAAGTTTCGCTGCTCCCAAGATCACGGGTACGACGCATTTCAGAGGTGATTTGTGCAGTCGGATAAGCCGTATGGGCCGGTGATGAGGCAAAATAAAATTTCGCAGGATTCGCTTTATTTTTACTTTGAAATACCACTTCTTTCGAACCGCGACCAACATACACAGCATCTTTATATCCCATGTGATATTCTTTTCCGTCGACAGTTACAATTCCTTCTCCTTCAATACAAATGATACCCAACTCGCGACGTTCACAGAAATATTCCGAACGGATCAAAGGCACCGTTTCCAATTTCAAGGACCCATTGACAGGAAAAGCTCCCCCGATAATCAACCGATCGTTATGAGTATAAACCATCAATACTTCATCCAAGGCAAATAACTTTTCCACTAAAAACTCTTTACGCAACTGAGCCGTATCATAATGTTTCACATCATTCGGATGTGTACCCCATCTTTCTTCAATTGTAGTCTTCATGACATCTGATTTTTATTATAACGCTATTCTTGATTTTCTTCTGCAAATATAATATTTTTTCGTTTACCGTGTACGTTAACGGGAAAATTCTCTTTTCCTCAAAAGAATTTGTTTCAAGATTACCATCCGACTAATTTTATTTTACTAACTTTGCTCATGTTGTAAGTTTAGTTGGCAACACAATAAAAAACAGTAAAATATATACTATATGGTAAAAGTTATCTTCATTTTGTATGCATGTGGCATATTCGTTTCGTGTAACAAAAAAATCGAATGGGTGACAACAACCCCCGAAAATGATTTCTCACGCGACTGGTATTCTTACAACGAAACGGACGGAGATTTTGAAATGCGGAATTTCAGTATCGACAACGATAAAGAAACCGAAACGGATCGGGTTATAAAAATAAGCGGACAAATTATCCGTATCTCCTTGAAACCCAATTCTTTTAACACCATTATATTATAGATATACAATAAATGAATAAAATTATAATTATTATCATTCTGATTCTTATCTGTTTTCTTTCCTGTACGGGAAAAGTAGAAAAAAATAGAATTATCACGGTAACCATCGAACCTCAAAGATATTTTGCAGAACAACTATCAGGAGGACTATTCAAAATTGTGACGATGGTTCCGGCCGGAACCAGTCCGGAAACTTACGATCCTTCCCCTGTCCAGATGACCGATCTGGCAAAAAGTTCGGCGTATTTCCAAATCGGTAAGATAGGATTCGAGGAGGTATGGATGGACAAAATCAGGAAAAACAATCCCGGATTACCTGTTTTCGACAATGGTTCCGGTATCAGTTATATTATTTCGGCAGAAGATCACGATCAGGATCACAGCGACCATTCGGACCACCGGCATCACGCTCATGCCGGAGGAGTAGATCCTCACACCTGGAGCTCTCCGAAGGAAGCCTTGAAAATAGCGGAGAACATGTGCAAAACCTTTATCGAAATCGACAAGGAAAACGAAAAAACATACATGGAAAATCTCAAGCGGTTAAAAACCGAAATCCTGAAAACAGACAGTATTGTAACGGAACTGATTTCCAAAGTAAGCTGTAAATCTTTTATAATATATCATCCCGCCCTGACTTATTTTGCCCGTGATTATGGGCTTAATCAGCTTTGTATGGAAATCAACGGTAAGGAACCTTCGCCGGAACAGTTTCGCCTGTTAATCGAAACGGCTCGATCAGGAGGTGTGAAAACAATTTTCATACAACAGGAGTTCGACCGGAAAAATGCTGAAATAATAGCTGCGGAAACAGGATGTAAACTTACAATAATCAATCCGTTATCCTATTACTGGAGTGAAGAAACCATCAAAATTGCAAAAGCTTTATCGGATGAAACATATGAATAATTCCCTGATTGAAATAAAACACCTTTACGCCGGATACGATAATAATACGGTATTGAAAGACATTTGCCTGAATATACAGGAGCTTGATTTCCTTGGAATTATAGGCCCTAATGGCGGAGGTAAAACAACTTTAATCAAAGTAATCCTTGGCTTATTGCCCCCGGTATCAGGAGAAATTACCTATCATAAGAATGAATTAAAACAACGGATTGGCTACATGCCTCAAACAAATTCAATCGACAAAAAATTTCCCATACTGGTTTCGGAAGTGGTGGAATCCGGATTGGCCTCTGAAAAGTCAATGAAAAAACCCGAAAAACAGGCACGTACAAGAGAAATACTGATCGAAATGGGAATCAGTGAAATTGCATCCAGGCCTATCGGCGAACTTTCAGGAGGACAGTTACAAAGGACTTTACTCGCCCGGGCGGTCATCAACCAACCCGAACTTCTGATTCTCGATGAACCTAATTCGTATGTGGATAAACGTTTTGAAACGCATTTTTACAATCTCCTGCAAAAAATCAATGAAAAAACGGCCATTATATTGATTTCTCACGACATCGGAACAGTAATATCTACTGTAAAAAATATCGCCTGCGTAAACGAAACATTACATTACCATTCGGCATCGGATGTCGGTTCCGAATGGATAGAGGAACATCTTGGTTGTCCATTCGACATGATTGGACATGGAAATATCCCACACAGAATACTGAAAACACATGGATAATTTTCTTTTTTCAATCAATGTAGTAGCGCCACTTTTCATCCTGATGTCCACAGGTTATATCTCCCGGAAGATAAAATTTGTCTCCGAACCCTTTTTAGCCGAATTGAATAAGTTCGTTTTCCGGTTTTGTCTGCCTATCATGCTTTTTAAAGATATCTGGACGTCTTATAAAGGAGATTTCTCGAATATCCGTCTCATCTTCACGGCCTTTTTCGGTATTTTAATCGTTATTGCTCTTTCGTTCTGTATCGTCCTTCCGCTTGTCAAAAGAAAAGGACAACGAGGGAGTATAATACAAGGTATTTACCGGAGTAATTTCATTATTTACGGTTTACCCCTGGCTACCGGTATGTACGGACAGGAAGCCGTTGCAACAATTTCCATGCTGATGGGTATTATGATCCCTCTTTATAATGTAGCCGCTGTAATTATTTTATCAACTTTTTCGGAAACAGGAACTCATCGGGTGACTTTTAAAAGTATCATGAAGGATATTGTTACCAATCCTTTGATTCTGGGATGTTTCTTTGGGTTACTGGCCGGAATAATTCATCTGGAATTACCGGTTTTCATCCGCTCCCCTCTCATTCAATTCGCTGCTATAGGCACTCCACTTGCTTTATTTGTGATGGGAGGAGAATTTAAATTCAGATATCTGGGTGGAAATATCCTGAAAGTAATTTCCGTCACAATTGCACGTCTGGTCATTGTCCCCTTGTTGGCCATAAGTATTTTTGTCATGATGGGTTTCCGGAATGTGGAACTAAGCGTTCTCCTGAGTATTTTCGCAACTCCAACAGCCATGGCAAGCTACATCATGTCGAAAAACATGGGATGCGACGGACAACTTTCAGCGCAAATTGTAGTGTTAACCACTGCCTGTTCGTGCTTAACAATCTTTCTGTTTATTTTTGTTCTCAAATCAATGGGATACGTGTAAACGTTATACGCTTAGCTTACGTACGACAAAAACGTAAAACTTATTTTCAGAATTGTAATCTCCATATTGCAATTTTAGCTATTTTTGCAGAAAAATTAAAACAATTATTCAAATACATCAAAAATTATGGGTTTAATGCAGGAAATTATTGACCGGGCAAAGGCCAATAAACAACGAATCGTTCTTCCGGAAGGTACCGAAGAACGCACATTGAAAGCAGCCGATCGTTTGGCTGCCGACGGAGTAGCGAATGTTATCCTGATTGGCAATCCTTCCGAAATCAAAAAATTAGCGGAACAATTCAAGCTTTCCAACATTGGCAAAACAACGATAGTTGATCCTGTCAATAACGAAAAAAAACAAATCTATGCCAACTTATTGTTTGAATTGAGAAAAAGTAAGGGTATGACTGCCGAACAGGCGGAGAAATTAACGGAAGATCCTCTTTACCTCGGCTGCCTGATGATTAAGAACGGAGATGCCGACGGTGAAATTGCGGGAGCGCAAAATACTACCGGTGATGTTCTACGTCCTGCCTTGCAAATCATCAAGACTGCCCCCGGAATCAGTGTCGTTTCAGGCGCCTTCCTGATGTTTACCAAAGAAAAAGAATACGGCAAAAATGGTTTACTCGTATTCGCAGACTGCGCCGTAATGCCCAATCCAAATGCCCGGGAACTAGCCGAAATTGCGGTATCAACCGCACAAACAACCCGTTCCATAGTGGGTGTGGAACCCAAAGTCGCCATGTTAAGTTTTTCAACGAAAGGAAGCGCCAAACATGAATTATGTGATAAAGTCGTCGAAGCTACCCGCCTGGCAAAGGAAATGGCTCCCGATTTGAAAATAGACGGCGAACTGCAAGCCGATGCCGCCCTGGTTGCATCTGTGGGCTCAAGTAAAGCCCCCGGAAGCCCAATCGCCGGACAAGCCAATGTTTTGGTATTCCCCAACCTCGAATGTGGCAATATCTCATACAAATTAGTCCAACGCCTCGGAAATGCCGAAGCTGTAGGACCCATTCTCCAAGGAATGGCGGCCCCGGTAAACGATCTCTCCCGCGGATGTTCCGTCGATGACATTTATAAAATGGTAGCAATTTGCGCAAATCAAGCAATCGGATCAAAATAATGGAAACAATCATTGAACCCATTGAAAGCTACGGGCTTTCATCAAAAGACAGGAAAAAATCCCTGTTTTCCAAAATCGGAGTGGTCGGCTGCGGAAAAGACGGAAGAAATATCGTACGTCAAACCGCATCTGCAGGACTTGAAGTTACTTTCATAGAAATCTCCCAGGATAAAATCGACTTCGCCCTGGAAAAAATCAGTAAGGACCTGGATACAAAAATCGAAAGCTGGGGACTTACCCAGGGAGAAAAACGCACTATCATGGGACGGATCAACGGATCGATGAATTATGAAGACCTGAAAGACTGCGACTTCGTAATCGAATGTGTCCGGTACGACGAAAATGGCGAACGCAGTACGGAATTGAGAAAAAAAGTCTTCAAAACCCTGGAAGGAATCCTTTCTTCGGAAGCAATTATAGCAACAAACGCAACTACCGTAATTATCAGCGAATTAGCAGCGGAATTGAAACACAAATCCCGCTGTATAAGCTTGCATTTCCCGGTTGCTCATCCCGATGCCAAAGTATTGGAAGTGGTAAAAGGGATCTATACTTCCGATGAGGTATATAATAAAGTATTGTTGTTCGCCAAACTGATCAAGTATGAAACCATCGATGTACACGAAAGTAACGGTTTGGTAAGTCTTCGTTTAATGGTTATCATGCTTAACGAAGCCTGCCAGATGTTGATGGAAAATGTTGCCTCAATGGAAAGCATCGACCGTTTATATGAAGTGGTTTATGGTATGCGGCTGGGAATATTCCGCATGGCAGACATTATCGGAATCGAAAAAATCGTTTCCCTTATGGAAGACATGTTTAACGAATACGGTGATAAAAAATATAAACCGTCGCCCATCTTATGGCGTCTCTACCGGACAAAACAAATGGGTATTGCCGACGGTAACGGCAAAGGTTTTTATATTTACGAAAACGGCAAACCCGTATGCCCCAATAACATAAATTAAATCACATCGATATGAAGATATTAGTATTGAACTGCGGAAGTTCATCCATCAAATATAAACTTTTCGACATGAATAACGGGTCGGAACTCGCTCAGGGAGGAATCGAAAAAATCGGACTGAAAGGTTCGTTCCTGAAATTGACTCTGCCCAACGGAAATAAAGCGATTCTCGAAGGAGAAATACTGGAACATCAAACCGGGATTGAATACATACTCGGAGTAATTACAAGCGAAAAATACGGATGCATCAAATCATTGGATGAAATCGATGCCGTAGGCCACCGGGTAGTACACGGAGGAGAAAAATTCAATTCCAGCGTATTTATTACAGATGATGTTATCAAAAAAATGGAAGAATGTATCGATTTGGCTCCTCTTCATAACCCGCCTAACCTTAACGGAATTTACGCCGTGAAAGAATTGATGCCGGATGTACCGCAAGTCGGAGTTTTCGATACCGCCTTTCACCAAACAATGCCTGCACATGCCTACATGTATGGTCTTCCTTATTCATTGTACGAAAAATATGCTATCCGCCGCTACGGATTCCACGGGACCAGCCATCGTTACGTATCCCGGCGCGCTTGTGAATTCCTGGGACTCCCATACGAAAAACAGAGGATTATTACAGCCCACATTGGGAACGGAGGTTCCATCACTGCAATCAGGGACGGGGTTTCCGTCGATACTTCGATGGGAATGACTCCCGTCGAAGGCCTTTTGATGGGAACACGCAGCGGCGATGTGGATGCGGGAGTTTTGTCATACATCATGGAAAAGGAAAATATCGGTCCCCAGGCAATTTCTACTATCGTAAATAAATACAGCGGGGTCATCGGAGTATCCGGCGTATCTTCCGACATGCGTGAAATAGAAGCTGCCGTGGCAGCCGGAAATGAACGGGCTATCCTGGCATTAGAAATTTATAATTACCGCATTAAAAAGTATATCGGTTCTTACGCTGCAGCATTGGGAGGTCTGGATGTATTGGTCTTTACCGGTGGAGTCGGAGAAAACCAATTTTCTACCCGTCAGATCGTATGTGAAAATATGGAATTTATGGGTATCGAAATCGACAGGGATATCAATTGGGGATTGAGAGGCAAAGAAGCCATCATCAGCACCCCTGATTCAAAGGTAAAAGTAGTCGTAATCCCAACGGATGAAGAATTCATGATTGCCTCGGACACCATGCAGATTTTGAAATAGTTGGGAAAGGGAGTTACAGGGAGTTATAACTTCTTATAACTCCCTTTCCTTCGCCTCTTTCCAATATTCTTCCATTTCTTCCAGAGTTACCTCTTTCAAGGACTTTCCCTGTTCTTTGACACGTTGCTCCATATAGTTAAAACGACGGATGAATTTCTGGTTAGTACGTTCCAAAGCATTATCAGGATTGATTTTATAGAGGCGGGCGGCATTGATCAGGCTAAAAAATAAATCTCCGAACTCACTTTCCATACGATCATGGTTCATAGATTGAATTTCCTGTTTAAGTTCTGTAAATTCTTCCTGTACCTTATCCCAGACATCTTCTTTTACTGTCCAGTCAAAACCGGAATTCCTGGCTTTATCTTGTATGCGGTGAGCTTTCGGGACAGAAGGAAGCGAAGCTGGAACTCCTTCCAACACGGTTTTATTCCCTCCTTTCTCTTTCAGTTTAATTTGTTCCCAATTGTGTTCCACCTGTTTTGAAGTCTCCACTTCGTCAGCCCCAAACACATGGGGATGCCTGAATATCAATTTGTCACAAAGAGCGTCACAGACGTCTTTAACATCAAAAATATCTTTTTCTTCTCCTATTTTGGAATAAAAAACAATATGGAGCAATACATCGCCAAGCTCTTTCTTTATTTCACTGTCGTCGTTCTTAACAATCGCTTCACAAAGTTCGAACACCTCTTCGATGGTATTTGTACGTAAACTTTCGTTGGTTTGCTTTCTGTCCCAGGGACATTTTTCCCTCAATTCGTCCATTACATCGAGTAGCCGGCCGAATGCTTCTATTTTTTGTTGTTTTGTATGTTTCATATTAATTTCTCCTGCGTATTTTAATCCGGATTGCATTTTTTACCGGTTTCTCGCTGACCAGCGCCAGGTAACCTCCACCTCCTGCCCCTGCTAATTTCCAGGCTAAAGCGTCATCTTTATATTCATCAATAGCTGCCTGTACCTTCTCTGGTTTCATTGCCGGGAACATCTTCACCTGTGCATTGAACGAATCAAGATAAGCTGCGGCAAAGGCTCTCAAATCTTTTGAAAGGATCGCTTCCCAGGCGCGTTCGGCCGCCCCGACCAGAGCCTTTACATTTTCCTCGGTAATATAAGTTTCCTTCAATAAATCAAGATTCTGGTCCCGGGGCCAAAGCAAAACCAGGAATATATGATCTTCCA
>BNXB01000017.1 GCA_025999255.1 Bacteroidia bacterium | reverse complement strand
TACTACTACATATAAAATATATGTTTCCGCCTTGACTACGATTTCTTTGGATAATCACAACTGGATCCCAACTACCGATAATCGTCTGATACGACGTATTGTCAGGGATTATCAGTTCCGTAAATATTCGGCTAAGGAAACAATTGCCCGTTGGGCAAGCGTACGAAAAGGAGAAGATAAGTGGATTTTTCCTTATCAGGAAGAAGCAGATGCCATGTTTAATTCTGCAATGCTGTACGAATTGGCTGTTCTCAGAAAGTATGCCGAACCTATTCTTGCAGAGGTGTTGCCGCGTGATCCTGAATATGCGGAAGCTTATCGGTTGTTGAAATTTTTGAAGTATTTTGTTTACATTGATATCGATGAATTACCGAATACTTCATTATTAAGGGAATTTTTAGGGGGTAGTAGTTTCAGGTATTAAAAAAACAATTTTATCTTTGCATTGTTTTCTACTAACAAAGAAATACTTTGATGTTCTAAGATGATCAGACAACAGTTAAGCCAGAGATTACAACAAAGACTGTCTCCATTGCAGATCCAGCAAGTTAAAATGTTGGAACTTAATACTATAGAGCTGGAAAACAGGATAGACCAGGAGTTGGAAGAGAATCCGGCTTTGGAGGAGATCGATGATTATTCTTCTGTTCCGGATGGAGAAGGAGGTGCAGATGAGTTTGATTCGAACGATGAAGGTAATATTTCGGAGGAGGATATTGTCTTTGGCGATTATTTAAGTGAAGATGATATTCCCGATTATAAGTTTCAGCAGAATAATTATTCTTCGGAAAATCAAAAAGAGGAGATCCCGTATTCCGAAGCAGAATCCTTTCAAGAATATTTGCTTGATCAATTGCGCTTAAGACCGCTTACGGAAAAACAGTTCAGGATTGGGGAATACCTGATTGGGAACATTGATGAGGACGGATACCTGAGACGTGATTTGGGAGCGATTTCAGATGATTTGGCTTTTCAATATGGGGATGATGTTCTCGTATCTGAAATTGAAAAAGTATTAGAGGTAATCAAAGGGTTTGATCCGTCGGGGGTTGCTTCCGGTGATTTGAAAGAATGTCTCTTATTACAACTCAAACGGAAAACTTCGACTCCGGTGAGAAAAAATGCCTGTGAAATCCTGGAAAATTATTTTGAAGAATTTTCGAAAAAGCATTTTGAGAAAATATTAAAGGGGATGAACATTGGTGAAGATGAGTTGAAAGATGTTATTAAAGAAATTACATTGTTGAGCCCAAAACCGGGAAGCGCTTGGGAAAGTAACCTGGAGACGAAAATGGCTCAGATCAACCCCGATTTTGTAGTTGAAGCGGTTAATGGGGAGCTCCTTTTCAGTATGCCGCAACAAAATATCCCGGAACTAAGAGTTAATCGTGAATATCAGGAGATGTTCGATGATTATTCGAAAAATAAGAAAAACCAATCGATGGATAGGCGGGAAGCTTTACTTTTTGTGAAGCAAAAGTTGGATTCGGCGAAATGGTTTATTGATGCTGTTAAACAAAGACAGAATACATTAAAAGGTACAATGTTGGCTATCGTGGATTTACAACACGATTTTTTCTTGTCGGGAGAGGAACACGATCTCAAGCCGATGATACTTAAGGATGTTGCTGAACTTAGTGGGTACGATATATCAACTGTCTCGCGGGTAAGTAATAGTAAATATGTTCAAACAAATTACGGAATTTATCCTTTGAAATATTTCTTTTCCGAGTCTCTTCAAAATGAGGCCGGAGAAGAAGTCTCTACCCATGAAGTGAAAGCAATCCTGAAAGCCTGTATTGAGAAAGAAGATAAAAATAAACCGCTTACGGATAATGCTTTGGTGAAAGAATTGAAAAACAAAGGATATGAAGTGGCAAGGAGAACGATTGCAAAATACCGTGAACAATTGGGCATTCCGGTTGCCCGGTTAAGAAAAGAAATATAGTAGGGGTTCAAAGCTTGAACCCGCACGGAGAAAATAAATTAAGGGGCGAAATTTTGAACCCATAAAAATTAATAATTATAAAAAATAGTTTATTATGAATTTTCCAGAAGGATTAAAGTACACTAAAGATCATGAATGGATCCGTGTAGAAGGAGAAACCGCTTATGTAGGAATTACAGATTATGCCCAGAGTGAATTGGGTGAAATCGTTTTTGTCGATGTGGATACTGTGGGAGAAATTATCGGCCAAAATGATGTTTTCGGATCAATCGAAGCTGTAAAAACAGTTTCGGATCTTTTGATGCCTGTTTCGGCAGAAGTGATCGAACTGAACGACTCCTTGGAAGATCAACCCGAATTGGTTAACAAAGATCCTTATGGAAAAGGATGGATTATTAAAGTAGTGGTAAAAGATGCTGCACAAGTTGCAGGACTATTTTCTGCTGCCGATTATAAAGCATTTATCGGAAAATGATACCTGTTGTGAGTATTATTATGGGGAGTACTTCCGACCTTCCGGTTATGGAAAAGGCCGCAAGAGTGTTTGACGACTTTGAAGTCCCCTTTGAAATATATGCTTTGTCCGCTCACAGGACACCTGCTGAAGTGGAAGAATTTGCTAAAACAGCTAAAAGTCGCGGAATAAAGGTAATTATTGCCGCAGCAGGGATGGCTGCTCATCTTCCTGGTGTTATTGCCTCTATGACTACTTTGCCTGTGATTGGGGTTCCGATTAATTCTTCTTTAGACGGAATGGATGCTTTGTTGGCAATTGTTCAGATGCCTCCGGGAATTCCTGTAGCTACAGTTGGTATTAACGGATCTATGAATGCAGCAATACTTGCGGTGCAAATGCTTGCATTGGAAAATGGGGAATTGCAGGCAAGGCTTGTGACGAACAAGGAAGAACTCAAAAGGAAGATTGTTCAGGCGAATAATGAACTTTCTTCAATAAAGTATAAGTTTAAAACGAATTGATTTTTGTTTCACACAGATTCCACAGATTTCACAAATAAAATCCGTGAAATCTGTGGAATCTGTGTGAAACGTTTTTGTGAGAAATTGTGAAATACTTTAATTACGAGCGAAGAAAAACATCTGTTGTATGTGTTGGGAATACACCCTTGGGAGGCGAGTATCCTATCCGGATACAATCAATGACCAATACTTCTACGATGGATACGAACGGTAGTGTGGAACAATGTATTCGCATTATTGATGCCGGAGGAGAATATGTACGGCTTACCGCACAAGGTATCCGTGAAGCCGGAAATCTGAAAAATATCCGTGAGGAATTAAATAAACGGGGATACAATACACCACTGGTTGCAGATATCCATTTCAATCCTAAAGCTGCCGACAGCGCTGCCGGGACAGTTGAAAAAGTCCGGATTAATCCCGGAAATTATGTTGATCCGGTTAAAACTTTTGCAAAATTTGAATATACGGATGAAGAATATGCCGCAGAAGTAGAGAAAATAAAAGAACGTTTTATCCCATTCTTAAATATCTGTAAAGATAATAATACGGCAATTCGTATAGGAGTCAATCATGGTTCGCTATCCGATCGGATCATGTCGCGTTATGGCGATACTCCTCTGGGAATGGTTGAATCATGTATGGAATTTCTCCGTATATGTGTTTCCGAAAATTTTTCTGATGTTGTATTATCCATTAAAGCTTCCATAACTTCCGTCATGGTTCGTACAGTACGTTTACTTGTGGATTGTATGGAAAAGGAAAATATGTTTTTCCCTCTACACCTCGGTGTTACCGAAGCCGGTGACGGTGAGGACGGCAGAATCAAATCGGCGGTGGGGATAGGCGCTCTGTTGATGGAAGGTATTGGAGATACGATCCGTGTATCCTTGAGTGAAGATCCGGAGTTTGAGATTCCGGTCTGCCGGAAAATCGTTGATTATGTAAAGGAAAAAGAAGATCATCCTGTTATCTCCGGAATAATTTTTTCCGGATACCATTCTTTTGATCCGGAAAGAAGAAAATCATTTAAAGCCGGTAAATTCGGAGGAGGACAACCTCTTGTTGTCATTGAAGATATAGTTTCACCGGTATTTAATGCCGGACAATCGGCCGATTGGAAAAAATGTGATTTGATACCAAAGTTCCTGGTACTTGGATTAAGTGACCTGGATGATGAAATGTTGTTCTTGCTGAAGCAGGATAGGAATACGGTAGTTGTAGTTGAAAGTAATCACCGGTTTTCTGTTGGGGAACAAAAAGCATTCATCCACCGTTTATGGAATGGAGGGGTAGATAATCCTGTAGTGATCAAACGTGTTTATAATGAGACGGACGTCGAATCTCTCCGGATTAAAGCGGCTATGGACTGTGGTGTCTTTTTTCTGGATATGCTGGCCGATGGTATCTGGATTCAAAATACATCTTTCGGAATCTCTCCGGATGAACTGAAGTCGATTAGTTATGGAATATTACAAGCAACGGGACGCCTGATAACTAAAACGGAATACATTTCCTGTCCGGGTTGCGGTCGTACTTTGTTCGATTTACAATCTACTATCAAAAAGATTAAGGCGGCAACCAATCATCTTAAAGGATTAAAGATAGGAATTATGGGTTGTATTGTCAATGGTCCCGGAGAAATGGCTGATGCAGATTATGGTTATGTCGGAGCCGGACCGGGTAAAATCAGCTTGTACAAAGGTAAAGAATGTGTTGAAAAGAATATACCTGCAGAACGGGCTGTGGAAAGTTTGATTAATCTGATTAAAAAGCACGGGGATTGGAAAGAATCCGATGGATAATGTTAATTTTTACCGATGGTTAAGGAATTCTCATTTATTTTTCTTTAATTTGTAAGTTAAAATAATTTTAACGGTCATAATTTGAAAATTGTTGCGCTATGAATCAACCTCTCGATCCAAAATATGTTGCGAATGAAAACATATTTGAAGAAAGTAATCCAGTGAATTCTCTTGAACAGAATCAAAATGTTTCTACTGTTGAAAGTCAGGAAGAAAAATCAGAACCGGAAATTTCTGTACCGGAAATGGAACCTGAAAAGTTGCAGGAACCGGAACAAGTACCTGTTGTAGATGCTATGCCGGAGGAGACAGTACCTGAAGAAAAAGAATCTGTTGAACCGGAAGTCTCCTTGGATACGGATATAATCCCTGTTGAAAATTCTGATTCAGAGGAAGATACTCCAGAAGAAGTTGAGTCGGAAGGAAACGATTTTACGGAGCAATCCGATAAGTTGTCCAGAGAACAGATTGTGGAACGGTTGGCTATAATAGTCGGCTTACCGGTAGATGAAAATGTGAAAGCTGAGGTAGATGCTTTGAAACAATCGTTTTATAAACAGAAAAGAGATGAAATAGAATCTGCTAAAAAAACGTTTGTTGAAAATGGTGGAGAAGAAGCTGAATTTGTTTCTCCAAACGATGATCTGGAAGAAAGTTTCAAAGAAAAACTTCAGATTTTCCGGGGGAAAAGAGCATCGTTGGTAGCTGAAAGCGAAAAAGTGAAAGAAGATAACCTGAAGGCTAAACAGGCAATCATTGAAGAATTGAAAACCCTGATCGAAAGTCAGGATGATTTCTACAAGATATATAATGAATTCCGTAAGTTGCAACAGCAATGGAAAGATATCAAACAGGTTCCCCAGGCGAGCGTGAATGAGCTTTGGAAAGCATATCAACATTATAGTGAAAAATTCTATGACTTGTTGAAGATTAACAATGAAATGCGTGATTACGATTTCAAGAAAAATCTGGAATTGAAGATTGTTCTGTGTGAAGCGGCTGAACGCCTGGATGAAGAAAAAGATGTAATTTCGGCTTTCTATCAGTTACAGAACCTTCATCAAGAATGGCGGGAAATAGGTCCAGTTGCCCGGGAACTCAGGGAAGAAATCTGGTCTCGTTTCAAAAAAGCTTCAACCGTAATCAATAAAAAACACCAGGAACATTTTGAAGGCTTGCGGACATTAGAACAGCGTAATCTGGATGATAAAACAGCGATTTGTGAAGAAATGGAAGTTATTGATTATTCCGTGTTGACGACTTTCAAAGACTGGGACGAGCAAAACAAGCGGGTGTTGGAACTTCAGGAAAAGTGGAAAACCATCGGATTTGCTCCTAAAAAATATAATGTTAAAATTTTTGAACGTTTCCGTGCTTCCTGTGATACTTTTTTCCAAAAGAAAAGTGAATTCTATAAAAGTATCAAAGAAGGAATGGATGTCAATTATGAAAAGAAAAAAACTTTGTGTGAAAAGGCTGAAACTTTGAAAGATAGCCAGGATTGGAAAGAAACGACCGATAAACTGATTGCATTACAGAAAGAATGGAAAACTGTCGGGCCGGTTTCTCGTAAACATTCCGATGCTATCTGGAAACGTTTTATTGCTGCTTGCGACTATTTCTTCGAGCAAAAAAATGTACATTTCTCATCTCAAAAATCGGAAGAACTTGAAAACCTTAAGCTTAAAAAGGAATTGATCAAGAAGATTAGAGAAATTGATGAGAGCATAGATAGTAAAGAGGCTGTTGCTCTGGTTCGTGACATGATAGGAGAATGGAATGCTATCGGTCACGTTCCTTTTCGTGATAAGGATAAGATTTACAAAGAATACAGGGATGCTGTCGATAAACAGTTCGACCGCCTGAAAGTGGATGAGTCGGAACGAAGATTACAGTCATTCAAGTCCAATCTGAATGATATTGTGAATTCCGGAGATAAATCCAAGAATAAATTGTTCTCTGAACGCGAAAAGTTGATGAGAACTTACGACAGGCTGAAAAATGATATCCAGACTTACGAAAATAATATCGGGTTTTTGTCTGTTTCTTCCAAAGGAGGCGATGGTTTGGTGAAAGATATGAATTATAAAATCGAAAGTCTGAAAGAAGAACTTAACCTGATCATCAAAAAAATTGAAGTGATTGATGAAAATCTGACATGAGAATAGGTATTTTATCTTCAGGAGGAGACTGCCCGGGAATCAATGCAACTATCCGGGGAGTCGGAAAAACCGCCATGACGCATTTCGGAATGCAGGTTATAGGTATTAAGAGCGGTTTTACGGGCTTTCTGACTAAAGATACGGTTCTTCTTGATGATGAGGCTTTATCGGGAATCCTCAATCTGGGCGGAACAATTCTTGGTACCTCACGGGAAAAACCATTTAAAAAAATATTGAATTCTGAAACCGATGATAAACCCCGGATTATTTTGGATGTTTACGGTGAGTTAGGCCTGGATTGCCTGGTTTGCATCGGAGGAAACGGTACTCAGAAAACGGCTTATCAATTGTCGAAGTTAGGTTTGAATGTAATAGGAATTCCGAAAACCATTGATAATGATGTCTGGGGTACTGATGTGACTTTTGGATTTGACACGGCTGTCGATATTGCGACAGAAGCCATCGACCGGCTACATTCGACGGCAATTGCTCATAAACGGGTGATGGTTATTGAGTTGATGGGACATCATGCCGGATGGATTACTTTGCATGCCGGAATGGCCGGTGGAGCAGATGTTATTCTGATACCTGAACTCGGATTTGATATCAAGAAAGTGAATAACGCTATTCTGGAGAGGGTACAACGAGAAAAGCCGTATTCTATCGTTGCTATTGCAGAAGGCCTTGAAACAAATAATGAGAAATTGCGTCCGGCTACTTATATTTCCCGTATGATAGAAGAAATGACCGGTATTGAGACCAGGGAAACCGTGTTGGGATATGTTCAGCGCGGAGGAAGTCCCTCTGCTTTTGACCGTAATTTAGGAACTCGCCTGGGAGGTTATGCCACCGAATTGATTGCCAAAGGACAATTTGGACGTATGGTTTCCATTCAGGGAGATAAAATCACCTCATTGCCATTGGAAGAGGTCGCGGGAAAATTGAAACTGGTAACTCCCGATCACGATTTGGTCGTCCAGGGAAAACGAATGGGGATTTCTTTCGGAATCTGAAATTTTTACCATCCCCCTCTGGCTCCTCCTCCTCCGGTACCTCCTCCTCCCCAGGAGCCGCCAAAACTACCGCCGCCACCAAAAGATCCGCCTCTGCCACTACTCCCGCTTGAGATAATAATCATGGGTATTATGTATTTTGCAATATCTTTTGCCTGGCAGTTTTTACAAAGATAAGTTTTTTGACCCTGCCCCCGGCTGAATGTGGTTGCACGTTGCAGCACCCGATCATCCGATAAATAATAAGTCTTTGCATGGCAATGCGGACAGGATGTATATCGGGATTGTTTGGTATAAGGAAGAATTTCCTTGTTGTTACAATTGTCGCAAAGCCAGACATCGTAGTCGATGGAGTTGACGAGTTCTTCGCTTTGTTGGGAAGGGGTTAAATACGTATCTTCTTCCTGTTCGCTAAGCTTTCGCATGTTGTGTCCGCAGTTTGAACAGGCAATGGTTTTGTTCCGTAAACGTTTGATTTCTATCAAATAAAAGATAAGAAACAATAACATGGGGATGGGGAATAGAACGGAACACCCGATTACGCCACCTTTCCAGCTTCGGAATTTCAGGCATTTTATATGATTTGTCTTTTTAGAGTTGATAACGTGTATGGCTAAAGCAATAAATATCAGGAAGACAATCGTTCCGATAAATAAGTAAGCATACAGGAACTGCATCATATTGGCCTTTTCCTTGTCTTTTTCTTTTTGCATAATTTCTTTTGCGACTTCCGGATTTTTCAGAATTTCGCAGATTTTGGAAATTCCGGCTATAATTCCGGCATCTGGATTCCCGTTTTTCAGTTCCGGAGAGATATCATTCCGGATGATTCGGGCAAGAATTACATCCGGAAATACACCTTCAACTCCGGAGCCTGTCCGGAAGACCATTTGTTTTTGATCTTCAACAAGCAGGAACAACAATCCGTTGTTTTTTTCATTTTTCCCTATACCCCAGTATTTGAAAAGCTTGGTCGCAAAATCATCAATGTCGTCATAACCGATAGAACCGAGTAGTACAACCGCAACTTCAGCCGTAGCATACGATTCGGAAGCCGCCAGC
Organism: Bacteroidia bacterium; assembly: GCA_025999255.1. Lineage (GTDB taxonomy): Bacteria > Bacteroidota > Bacteroidia > Bacteroidales > Azobacteroidaceae > BNXB01. The sequence goes on along the minus strand of BNXB01000017.1, from coordinate 14,609 downwards.
ATTTCGTTGATTTTCTGTTCGGCTTGTGCGGATATGATTCCATCCGGATTTGTCGTATAGTCCCGGGCATCTTTCAGGTGATCGTTCGGAATCGTTTCTACGGTATATGGCCTTGCATTTGCAATGGTAATGCTTAAAACGGTAAACAGGAATATTAAGAATCGTTTCATTTTATTTTGGATTTTATAAAGAAGGTAAACTCATGCCTGTAATTTTACGGTATAAATCAAGAGCGTAAATATCGGTCATGCCGGAGATATAATCGACAACAGCTTGTGTTTTCGTATAATCCTTAACGTTTGATTTTTCATATTGTTCGGGAATTCGTTCGATTAATAATTCGGAATATTTTTTACCCGGATCACGGACGGCGTCCAGCAGGCAATCCAGCAGGAAGCTTATGATACGGAAACCGGCCAGTTCAATGTCCACTACAATCTGAGAACGGTAAATTTTTTCTTTTGATATTTCCGCACAGGTTGCATAGGCCGATTTGGGCGTTTCTCCAATATATTTAATCAATGATTTCTCAAATTTTCCCCGCAGAATGAATTTTTCGTTTTCGACAAATACCCGGCAACATTCATTTATCAATAATCCGATTACGGAGGAACGCAGGTATGCGATCTTTTCATTTTTATCGTCCACCATGTCCATGATACTCCGGGTTCTTTTTTTCTTTTCTTCGGGAAAAAAGTTGAACATCAATTCAATACATTCTTCTGTGGAAAGGAGTTTTAATTTGTGGGCATCTTCGATATCCATAATCTGATAACAGATATCGTCCGCCGCTTCCACAAGGTAAACAAGCGGGTGACGAACATATCGGACCGGAGATTCCGAAATTTTTAACAATCCCAGTTCTCCGGCTATTTTCTTGTAATCGGATTCTTCTGAGGCAAAAAAACCGAATTTCCCTTTTTCGGGATCGCAACTAAGCGACGAATAAGGATATTTGACGATTGACGATAAAGTGGAGTAAGTCATGGCAAATCCCCCTTTTCTTCTTCCGTTAAACTGATGAGTCAATAACCTTAAAGAATTGGCATTCCCTTCGAAATGGGTAAAGTCTGTGATTCGTTCTTCCTGTCTTTTCAAAATTTCTATCCATTCTTTTCCGTTTCCTTCGGAAAAATAGGTGGAGATTGCTTTCTCTCCCGAATGTCCGAACGGCGGATTTCCCAGATCATGAGCAAGGCAAGCGGCGGAAACGATAGAACCCATTTCAAGTAAAGCGCTACATTCCTGTTTTGAAGATTTGAATAACTGTTTTCCGCACATGTCCCCTAAAGAACGTCCCACACAGGCCACTTCGAGACTATGAGTCAGTCTGTTATGAACGAATACGCTTCCGGGAAGCGGAAAGACCTGGGTTTTGTTTTGCAATCTTCTGAATGGAGCGGAGAAAATAAGCCGATCGTAATCCCGCTGGAAATCAGTGCGTTCATGTTTTGATTCGTCATGGTAAGATTCCATTCCGAAACGTTTGTCCGATAATAATTTTTCCCATTTCATACAATCGACAAAATTAATAGATATTTTCATATCTTCGAAAAAAAGCGTTACTTTGCATCAAATAACAGACTAAATGACATGAGCGATCAGCGTTATAATCAGCGTGGCGTTTCGGCATCGAAAGAAGATGTCCACAATGCCATTAAAAATATTGACAAAGGGATTTTTCCGAAAGCTTTTTGTAAGATTATTCCCGATATTCTGGGCGGCGACCCCGGTTATTGTAATATCATGCATGCCGATGGTGCGGGAACAAAGTCGTCGCTTGCTTATATTTACTGGAAAGAAACAGGTGATTTGTCCGTATGGAAAGGGATTGCCCAGGACGCTTTGATCATGAATATCGATGATTTGCTGTGTGTGGGAGCTACGGATAATATTCTGTTATCTTCTACGATCGGCCGTAATAAACATCTGATACCGGGCGAAGTGATATCTGCCGTCATTAACGGTACGAACGAACTTTGTAAAGAATTGTCTGAATTGGGGGTGAATATTTATCCTACGGGCGGCGAAACTGCCGATCTCGGGGATGTTGTTCGTACGATTATTGTAGATAGTACGGTAACCTGCCGGATGAAACGTTCGGATGTTATCGATAATGCCAATATACAGGCCGGAGACGTGATTGTTGGTCTGGCATCTTTCGGACAGGCGACTTATGAGGATGCATATAACGGCGGAATGGGCAGTAACGGCCTCACATCCGCCCGCCATGACGTTTTCTCCAATTATCTGGCATCATTATACCCTGAGAGTTATGATGCGGCTGTACCGGCTTATTTGGTCTATTCCGGAGGTAAAAAATTAACAGATAAAGTTCCAGGAACTCCTTATGATGCCGGGAAATTGGTTCTTTCTCCTACCCGGACTTATGCTCCGGTAATCAAATCGATTCTGGATCAGATGAGGGATAAAATTCATGGAATGGTACATTGTTCGGGAGGAGCACAAACAAAAATACTCCATTTTATCGACAATTTAAAGGTTACAAAGAATAATTTATTTCCGGTTCCGCCACTTTTCAGGTTGATTTGGGAAGAATCCGGCACCGATTGGAAGGAGATGTATAAGGTATTCAATATGGGACACCGGATGGAAATTTATTTACCGGAAGAATATGCTTCAAAAGTAATTGAAATTTCCAAATCGTATGGTATTGATGCGCAAATTGTCGGATTTGTAGAATCTTCCGATAAAAAAGAACTGATTATTGAGAGTGAATACGGACGGTTTGAATACTAAGCCTTATAACGATTTTGCGGATTTCCTGGCAAAACATTTTCCTTATAAAGTCCAGAAGATATCCATTAATGCCGGCTTTACTTGTCCTAACCGGGATGGGACGAAGGGTTCAGGCGGTTGTACTTATTGTAATAACCAGACTTTCAGTCCCGAATATTGCTATACCGGTAAAACGGTCTCCGAACAGTTGGAAGAGGGAATCCGGTTTTTTTCAAGTAAATATCCTGAGATGAAATTCCTGGCTTATTTCCAGGCCTATACTAATACTTACGGCGAACTTTCGAAACTACTGGACTTGTATCATGAAGCGTTGAAACATCCGGATGTCGTGGGTTTGATCATCGGAACCCGCCCCGACTGCATGCCGGATGTACTGCTGGCTGAATTGAAAAAAATTGCGGAAAATTATTTTGTATTGATAGAATACGGGGTTGAATCTACAAACAACGATACTTTGTTATTCATTAATCGTGGTCATACTTATGAGGATGCCATAGATGCGATTGAAAGAACCGTATCATGTGGGCTCATATGTGGAATTCATCTGATTTTAGGTCTGCCGGGGGAGGGTAGGGATGTGATTCTTTCCCATGCCCGTAAAATTTCGGAATTGCCGGTTACAACCGTCAAATTGCATCAGTTACAGTTGATCCGGAATACTAAAATGGCCCGGCAATTTGAAGAGAATCCGGAATTGTTTCACCTGTTTGAACTGGATGAATACATAGATTTATGTATTGATTTTATCGAATGTCTCCATCCCGGTTTTGTGTTGGAACGATTTGTTTCACAATCTCCTAAAGATTTGTTGATTGCTCCTGACTGGGGAGTGAAAAACAACGAATTCATCGTGAAAATCAACCGGAGGATTGCCGAACGAGGGAGTTATCAGGGACGGTTGTTCGGGTAATTATTCTTGTTTTATTCTCCAAATTCATGCAAACAAATCGTCCATTGTAACTTCCGATTGAATGTCATTCCGGTATTCGTTATGTTTTACGCCGTAAGTAGTTAACATTGTGATATGTACGGTTTTTCGAGTGCCTGTTTCTTCGATAAATGCGCCACGCTTGTTTCGCAGATTTTCATCGTAACTTTTTGTAATAACAAATTCTTTACCTGAATATTTCATTTCACAAAGATTGATGATATTGTCATTTCGGTCGATAAGCAAGTCAATTTGCGCACCATTGTCCGCCTCCCGACTTCGCCAACCGGAAGTATATGAAACTACGCCGCCAATACTTAACGCTTTCTTGATTTGTAAAATATGTGTTTGACACAATAACTCAAACGAATATCCTGCCCACGCATTATGAATACTGCTGCCTGTTGAACTACTCCAATAATCGCCGGTTGTCCCTTTCTTGTCTTTCACAAAATTGAGGTAAAAGAGCGAATAAAAATCGGTTAGTTGATAAAGCTGATATTTTTTTTTCGTAGTAAAATTATTGTTGATTGAAATAAATCCGCAAAGTTCCAATTCTTCTAAAATGCCTGTCAACCCGCCGCCATTGGATATATGCGAGAATTTCGAGATTTCATCGCGAGTTAAACTTTTGCGCTTTTGCGCCAGCGCCTCAATTATTTGCATATATTTTTGAGGCGATTTGAACAGCGAAGAATAGAGTTTTTCGTATTCATCACGTAGCACAGCGTTTTTCTTAAAAAACAGATTATCAATATTTTGCGATAATCCTAACGACCGTTCCAACTGCTCCAAATAATACGGAATACCGCCAAGAATCATATAACATTCAAGAATTTGAAAGCGCGACATGACGATTTTCTTTGATTTTAAAAACTGTTCGGTTTCGTTCAGAGTAAATGGCTCTAAAAGAATTTGACGGGTAACGCGATTGTGTAAACCGCCGCGATTTTTAATAATTTTGTTTGTAATCCACGAAGTAGCCGAACCGCAAACGACTAAGAAAATGTCTTTTTGCGAGGAAGCAAAAGTGTTCCAAAAATACTCAAATGCCGACAAAAATCCCGATTTGGCATTGTCTAACCAGGGTAATTCGTCTATAAAAACCACTTTCCTGCCCTTGGTTTTGATATTCCGCAAATAACTTTCTAACTGCATAAAAGCGTTTTGCCAATCCTCAACAGGCTTATAATCAGCATTGCTGTGTTTGTTTAGTGCGGTAGTGAAATTAAAAAGTTGTTGCTTTTTGTTTGCATTTTCCGCACCTGAAAAATAGAATGTAAATTTTCCATGGAAAAATTGTTTTATCAAAAATGTTTTTCCAACCCTGCGCCTGCCATAGACCACAAGCAATTCGGATTTTCCTGAATTTAGATATTCCGTAAGCCGATTACGTTCTGTTATTCTGCCGATTATATCTTTCATAATGCCAATTATTTTTCGCTACAAAGGTATGAAAAATATATGATTTAGCAAGTTATTTTAAAATTATCTGCTAAATATGTCATTTTTATAGTGGATTTAGCAAGTTATTATTTTGCAAAATCCTTATTACAATCACCGCACACGCCTCAGTATCCGCCAGTGCATGATGGTGTTGTCGCAATATGCCGATACTATCCGCAACTGATGATGAGGAAAAATTCACTTACCGGAATATCGGGTATTGGTCTTGTATTTATGTCTTATTTAGAGGATTGTCAGCAAACCTGGGATGAAATGTTTTTATTATCGTAACAAAGACAAATCATTTAACTTTTTTCGATTTTTGCTCCTGCTTGATAATCTCAATCGCTTTCTCCAAAAGTTCGTCGCGACCTTCCCGAATACCTTTGATAGTGGGTTTTACCTCAATATCCGGAACGATTCCAATGCGTTGGGTTTCTCCTCCGTCCGGATAGTAAATGCCGAAACCTGAAATAGAGGTTTTTAATCCTCCCGGAAGAGCTATTTCCGCTACATCTCCGTCGGCTCCGGCTGTTGTACTTCCGATAATTGTCGTATTGTTTCCCGCCCGGAAAGCCATGGCTGTAAATTCTGCCGCGCTTATGGTTCTTTCATTAACAATGACGACTAATTTCCCCTGGTAAGTCTCTTGCGATTTAGGAATATCCGGAGTCAGAGAAATAAAAGTGAATTCTCCCGGATTGTCCGGATTCCCTTTTGTGAATTTCACAAAAGGGGTAGTCTTGTCCACAAAATAAGAACCCAACGGAATATTAACATTACTGGATGGATAATTACGGATATCAATGATAATGCCTTTCGTATTTATAAACTCTTTTTTTATAACAGGAATATCCTCGTTTTTTATGGATTCCAGGGTAATATAGCCAATGTTTCCATTCAATAATTTATAACATTTTGTAGTATCTATTTTGTTTCGAAACTCTAACCAATGATCTCTTTTCCCCAGATAAATTTCTTTTTGTTTTGTTTTATCGGATGAAATGTAATCGAGATGGATAGCATGTTTGTCGGAGCGCAGTAAATCATCGGCAATCATTCTCATTCTGACCGCTTCATTAGATGCCGGATAGTATCTTTTAACGCTATCTACGATGGCTTCAACCGATTTTCCATTGATATGGGTAATGATATCGCCTATCAGAGGCTCTCTTTCAGCGTCGGATAAAACAGAACTCATATAACAATCCGTTATTACCGGTCTATTCTCAATAAATTGAACTCGAAAAAGAGCCTGTCGATTCCCCCTTAGTAAATCTATTTCTCTTCCCCATAATCCGGCATGAGTATCGCAAACCTCCCCTATAAGCAGGGTGGCGGTCAATTCGTATTCCAATCTGTTTTTTACCTCAACAAAATGCGGAATATATTCTTTCAGTACGGTATTCCAGTCTTTATCAGTCAGATATTTGTAAGGAAAGAAATAATGTATCATATTCCAGTACCGGTATAGGGTCAGTAACCGGAATCCTGCATCGGGACAATCCAAATTTTCGTATGTTCTTTCATTTGAGAATACGGTACGCGGCATCATTTGTATATAATAGTGATTTCCCTGATGTCTGTTTGAATAGATTTTCCGTAACAAATCCTTTAATTTCAGATTGAGGTTACTTTTTTCAATCCAGGATAAGTCTGGTTTTAAGAACGCGCTGTCGGGAGTTTCCCGGCAGTCCTTACATTTTGGAATTTTACCGTATTGGTTAATCCATTCTAACAAAATTTTGTCTCTTTGCAGGCTGTCGTTTGTTTTCAGGTAAGCCGGTAAAAATCGGAACAGTTCATAATCCCAGTTATAATCTCCCTTGGCAGGAGCAAGATGATGGTATTTCAAGAATCCCCAGATCCTTCCCAGCAATTCCAGATCATCTATTTTTTGTTCGTTTAATTCCGGAAAGGTAATATTTGAAGCGTTATCAAACGTTTTGTCATTCTTTGCCTTTTCCGAAAAAGGTTCCGGTTCATATAATTTCGCTTTTTCAATATCTTTTCCGTCGATAGTGATTTTCAAGTCGTCCAGCCACATTTTTCCTTTACCACTCAAGATTCCTGCAATAATGATTCGCCGGGTTTTTGGAGGATCCATATCCAATGTCGTTTCGTATCTTTTCCAATCTGCAGTTCCCGTTGCTCCACTTTGGCTGATTTTTCTTCCACCTCGGTTCACTTTGTCAAATACAACAGGTTCTATCATCATTCCTAGCGCCGCGCTGTCGGTTACGTTTTCGGTTTTAATATATCCTGATAAAGTAATTTTTTTCCCGTCATAATTGGGAAGATCAAGGAACATCCCTTGAGAATTTGCAGAATCTCCTGTAAATTCCATGGAAAAAGAATATTTCCCCGATTTAACGGTTATGGAATCTAAAGAGACAGAATAGTTCTTGTTAGTAGCGATAAAATAGCCTTGAGGTTTCCCATTCCGGATGTCTTCAAAATCTAAGTTTAATTTTGAACCGGCATGATTGGTTTGACTACAACCTGCTATTGCAAACAGAAAGAAAATGGAGATTGGAAAAAGGAGTTTTGCTTTCATGGTACAAGTGTTAACTAATTTCCAAGTAAAGATAAGAAATATTTCAGTAATAAATTAGACGGAATTGTTATGAAATTTATAAATTGTTATTTGTATTATTGTAAATGATTTATTATCAGTGTTTAATTAAATAATATTGTTATTATAAACAGGGTATAATTTATTTGCTATTGCTTGGTGTGATGTAGTTTTTCCTAATAAAATTGAGTGAAATTTGAGGATTGTCATATAGTTATGGCGATTCTTGTTTGTAAATCTATCCAATTTTGTTAGAAAAGTTTAGTTAATTTTTTATAAATATTTGTCAAAAACTCTTAAAATCAATTATGTTTGTAATATAAATCATATAAAATAATGAAGCGGTTAAAATATCTTTCCTGTCTTATTTTTGTTATTTTCTGGGCCTGTTCTTCTCAAAATGAAACCTGTTCTCCGTGGATAGATTATCTTTCTATGGAACAAAATGTTGCAAAGAATGTCATTGCGTTGAAAAACAACGAAGATTTTTCTTTTTTGGATAAAATTGTCCGTAATCGTTCCGTCGTAATTTTAGGGGAAGAAGGCCATTATGATTATTCGACGTCTGAAGTAAAAATAAAAATGATTCATTACCTGCAAGACAAAGGATTCAATTCAATCGCCCTCGAAGGAGCTCCATTCCTGGCTTGTTATCTGTTTTCAAATCCAAAGTATGCAGAATCTACCAAAAATTGGAAGATAGAAAATATTTGGAACTTGCAAAACAACCGGGATGAGGTGTATCAACCGTTTTTTAAGTTAGTTCAAGAACGAAAACTGAAGATCTGGGGGATAGATTGTTCCATGACTGAATGGGATATCGACGTTGTAAAGAAAATCCTGTATGAATATTCCGAACCGAAACGATTGCCGATCAATTGGATGAAACTAAAAATCCTTTACTTTCGAAAATTCGTACAAGTTAAATATCTCGGATGTCCCGAATGTCCTGCGGGTGAGATTTCCATTGACGAGCAATACGACCTGATGCGCATGATAGACTCAATATCCAATTATACTCGGTATCTTATTTCTTTGAATGGAGCGACTATAGAGTTGAAACTTATCCTACAATGGATCCGGAATCTTAACACGGCGTTTTCTTATGTTGATTATTCGGGAATCTGGGAGGTATCCAAAACGGTTTTTCCATACAGAAACAGAGACAGCCAGATGGCGGAAAATATCAACTGGATTATTGAAAATTTTCCGGAAGAAAAGTTTACTGTTTGGTGCGCCAACTTTCATGGCGCCAAGGATATATCCCAGACACGGTATCCTACGGATTCTTTGTTATATTTTGCATTTCAAAGCATGGGAGAAACTGTTTGTTCCTTACATGGGGATAAAATATATTCTTTGGCGTTTACATCGTTAGATCCTTCTCCTGAAAAGAGGGGAAATCTTGAGACGGAAATTTCTGAGACAACCGGAAATTCGCCTTATGCATTTATTAATTTTGAACCTTTGCGTTTTGCCGATGGTTATCGCGATAAAGAGTTTGAGAGCAATGTTATTATGAAAAAACGTGGGAAATGGTTGTATATTTTTGACGGCCTCTATTATATCCGGGATCAGGAACGTGAAATATTTCCGGAACCGAAATAAAGGGAAATTTATTAATTTCTGGAAATTGTTATCCGAAATATTTTAAATAATTGATTTTCAGTGTTTAATTAAATAATATTGTTATTGCAAATAAAAGGTGACTTACTTTTTATCAATATATATTTGTGAAATAAAAAATAGCATCATTTAATTCCATTTGTTGAATTTGTTGAATAATAAACAAAGGATATTTCGTAGAAATGTTTAATTTTGTAATAATTTCAAATGAATGGTTCGATTTTATTTGAGAAGACATTATTTTTGTAATAGAAGCATTTAAATATTATCCCTACTTAGAAAATCGCCAATTTTCAAACACCATGGGGGTGATAACAACTATGCTTCATGTTCTATTGTATATATTTCTTATATATTGTAAGGGGTATGAAGCTGTTGTTTATCTATGGTGTGGGTGTTTGGCGATACCTCTAAGTGGATAAATTTAACAGTTCTCATGCCTTCTTTATTTTAATTATTACCTGCCGGAGAGAACAGGAGGTTGAGGAACGCATACATACTATTATGGAATACGACGAATTGCTCCGTGATGTATTTCGATTGGAATGTCAGTTGTTTATGAAAATGGATAGTTATCGTTTGATAGAACAGAAATGTAGTAAAAAATGCTTTAACCTGAATGAAAGACAACTCTTGAATGAGGATATCCATTCTGTTTTTATAAGACTGATCAAGATCATTAAAGAAGCTTGTCCTGATTTAACGGGAGAGGATGTTATGTTTTGTTGTCTGTCCAGGATAGGCCTGGATAATTCGGTGATTTGCCGTTGCATGGGAAGTGTCAGTAAACAAACAATCAATCAGCGAAAATACCGGATCAAGAAAAAAATGAGAGAGGCGGAATGTGATTCTCTGTTTGAAATGATTTTCGTTCGTAAGTAAAATAAGACGATAAATTAGCAGTAATATTTATGGAATCCATTATTAAACAAAAAATAGATTCGATAGCTGAATATATTTTTACTAAAATTCAAAATCAGGAAGAAGAATCTTTCGGTTTGTATTCCGGAGAATTCGGGGTTTTATTGTTTTTGTTTTACTATTCTAGATATTCCAAAAATAAGAAATATACCTTATTAACGGAAAATTATGCTGAGAAATTATTGAAACAATTTCCGAAAAGCCTGAAATTACATACTTTTTGTTCCGGACTTTCCGGTATATTATATTTGTTTGAATTTTTACGTGAAAATGATTTTATAGATATGGATGTGAGCGATGTCCAGCCTTTATTTGATAACTATCTTATCGCCCAGATGAGGCAGGATATTATGAAGCAAAATTACGATTTTATGCATGGCGCTTTGGGAGTAGGGTTATATTTTCTCAAGAAAGGAACTCATCCGGAATGCGTGCGGGAATTGACTGATTTTTTGTATCGTACGGCCGATAAAGAAAATAACGGTCGGATTTTCAAATGGGAATCCGTTATAGATCCGGAGAAAAATCTTGTTGGATATAATCTCGCTTTATCTCATGGAATTTCCAGTATTATTATTTTTTTGTCCAGGGTCTTTAACAGTGGTATTACCAATGAAAAAGTTATAGAAATGTTATCCGGTGCTGTAAATTATGTGTTATCTCAAAAAAGAGATTTCTCACAATTTGGTTCTTATTTTCCCAGTTTTTTAATATCCAATTCACCGAATCCGGTTTCGAAAAGTCGTTTAGCTTGGTGCTATGGTGACTTAGGCATTGGAATGGCGTTATGGCTAGCTGGTAAAGCCTTAGAAAAAGTTGAATGGAAAGAAAAAGGATTAAAAATTCTTCTTCAATCCACCCAAAGGCGCAGTTACGACGAAACTCATATTGTGGATGCTGGAATTTGCCACGGGAGTGCGGGAGTTGCGTTGATGTATCGCAGAATGTTTTTTGAAACGTACCGTGATGAATTTAAAGAGGCAAGTCGATATTGGTTATCTCAAACATTAAATTTTTCTCACTTTAAAAATGGATTGGCCGGATACAAAACATTTTTGATGAATAAATGGCAATGTGATTATTCACTTTTAACAGGCATAGCTGGCATAGGACTTATGCTTTTGTCGTGTCTATCTGAAGACAATATGCAAACTTGGGATGAGATGTTTTTATTATTTTAGTATTATCGTTATTTTTTGCCATTTATTATCTCAATAGCCTTCTCCAACAACTCGTCTCGTCCGGCTTGAATCCCTTTGATAGTAGGCCTTACTTCTATATCGGGAACAATACCAATGCGCTGGGTTTCCCGTCCGTCCGGATAGTAAACGCCAATCCCGGAAATCAGTGTCTTTAGTCCGCCCGGAAGACTAATTTCTGAAATGTTACCATCTGCTCCTGCGGTTTGGCTGCCGATGATCGTGGTATTACTTCCTGCTCTAAAAGCCATTGCGTGATACTCTGCCGAACTTTGAGTTTCTTCATTGACAATCACCACTAATTTACCTTGATAGGGTTCTCTTGATTGAGGAATTTCAGGAGCCGGAGTAAAGATAAATTCCCCCGGACTATTAACATTTCCGTTTGTGAATTTTGCAAATGGAGTGGAGTTTGAAACAAAATAGGATCCTAAGGTAAAGACTACAACCGTTGACGGATAGTTACGAATATCAATGATAATACCCTTCGTATTTTTGAAATTCTCTTTAATCTTATTTATATCTTCATCTTTTATTGATTTTAAGCTGATATATCCAATGTTTTCATTTATGAACTTATAGCATTTAGTTGTGTTTTTTTTGTATATGTAGCGTTGCAAATGACTCTTTTTTTCTAAATAAATTTCTCTTTGTTTTAATTGATTAGAAGATATATAGCTGATAGACAAAGTCTGTTCGTTTGAACGTAATAAATCCCCGGCAATGTTTTGCATCCTTGCCGCTTCATTGGAAGCAGGATAATATTTTTTGATGCTGTCAACAATAGACTCAACAGACTTTCCGTCGATATGGGTGATAATATCTCCTATTTTTAACTCTGTCCTCTCTACCCTTGCAGAATTCATGTAATAATCCGTTACCACCCATTTATTTTCTATAAATCGCACTTGGAAAGGAGCTTGCTTATCTCCTCTTAATGAATATATCTCTCTTCCGCCTTCCCTCAATCTGGCATGTGTATCGCCAATTTCTCCTATAAGCAGGGTTGTTATTAATTCATAGTCTAATCGGTCCTTTGCTCGGACAAAATATGGAATATATTCTTTAAATACCCTGTTCCAATCTTTATCAGTCAAGTGTTTATAAGGAAAGAAATAATGGATTATATTCCAGTACCGATAAAGAGCCAATAATCTGAACCCTGCGTCCGGGAAATTCATATCCTCATATATGCTTTCATTTGAGAATACCGGATTACCAATCATTGGGTTCATTCGTATAAAATATTGATTTCCTTGACATCTGTTTAAATAGATTTTCTGTAACAGATCCTTTAATTCTACACTGAAATTGCTTTTTTCAATCCAGGATAAATCAGGTTTTAAGAAAGCGCTATCAAGTGTTACTTGGCAATCCTTACATGTTGTAACTTTGCCATAGTTACTTATCCATTTCAACAAAATTTCATCTCTTTTCCTGTTGTCGTTTGTTTTCAAGAAATCGGGTAATATTCGGAATAATTCGTAATCCCAATTATAGTTTCCTTTTGCAATTGCCGGATGATGATATTTTAAAAATCCCCAAATTCTTCCCAACAACTCCAAATCATCTATTTTTTGTTCGGTCAATTCCGGGAATGTAACATTGGAGCCTTTGTCAAATACCTTATCACTCTTTGCTTTTTCTGAAAAAAGTTTATATGGTTTTAATTTTTCAATATTTCTCCCATCAATAGAGATTTTCAAATCATCTAACCACATTTTCCCTTTTCCAACCAATAATCCGCCAAAGACAATTTGTTGAGTTCTCGAGGGATTCATGTCTAACGTTATTTCATATTTTCTCCAATCTGTAGTTCCTGTTACTCCATTTTGCTGCATATTGTCAAATGCAATTTGAGGATCAATTCGCATCCACAATCCGGCATAACCGTCAGTAATATTTTCTGTTTTTATATATCCTGACAGCGTAATTTTTTTTCCTTCGTAATTTTCAGAAAGAACGAGCATTACCGGTTGAAAAGAATCGCCCCCCCCTGTGAATTCTATCGCAATTGAATACTTTCCTGATTTTAGAGTTACGGAATCTAAAGAAACGGAATAACTTGGCAAGACAGAATAATACACCTCTCCGGGTTCTCCATCATGTATATCTTCAAACCCTAAATTTAATTGCGATTTGCTATTATGAGATTGATTACAACTTATAAAAAACAAGAGTAAAATATAAATCGGCAGAAATAATTTTGTCGCTTTCATAGATGAGAATTATTCACAAATATAAAATTTTTATTCTGAATTTTCATTAAATAACTCAGATTGTATAATAAATGTTATGGTTTCGTTTTTAACCTGTTGATTTTTATTGCATTATAAAATAACATTGTTATTTTCATTTAATTGAATTTTATTCGTCATTTATTAATTTTGTAATTGAAATTGTGACATTTTAAGTCAGAATTCGTATTATTAGTAATTTTATAAAATTTAGAGAAATGGGAACAAAAAAATTAACGTTGAAAAAGGAAACGATAACAAATCTTTCCGAATCAGAACAAAGCTTTATTCGGGGGGGTGGTGATACATGGAATTTGGCTTGTCTGGGGTCTGCAATCATGATGGGTGCTTGCTCGGCAGTTGGAGGGTGTGATCCAGAGGAACCGGAAGTAGAACCCGAATCTGAATATTATGGTTCATGTGAAGATACTTGTGGGTCAAAATATACTTGTAATGGGGTAGTGTAAAATATGTATATTATTGTCTCACAAAATTAAAAATAAACCTTAAAACTACATAACTTAAATTATAATGATTGTTGACAATTGAAGAGACTAGGTCCTGAACTTAATAGGACTGGGTCTCTTTATTTATTTTAATCCTATCTTGACTTGTGTCAGATAGTAGAGTTTTGTTATTGTGAATACGGTTCTATAAATCAATTAATAATATTTGCGTAGTTAATTTTTTAAAATATTTGTCAAAAACTCTTAAAATCAATTATATTTGTAATATAAATCATATAAAGTAATGAAGCAGTTAAAACATCTTTCCTGTCTTATTTTTGTTGTTTTCTGGGCCTGTTCTTCTCAAAATGAAACCTGTTCTCCGTGGATAGATTATCTTTCTATGGAACAAAATGTTGCAAAGAATGTCATTGCGTTGAAAAACAACGAAGATTTTTCTTTTTTGGATAA
>BNXB01000016.1 GCA_025999255.1 Bacteroidia bacterium | reverse complement strand
AGCTATGCTTCTACCTATGTTAATCATTTCACCCGTGGGGGAAGTGCGCCGGGGATTGAATATACATATAATATGATGAACAGTGTTGCACCTTCTATTTCTGTCGAGGCTGTGAATCAATATATTCAGGAAATTATCGGAGATAAAAATATCGTAATTACTTTTACCGCTCCGGAGAAAGACGGTGTTACCGTTCCTACGAAAGAACAATTGCTTGCCTGGTTCAATGAAGCTCGTCAGGGAGATATAAAACCTTATGAAGATAAAGTAAGTAATGAGCCTTTGATGAAAGATCTGCCTAAAGGCGGAACCATTAAATCGGAAACAAAGTATCCTAAATTCGGAACAACTGATTTTGTCCTTTCCAATGGTGTAAAAGTAGTAATCAAATCTACGGATTTCAAGGATGATGAAATACAGATGTCGGCAACCAGTCCCGGAGGATCTTCTCTTTTCCCTGAAACCGAGATGGTAAATATTAAAGTTTATGGTGATGTGTCGGGTTTAGGGGGACTTGCCTCCTTCAGCCAGACAGATTTGCAAAAAGTGCTTACCGGCAAAAAGGTTTCGGTACGTCCTTTTGTTTCACTTACTTATGAGGGGTTGAGCGGTTCTTCATCCGTAAAGGATTTTGAAACAATGTTGCAGTTGATATATCTGAATTTTACGGCTCCAAGAATGGATCAGGATGCTTTCGAATCTTTTAAATCAAGATATAAATCGGTATTGGAAAGCCAATTGGCATCTCCTAATATCGCTTTGAGTGATACTTTGACAAAAGTGGCTTATAAAAATCAAAAAAGAAATGCCCGTCTCACTGCTGAAGATCTGGATAAGGTGGATTATCAGAAAATCATGGATTGGCGGAAAGACCGGTACAAAGATGCAAGTGATTTCACATTCGTTTTTGTCGGTAATATTAATCCTGACAGTGTTAAAGCGCAAATTACACAGTATTTGGGAGCCTTACCGTCTATCAACAGGAAAGAAACATTTGCCAAGGTTGAGGTCGGATATAACAGTGGAATGATTAAAAACGACTTTAATAAGGAAATGAAAGATCCTAAAACCACTGTTATTGATATTTATAGCGGAAAATTGAATGACGATATGGCTTCTCGCTTAAAAATGAATGTGTTGCAAAAGATATTGAGGATAGTTTATACCGAGAAAGTAAGGGAAGATGAAGGTGGTACTTATGGAGTCGGTGTAAGTGGAGGAATTTCGGATTATCCTAAGGGAGATGCTACTGTATTTATTAATTTTGAAACGAATGCGGAAAAGAAAGAGTTTCTTAATGGTATTGTTTTGAAAGAATTCCAGGCTTTAGCCGATAATGGTCCCAGAGATGCGGATTTTCAGAAAACAAAAGAAGCCATGTTAAAAGATTATCAGCAGAACCTGAAAGAAAATGGTTATTGGAATAGTATAATCACCGGTTTTTACAGGAATGGTTATGATGGTTATACCGACTACGAAAAAACGTTGAAAGCTATCACTCCTGCTGATGTGAAAGCTCTTGCCAAACAATTCCTGAATCAAAAGAATTTGATTCAGGTGATTATGACCGGTGTGAAAGATTAAATTTTATATGTTCTGAAATAGGTTGACAGGTTATGAATATATTCATAACCTGTCAACCTATTTCAGAACAAGACTAAGAACAGTCCTCCTGTTTTATTCCGCAAAAGCAGGCGCCTAAAGCGGCTTCTTCGGCATGGTCGGAAAAGATCAGTTTGTAACCGAATTGTCGCTCAATGGCTTTCACCAGCAACGGATTTTTTTTGATGCTGTTGCCCGACCCGACTAATATCTTTTTGTCGGTCTTGATATTATCCGGTATAAGTTCGTAAAATGCATGCAATTCGGATGAAATGCCGTTCAGAAAGCTGATAATTAAATTCTCAGGCGTCAGATTTGACGCCGAGATATTGGTGATTGTTCCTCTTTTCATCGGCTCTGAACGTGTACCGTAAAAACATGTTTCACTGAAAGGTAATTCCTGCCGGAACGAATCTTCCGGTATTGAAGCTGTTTTTTCAAAAAAGCCTGTGGTGTTGGCAGGTTCTGTCTCGAAAAATCTCAATGTCTGTTCAAAAAATTCTTTCAGGATAACTAACGATTGACCTCCGCATAAAGCTGCGCCGACGAGGATATATCCGCCTCCGGGAAACGGACGGGTATCAAGCAATTCTAATTTCACATATTCTTTGGAATATACGGATAACTGGCTGCTGGTACCGATCGTGATGTGGATAGAATGGGGGATATCTTTTACCGAACCGAGAAAACTTGCCTGGTTATCGCCGATTGCCGAATAAACGGGTATTTTGCCGGAATAGTAACCCGCCAAAACTCCCGACTCGCTTGTTTCTGGAAGTATCGAAATGTCGATACCGGTTTTCTCGATTACTTGCAGGTCAAAACACAGGTCTTTCAAGTTGAAACAACCTAATGAGGCGGCATTGGTATAGTCTGTCAGCGGACTCTTCCGCCCCGTCAGTTTCATAACGGCATAATCCATGATTGTACATAACTTTGCAGTTTTACAAGGGATATTGCTATTTATCGTATTATAAAAATGAGTAACCAACCCGTAACCGGTTGCCAACGGATATCCCGATTTTTCAGACAAATACTCTACATATGTCTTATTTGCTTCGAACAGAAGATTTCCCCTGCCATCCTGCCATGTATAAAGAGGACTCAAAGCCTCTCCGTTTTCATCGACGTAAAGTATGCCATGCATTTGACCTGTAATGCCAATCCCTTTTATGTCAGTGTATTTTGATGTAAATTCCCGGATTATATCCATGACAGTATCCATAATCAAGGAAGGATTTTGTATTTTTTCCCAGATATACGGCGACGATTCAATAGTCGCCGTATTTTCTTTGGTGATGGACGTTACCGACTTTGTTTCCCGGTCATATATTACGCCGCAAATCGAGCTTGTTCCTAAATCAATTCCTAAATAACACATAAAATACTAATTAGTTATTAATGGCCGGAGCGATAGCTACGTCTTTAATTTCAATTCCGTCGGTACGGAATAGCAGGCTTTTGACATACAGGTCGGGACGATAGGAGAGCATCGTACGCTGACGGGCAATTTCGGTATCAATAACCGATCCTCCGAATTTTGCATTGCTTTTTACCATTACCCTGACAGTGAATGGTTTATCAACTCCAATGAGTTTTTCTATTGCAAAGTTAAACTCCAGATTACCGTTTTGACGCAAAGTCTTTTCGCTGCCGGAAAAATCGTTCAACACACCTCCCGAATATTGTGCAAGAAATTCATCAGGACGAATTTGCAGTTCGCAGGCATTCTGCTCACCGTTCTCTCCAAGAAAAACAATGCCGAGCTTTCCATCTTTCTTTTTGGAATGAACGTTGAAAGTCAGCATGAACGATTGTGAATCAACGGGGTATGTCGATGTTCCGGCGATTTCGGATGCCAGCTGTTTGGGCTTTCCTGTAGCAGGCGTGATTTCATCCATCCATTTTGAGCCGATACGTCCGTCGGAAAATTGTATCAGTTCATGAATAATTAGCGGGCCTCCCCAACCTCGTATGTTCATCCATGCGGCCATCAGAAAACGTCCGCCGGGAATTTCCGAGATAGCCGGTACGCATACGCCATTGTAGAAATCAAGGCCTTGAGCTACAACGCTCTTATATTCCGTGTCAGCTTCGGAAGCCGGTTTAGACCAGAGATTGTTAAATCCTCCGATAATATAATCATATTTTCCCCAGCGAAAAAAGAAAGTGCAATCGCCTCCGGGCGGAAAATCCGGATTGATACATTTCCATCCGCTATCGACCGATTCCGATTCCCAGATACCTTTCGATTGATAGTTTGCAAGCAGTTTCAGTTTTCCTTCAGGGTCGATGTAAACGCTCGGATTTTCGCATGGATGAAAGATGACACCTGTTTTACGGAAATTCGAAAGGCCGTCATCGCTGACTGAGTAGCTCGAACCGGCCGGAAACCCTTTTATGTTATTGCGGTTGAACGCGCCTGTGTATCCATTCTTTTCCAGGAACTCCCATTCTTCGGGCAAAGAGGTCTGTTCTTTCGGATAGATACGTGTAGTATGATAACCATAACTGATGCAGAATTTACCATCTAAGACAAAGGGCGTGCCTGTGCCGAATGTTTCCCACTGTTCCTCGATCGGCGTGGCCGGTTCGTGTTCTGTCCATGTCTTGAAATCGGTTGTCGACAGATGTTCGAAATAATGTGCTCCGCGCCCGAATTTGCTACCGTGATGCCGGCGGTCATAGAGATAAAAAACATGGTAGCGTCCTTCATGATAGAACGTTACTACATCGCCTACCCAGGCGTTATGTCCCTGAGGAGTCCAGTATTGAATCTCAGGAACGATTTCAGGCTTTTGCGTCGTTTGTTGTTCGGGTTGTAATGCAGGGAAATAAATATCAGCTTTGCCGACAATATCAGGGTTTATGTTCCATGTCGTTTCGGTTGTCCATTGCGGATAACCAAGAGCGAAATCATTATCAAGCAGTTTTCCATCAACATACATCGTCCATTTTATTCCTGAAAAGTTCAGGATGATTTCATGCTTACTATATGGTTTTTCGAGCATAGCAAGCGGAATACCGATGCTCATATCCTTCAATTCGCCGTCACCGGTAGGGAATTGCAACCCTAAAGACGCTTCAAGGATAGGTACTGTTCCGTCCGGCATTTTAAAGGCAGGATAATTCTGGCGTTCGCGATCTGCGGGATCGTGCTGCCGAAAGCGGACAGTAAGTATTTGTGGGATTTCTATCAAGGTGTGTTCGTCGCTGATTTCCTTTAAGTCAGCAGTAAATCTTATGGTAAAACCGTTTTCGATATTTTCAGGATTCGGCAGACTTGTGTGGTGAATCTCTGTATTCAATGTGCCGGCTGCTGTTTTTCCTGCAATATCGAAAGTCCAATCCGAAGACATTAACACGACTTCGACTGGTTTGTCGGAAATGTTCTTAACGCAAGATATTGTCATAAATACTATTATGACTGAAAAAATTATTTTCTTCATATTTATTTTATTTATTTTTCAACTGCTTTAATTTTTGATATCAGAAATACGAGATAGGCGATACAGATCGTCAAAACAATTACTGTACCTGTCTGACTGCCGATACTGTCGGATGCAAATCCCATCAATACCGGAAATATGGCTCCGCCGGCTATACCCATAACCATCAGACCCGACATTTCATTCTTTTGAGTAGTCAACGACAGCGCATTGGAGAAAATGATCGGGAAAACGTTTGAGTTCCCGACACCGACTAATGCGATACCGGTGTAAATGGCTATTGTGGAATTGCTTATATAAAAGCTTAATATACCGGCGAGAATTAACAAAACGCTCATAATAAACACTTTCCTGACGGAAAAGCGTGCGAGGAAGAATGTGCCGGCGAAACAGCCGAATGTTCTGAAAAGAAAGTATATACTGGTTGCGTACCCAGCTTCGGAAAGGGGAAGGCCTATTCGTTCGATCAATAATTTCGGCGCAGTAATGTTCATTCCCACATCAATACCTACATGCACCAGTATTCCTGCGAACAGTAAGAATACCATGCCGTTACCTAAAAGCGAGATACATTTCAGGAAAGAAGACGATGTTTCTCTCGCCGCTTGTTCCTTTATATCGGTAAAAAACAGGTAAACGGCGGCAATCAGGCAAATGACGGCAAATAAAGGGAACAATAGCTTCCAGTTTCCGAAATATATAATCGCTTGTGTTGCGATAACCGGCGCTATTAATGAAGCTATAGCCTTTATAAACTGTCCCATAGTCAGATAGCTGGGTAATTTTTTGTCACTGATGATATTTGTCAGTAGCGGATTCAAAGATACCTGCATCAGCGTATTGCCTATACCAAGCAGAGAAAAGGACACGATCATACTTGTTTTGTCGTAAATCGCAAACGGTATAATCAAACCCAGAAAAGTAACAATCAAGCTGATCAATACCGTCTTTTTCCGTCCAATCTTATTCATCAATATGCCGGTAGGAATCGAAAATACCAGAAACCATACAAACACCATGATTGAAAATGAATTGGCAGCCATATCCGACAAGCTGAAGTCGCTCTTTACATAGTTGGTTGCTATCCCGACCAGATCGACAAATCCCATCGTGAAAAATGCCATCATGACTGGAATGATTCTCGAAACAATAGTTACATTTTTGTTCATATTAATTATGATTATTATTTACTTAACTTCTACCGATTTTAAAATTATTACCAACCCGTATTTTGTTTGTACAGACCTTTTACATAGTTGATCTGTTGCTGCGGAATCGGGAAATATTCGTCTCTGTTCTTGGTGAATTTCGCATCCTTCAAATAAGTTCTCCGTTCTTTTTCCGTATTGAAGTACTCGTTCATGAACTCTGCGGCAATACCCCAACGCACCAGATCGAAAAACCATTTACCCTCGGTGCTGAATTCCAGATGCCGTTCCCATTGCAAGGCTTTGAAGGCAAACGCCTGATCCCATGTCGGACAGTTTTTCCCCGGTTGATACGGAGCGACATCGAATTTTCCTGTATGCGAACCGTTTGCAAATATGAGCCGGCCGCCACTGCTTGCTGCACGTTCCCGAATTTTATTGATCAACGTAAGCGCTTCATTGATATTGTCTTGTCCGCCCAATTGAATTAAAGCTTCCGCTCTCCATAGGATTACTTCATCCAGGCGTAGTACATCCCAATTCAAACCGCTACCCATGAACGGATTCGTTTTACGAAAACAAGGACAGGATGGCAATACGATCATTTTCTGGCTCATGGAATATCCGTAAACCTCCGGTGAACGCGCCCAACTCGTTTGCATAATGTATTCCGGATCGTATTTCCATGGCATTTCCGGAACGCAGGCTGTATGCATTAAGCGTGGATCCATCGGTGTTTTAACAAATGCTTCCTTGTTGTCCAAGGTTTCTCCTCGATTGAAATTTTCAAAATCGGGTACTCCATTGAGTGTTTTGAAGCGATTCATCATATTGACGCTTGGTTGTAGGAACCCGCAACAACCGTATTCGGAATTGATTGGATAAATCAACCATGAATTAAGACGTCCTGTCGGCGAATTGTCGTCATTTGCCGAATATTGTATCGCCCAAATTGATTCCGGCCCGTTTTCATATTCATACAGAAAGTTTTGGGCAAAATCAGGATACAAGGATTTTCCGGAATTGTCAATGATATCTTTACACAGGCTTGCCGCTTCGGTCAGTTTTTCCTTATTGATATTCACGACATTATTATTGCCGTCCTGTTCGTATGCGGCAAACATCAACATTTTGGCCAGATAAGCTTTGGCGGCAAACCGGGTAGGTCGGCCTACTTCTTCCTGCTTGTCGGGAAGATTAGCGACTCCAAAACGCAGATCGTCAATCAGTTTGCCCCACAGTTCCTGGTCGGTTAGTTCGTCATTGCTCACTGTACCGTAATTTTCATCAGGTGTATTTTCGTCGATGTAAGGGAAGAATTTGAAACATTGCTTCATGTACATATATATGTGTGCTCGCAGGAAACGCAGTTCGGCAATCCGTTTCTGCTTTTGCGGATATTCGGTCTCCGATAATTTCTGCACACGCCGCAAAGCGTCGTGAACGCGCCCAACTCCCACGTAATGAACCCACCATAGGTTATCCAGGTCGCCCGTAGTTGTCGGCTGCATGTAAACAAACGTTTCCCAAAGATTCCTTTCGGCATTATCGTTCGTACCGGAGCCGCCTTTGTATGCTTCGCCGCCGCGAACGGATCCTTCCTCATAAGGTAAACCGAATTGTTTATTGAAATGATTTTGACCACAAAACGAATAGGCCGCATTGACCATTTGTTCCACTCTCTCGGGGCTATTCAGGTCTGCATCCGAAACAACTCCTTGCGGACTTTCATCGAGCATCGACGTGCAGGAGGTGAAAAGAATCAGAAAAAGCCCGTATATAATTTGATTTATCGTTCTCATATCTGTTGTATTTAAGTGTTTAATAGTTATATTTAAGTGTTTAAAAAGTAATATTCAATCCGAAAGTAATGGAGAGCGGCAATGGATAGCTGTTACCGGGCGTTTCGGGATCAAGTCCGGTATATGTGTTATTGCCCCAAGTTTTCATGACTTTCAATACGTTATCAGCCCGGAGCGATAATCTTGCCCGTCTGATTTTCAATTTTTCTGCAAATGAATCGGGAATGGTATATCCTAATTCCACATTCCGTATTTTCATGTATGACCCGCTTTCGATATAATACGTGGAGAATCTCCCTTCGTCGTTGTAATTGTTTACCGACAATGCCGGGATCGTTGTATTCGTATGAGTCGGAGTCCATGCATCCAAAAGCCTTGTCCCGTAGTTCTCTCCAACCGTTCCGAGCGCATAGATGTCTGTCCATGTTTTCCAGCCGCCGACATTCAAGTCTTTTCCCAATACTCCGTTGAGAAAGACATTCAAGTCGAAGTTTTTCCAATTCATACCAATAGTGATTCCATATTCCAGGTCCGGATTCTGGACGCCAATCCAAGTACGGTCTTCATCGTTGATTTTTCCGTCGCTATTCAAGTCTTTATATCGTATGCGGCCCGGCGCTGCGCCTACTTGTTGGGCATGCGCTTCTACTTCCTGCTGGCTTTGAAAAAGTCCGTCCGCTACATAGCCATACAAGGAAGCGCGGGGACGTCCCAATATGTTCTGGTCCTTCCCGTTTCCGGCGAAATTATTAATAACGTCTTCAGGTACGTGTACGACTGTCTGCTGATTGTGTGAAAATACGCCGTTTATTTCAAATCCTACCGGCCCGAATTTATCGTTATAGTTAAGTGTCAGTTCAAAACCTTTATTGTCAATGTCGGCTCCGTTCAGCCACATCATTCCGCCTTCGCCGACGGTTGCTACGGTTCCTGGTTTCATCAGGATGTCGCGCGTATATTTCAGATAATAGTCGAATGATCCGCTTAATTTGGAATCGAAGATACCGAAATCAAGACCGAAATTGTGTTGTGAAGTCGTTTCCCATTTCAAGTTGGGATTTGCCCTTTGTGTCCGGTGATAACCCGACGGCAGTTGGCCGCCCTGACCGGTAAAGTCATAAGCCGTACCCCAGTTCCAATCATTGATGCCGTTTTGGTCGTAGAGAGCTTGATACATCTGGTATGCGGCATATTCGTCGATTCTCGAGTTTCCGTTCTGCCCCCATCCATAACGAAGTTTTAACATCGAAAATCTCGAAAGCGCATTTTTCAGGAACGATTCTTTATTCAGTCCCCAGCCCAGGGAAAATGCCGGAAAAGTTGCCCACCGGTTATTCGAACCGAATACGGAAGAAGCGTCGCGCCGCAATGTAAGCGAAGCAAGATAGCGTCCTGCATAATTGTAGTTGAATTTACCGAACCAAGATAGCATAGTAAACTTTGCGGAATTGCCTCCGTTGTCTTTATCTTCTTCGCCCGCATCAAGTTGCATGTAATCGGTCGTTTCCAAAGCAAAGACCCTGCGGCTACCCCATAAGTAATTGTATGTATGGGAGATTGTTTCTTGACCAAGCATGATATCGAAGTTGTTTTGCCCCAAATCAAAAACGTATTGAAGCACATTACTGTTGTTCCAGTCCACATCATAGTTTGCCTCTTCATATACTTTATTCCTTGATTCGCTCAAAAAGCCGGACTTATAGGTTAAATCCATTGTTCTGCGCCAGCGTCCTGTAAAATCCACTCCGAGTGAAGAACGGAAAGTAAGGCCTTTCATGACTTCGACGTTGACAAATGCATTACCGAACATGCGCAGGTTGTCCTGATAATTCTGAAGATTATCTTCGATCAGGCGCACCGGATTTTGCCGGTCGCTCATACCTCCGATAGGCCCGCCCCAACCAATGCCATCTGCCGTATGTACGGGAACAATAGACATAAGGCTCTTACAATTGCCTAAATTACCGTCGCCGATGTTCACGCTTTGACGCAGCTTGGAAACGGTAAAGTTTTCGCCTATTTTCACACGTCCGTCCAACAACGAGTAGTCGGTATTGACACGTGCGTTCAAGCGTTTGAAATAACTTCCTTTGATTGTACCCTGATTGTCATAATATTCTGTGGAAAAGAGCGCGTTCCCGTTGTCGTTTCCTGTCGAAAGGGTGACATTATATTGCTGAACGTTTCCCGTACGCAGGATTTCCTTCTGCCAGTCGGTATCGGCCGAACGCATCGTTTGTTCATTAGGATCCAACCATTCCCGCCAGGTGACGTTATCGAGTACAAAATTGCCATTAGCGTCTTTATGATCCTGATATTGATATAATTGTCCGATTCCTACCGTATTCGGATTTGCATTCGGATTATCGTTTTTGATAGCCCAGTACTGAGCAATCCCTCGTTGCTCCGTGTTCATCAGTTCGTAAGGTTTAGCGCTACTGGTTACCGTATGTGAAGCCTTGAAATCGACTATCGTTCCTTTCTTTCCTTTACGGGTAGTAATGATGATAACGCCGTTAGCAGCTCGTGCTCCGTAAATTGACGCAGAAGAGGCGTCTTTCAATACCTGGATGGATTCGATATCCATGTAGGCAAGTTCCTCAACCGAACGGACGGTAGGAGTTCCGTCGATAATATACAACGGATCATTGTTGTTCAAAGTGCCTTCGCCGCGAATCCGAACCGTTGCCCATGGATTGGGAGAACCGTTGGTCGTAACGGCCATACCTGCAACTTTTCCTTGTGCGGCACGCATGGCTCCTCCGGAGGTACTCGACCGGATCTGGTCGATTTTGACAACAGACACCGCGCCTGTCAGGTCGGCTTTCTTTTGGCTCGTGTAACCGGTAACAACCACTTCATCAAGATTTAACAAATCTTCCGTCATCGTAATAGCACTGCCGTTTACGTTAGAAACCGCTATTTCGACAGACTTGAAGCCTATAAACCTCAATACCAGCGTGCTGTTATCACCTGCTTCGATTGAGAAATTACCGTCGATGTCTGAAATTGTCCCGTTTCGGGGATTTTCTTTTTCTACAACGGATACGCCGGGAATAGATTCTCCCTTATTATCTACTACTTTGCCCGAAACCGTCTTTTTCTGTTGTGTCACAGAAATATTCTCTGCCGGTGTGGCCGATACTTGTACCGAAAAAGTACATAAAAAGATAACAATCGTTATCCCGAAAATTAATTTTTTCATTTTAGTGTAAACATTTTTCATTAAGTGTATTTTTAGAATTTAAGTATATTGCAGGTAATATTTTTTGATTTTACCAAATTATCTTAACGCCACAAAATTAAGCATACTTTTTTTATATGCAAACAAAATGACAATAAAAATGAAATAAAATGTATATTTTTTTACTTTTTTGTTTACATATATGTAAATATATAAGTAATTTGTAATATTTTTTGTTGTATTTGTATAAATAAAGAACTTGTAATGTAACTTGTAAACAATATGTAAAAAAATATTTGATAAAAATCCTGAAAAGCAATATATTTGTATTTTGATTTAATAATATGTAAAAAAGATGATACAATTGAAAACGAATTACAAGACTATTTATAATTCTCTGAAAGAGGAGATTATAAATAATGTATATCCTGCAGGCTCTTTACTCCCGACCGAACTGCAATTGGCAGCCCGATATGGCGTTTCGCGTCCGACCATTTCGAAAGTGTATAATCAGTTGCAGGACGAAGAATTCATTAAAAAGAAAAAGGGTTTAGGCTCTGTGATTACTTACAAAAGTAGCGACAGGAAGCTGATTTTTGGCTTATTGTTGCCCGGTTCAGGGGAGTCGGAAATATTCTCAATCATTAACGATCAATTATTAAAACAGTCGGAAAGCGGCCGTTTTAATTGCTTGTGGGATGGTGCCACGGCAAGTAGCGCCGACATAAGGCGTTCGCTTATAAATACTTGCTGTGAAAGTTATATTGAGAAAAAAGTAGATGGGGTCTTTTTTGCCCCGCTTGAAAGAGTCGCCGACAGTCAGAAAATCAATCTGCATATATGCAATGAAATCCAAAAAGCCAATATCCCGATAATATTGATTGATCGTGATATAGTGAATTTTCCGGAGAGAAGCGAATTTGATCTGGTTTGTCTTGACAACTTCCATGCCGGCACCATGATGGCGAAATTGTTGATTGATGCAGGCTGCGAAGTGATACATTTTTTTTATCGTCCCGATTCGGCTTACTCCGTCAATCTTCGGTTAGCAGGTATCAGAGAAATGGCGTTAAACAGCCATATACGGTTTGACGAACAGAATGTGTATTGCGCCGATCCTACCAATCTGGATTTGGTAAGGAGGATTCGGATTGTGCCGGGAAAGACCGGAATTATCTGTGCAAACGATTCAACGGCAGCTGTTCTCATGTCGTCGTTAGATACTATCGGCTTGGAAGTTTCTTCGGACTTGTTGATGTGCGGATTCGACAACATGAAATATTCCGGTCATCTGAAACATTCCCTGACCTCGTTCAGACAGCCTTGCGAAGAAATTACAGACATAAGTATTGACTTGATGTTTCGGAGGGTGAAAAACAAAACTTCTCCAACTGTGACGACTAACTTGTATGGAGAAATTATCAAGAGGGAATCAAGTACGTTTGTGTGAAAATAAATCCTATATTTGTAGTCATATATGACTGCAGATATAAAAATAAACAAGGTTTTACTCCCGTTATCATGGCTTTATGGCTTGGGAGTATGGTTCAGGAATAAACTCTTTGACTGTGGATTATTCTCCGGCGAGGAGTTTTCTGTTCCTGTTATTTCTGTTGGGAATATTGCCGTGGGCGGAACAGGTAAGACGCCTCATACCGAATACCTGATTCGTTTGTTGTCTCCGAAAATTAAAATTGCAGTATTGAGCCGTGGGTACAGACGGAAAACCTCCGGATTTGTTCTTGCTGATGAAAATTCCGACAGTTCAACTATCGGAGATGAGCCGTTCCAAATATACCGGAAATTTCCGGAAATCCTTGTTGCTGTCGATGCAAATCGTCGTCGGGGAATTACCAATCTGTTGGCCTTACCACAAGATAAACGACCGGATGTAATTCTTCTGGACGATGCATTTCAACATCGTTATGTCAAGCCTTCTCTTTCTATCTTACTTATCGACAGTAATCGTTTACTGTATGAAGACAAATTACTTCCTGCCGGCCGGTTGAGGGAACCTGCAAAGAATAAATCCCGTGCGGAAATCATCATTGTAACAAAATGTCCCGAAGAATTTAAACCGATCGATTACCGGGTGATAGGAAAAAATCTTGATTTATATCCGTATCAATCCCTGTTTTTTACATCGTTCCGGTATGGAGGATTAACACCTGTATTTTCTTACGGTCGGGTTAACAATAATCCGAAATCTTTGGATGATATTAAACTTAGAACAATTAGTGTTTTGTTGCTTGCAGGAATTGCATCGCCACAAGGTTTAATTAAGGAATTGAATAAATATTCAAAGCATGTGGATACTCTGATATATCCGGATCATCATGCATTTTCGAATGGAGATCTGACGGAGATAAAGCAAAAATTCGATGCGCTTTCCGGTGAGAATAAAATCATTATTACTACGGAAAAAGATGCCGTCCGGTTGATGGATTGTCCGAATATAAGTGAAAGTGTTAAAAAAGCGCTTTATTATTTACCGGTAGAAGTTATTTTCAAACAGGAACAGGAATATATGTTTAAACAAAAAATAGAAAATCATGTTGGAAATATTAAAACAAACGGTATCATGGCTTAGATCTAGAATACCCGAAACAACAAAAGCAGGGGTCATCCTGGGAACAGGACTGGGAGAATTGGTACACAGTATTACCGATAAAACGGAAATTCCATACGAAACAATTCCGAATTTCCCGGTATCGACTGTAGAAGGGCATAGTGGTAAGTTGATCGTCGGGAAGTTGGGCGGTAAAGATATTGTAGCCATGCAGGGACGCTTCCATTTTTATGAAGGTTATAGTATGAAAGAGGTGACTTTTCCTATTCGTGTCATGCAGTTTTTGGGAATCAAATACTTGTTTGTTTCGAATGCTGCAGGAGGAATGAATGGAAGCTTTGATATCGGAGATATTATGTTGATCGAAGACCATATCAATTTATTTCCGGAACATCCTTTACGCGGTAAAAATCTTCCGGAATTCGGTACCCGTTTCCCGGATATGAGTGAAGCATACGACCCCAAACTTAGGGAATTAGCCGTTAAAATTGCAGCCCAAAATAATATCAAATTGCAACATGGAGTATATGTCGGTACTTCAGGACCTACTTTTGAAACTCCGGCCGAGTATAATTATTTCAAAATAATCGGAGGAGATGCCGTGGGAATGTCCACTGTCCCGGAGGTGATTGTTGCTAATCACGGAGGAATGAAAGTACTGGCATTTTCCATTATAACCGATTTGGGTGTCATCGGGAAAATTGTGAAGGTAACGCATGAGGAGGTTCAGGAAGCGGCAAAAATAGCCCAGCCTAAAATGGCGTTCATTATGCAGGAAGTGATAAAACAATTATGAATTATAATAGGAGATTATTTCGGACAAAACTGATTATAATTCATAGTTATTAACATCGATTATGGGAAAAACAGAAATATCGTTATTGGGAGAGTTTGGATTGATCAGGCGTTTGACTGAAAATATCAGGCTTAGTAATCAAAGTAGTATTGTCGGGATTGGGGATGATGCTGCCGTATTGGATTATTCGGGAAGGGAAGTCTTAATGACTACGGATTTATTATTGGAAGGTATTCATTTCGATCTGACCTATTTCCCTCTGAAACACTTGGGATATAAAGCCGCAGTGATTAATTTCTCGGATATTTATGCAATGAACGGTCAACCGAAGCAAATTACGGTTTCATTAGGTATTTCCAAACGTTTTTCCGTTGAAGATTTGGAAGAATTTTACGAAGGTTTGAAATTGGCATGTGAAATTTACGGAGTGGATATTGTAGGAGGAGATACCTCTTCTTCACTTACCGGTTTGTGTATCAGTATTACTTGTATCGGAGAGGGAGAAAAAGGAAAAACAGTCTATCGGAAAGGGGCTAAGAATACCGATTTACTCTGTGTTTCCGGTGATTTAGGGGCTGCATACATGGGTTTGCAATTGTTGGAGAGAGAAAAGACGGTGTTTAAAGGAGAACCGGATTTTAATCCTGATTTTGCAGGGAAGGAATACTTGTTGGAACGGCAATTGAAACCGGAAGCCCGGAAAGATATTCTTGAAACCTTGTCCAGGGAAGGGATTGTACCGACCTCTATGATTGATATTTCCGACGGATTGGCGTCCGAACTTTTGCATATCTGTCATGAAAGTAAAGTAGGATGCCTGCTCTATGAAGATCGTATTCCAATTGATTACCAAACGGCTGTGATGGCCGAACAATTCAATATGAATGTTTCTACAGTGGCCTTGAATGGAGGTGAGGATTATGAATTGTTGTTTACATTACCTCTTGAATTACATGAAAAAATAGAAAATATGGAGGGAGTTCATGTAATCGGTTATGTTTGTGATGAATCTATGGGCGCAAATCTGATTGCGCGCGATGGAACCGAAATAAAATTACAGGCCCAGGGTTGGACATAATTGAAAGAAAATAAAAAAGGGTAAATCAATAGTTTAGCGCTTTTTTCGTGTTACAAACTGTCTAACGGGCTTTTTACTCTACTCAGCTGTTTATCCGTAACTTTGGCATAAATTTGCGTAGTTTTCACGTCTTTGTGTCCAAGCAGTTTTTGAATAAAGACCATATCTGTGCCTGCTTCTAAAAGATGCGTAGCGTAACTGTGCCGCAAGCCGTGAATACCAATTGTTTTTTTAATTTTTGCCTTCTTCATTGCCGTTTTGAATACCGCCTGTACGCTGCGAATGCTGTATTGTCCGCCATATTGTCCCTCAAAAAGATATTCTTTTGGCTGATATTCTTCGTAATAGTGGTGCAAATCGTCTAAAATACTTTGCGGCAGAGGCGTATAGCGGTCTTTTTTACCTTTGGAGTTTTCGATACGCACCAGCATACGGTCGCTGTCAATATCCGTGATTTTCAACGCAACAATCTCGCTTACCCGCAAGCCCATTCCGTAGCATAACTTCAATATTATCTGGTGTTTAATGTTTTCAACCTGTGCAAAAAGCCTCACAACTTCCTGCTTGCTCAATACTTTGGGCAATAGTGATTGCTTTTTCGGTCGAGGTATTTCGTCAAAAAACATTTTTTCGCATTTCAAAACCTGTTCAAAGTAGAATTTAATGGCATTCATACGGCTATGCAATGTGTTTTCCGACAGTTTCAACTTTTTCGTACAATAAAGAAAATACGACCGCAACCGTTCGGGCGTAAGCGTGTCAACATTCACATTTTTAATAATTTGCAGCAGTTGAGCAAACTCGCCGCAGTAGGTTTTGAGCGTGTTTTCGCTGTAAAATTTCAGCAGTAATGTTTCGTGCATACGTTTAAGCGCAAGGCGGTTGATTTCAGAAATGTCGCCCATTTGAATGCTCTCCAACACAGTTTTCACATCCAAACCGACACACTCTCTAAAATGTTTTGTATCAGTAAGATACCAACACTTATTTGTCCAACTAAAACTAACTGACGGAAAACGCTGTTTAAGTTCATTTCGCAAAACAGTATCATTCGGAAACCGTACCCAGATCACATTTTTGTCTTTGTGTGTTCCCAATGCAAACGTATAATTTTTTAGTTCAAAACTCATTGCGTATTTTGTATATTTGTTAATATGATTTATTCAGTTGCAAAATTACGCATATTTTTCAAAAATACAAATAATCCGCAATAAAAAAATTTCTTTTAAAGTTCTGACAGTAAAAATGTTGATGTTTTTTTTTAAAATGTTTGGCTATTTGAAAATAAAGTTGTATTCTTGCGTATATTTATGAGATGTAACGAAATTCCTTCGGGCTTTCGTTACATCGCTTCGCAGGCTTTGCGAATGTACGAAGCCCTACGGGACTTCGTACATCTGCAGGTTTTGCGAAAGCAAAACCCTTCGCAAAGCCTGCGAAGCGTTAGGCGACATGCGGCTGAAGCAGGTAAACATAAACAATTTAAATAAAAGAATATGACAATTTTAAAACCTGATTTTATAGAAAACGTTTCGACTTTTGTAGAGTATGTAGAACGTTTTAAAGAATTAAATGAGAAAAAAGAGAAAAATGCAGAATTGCTTTTTCGAGGACAGGGAATTGACAAGCCACTAATACCAAAAATCGGAAGACTTAACTTGAGAATTGAGACAGATATTATCAAAACCGAAAAATTAATGCTTGAAGAATTTAGAAGGGGCATTCTTCCATTGACAGAATTTAAACCCGAAAATAACTGGGATTTATTGGCATTAGCACAGCACCACGGATTGCCAACAAGACTTTTAGACTGGTCTTATAGTGCGTTAATTGCATTATGGTTTGCAGTGGATAGACCACCACTGAAAGACGAAAACGGGGAACTCGAAAATGGAGTACTCTGGATTTTAAGTGCTGACGTTGAAGATTTTAGAACAGATACGACTACGGCTGACCCATTGGATAATAAGATAACTAAAATCTTTCGGTCTGCAGTTGTGAGTAGAAGAATTTCAGCACAGGCAGGCGTGTTTACCGTTCATAAAATCCTTAAAGACAATAAAATGATTAGATTTGAAAATAACAAAAACTACAAATCTAAATTGACAAAACTATTGATAAAAGGAAAAGACTTTGCTAAAATAAGAAAACAACTTTCGATGTTAGGAATAAATTATGCGACAATATTTCCTGACATTGATGGCTTTTGCAGAAATTTAGAATGGAGGTTTGCTAAGCATTCAGACGAACAAAAAAGCACGACCGCCTAACGAGCGGTTTTATGCTATGCTTGCCGTAGCCCGCTCAAGCGTTAGTGAAAATTTGCAAGTTTATCGCCCGCAGAAACATTAGTGAAAGCAAGCACAGCATAAAGCCGCCAACACGTTATGTGTCATTGTGGAACAGTGCAACGGAACAGAGAAGAGAGAAAAGAAAAAAATGGAAGTATCAACCGAAATATAAATTGAAAATTGTAACTTTGAGTTTTATAAATGAAGGTAATTAAATATGGGGAAAAAAAGAGCAGAAAGTAGAACAAGATATTTTATTAGAATTCAAAGTGAAAAAAGGCTTTGGAATGTTTCGCATATTTCAAAAGGTGGAGATTTTGTTGAAGAACAAGAAATAATAAATTCTTTTCCAGACATTGGATTAGGGCTTGATAAACCTGATTTTTTAGCTTGTTTCAAAGGAGAGCCAATAATGGTAATAGAAGCTAAAAATGAAGCTAAAAAAATAGATGAAGCCATAAACCAAGCTATTGGATATTGTAACTCTATCAATAAAACAAAAAAATATTGTATTAGAATTGCTGTCGGAGTAGCAGGAGAGGAAGATAATGGTTTTTTTGTAAAAGTAAGGTACCTTCAAGGTAGCACATGGAAAGAACTTAAATCAAATGGATATGAAATTTCAACTATTCCGTCAAAAAAAGAAATAGAATTAGCCATTTTAGCCGATGACGGGACTACTAATGTATCTGTTCCCAGCAATTCTGAATTTATTGATGCAGCTATTGAATTGTCTAAAATTTTGCGATGTGCAAAAATAGAAGCACCACTACGCCCAAAGGTTATTGGTGCAATAACATTAGCGATTTATCAGGGCGAAGTTGATACAACAACAGGTAGAGAACTCGACTCTCTCAATAGTTTAGTAAAAGAGGCTATCGAAGAAAGTATTGACTTGCGATCAGACACAAAGGTCCGTCTACAAGAATCTTTACATTTAACCGGTGCAGATTTTGACCGACTTAGTTCCAAGATTCAACGAATAATTTCAATTCTAAAAAGATTAAACATTAGGTCTGTATTACAGTCTGATACTGATTTCCTTGGTTTGTTTTATGAAGCCTTTTTGCGTTATGGCTATGATAATAATGCTCTTGGAATTGTTTTCACACCCAGACATATTACGAAATTTTGTGTCAGTTTAATTGGAGCAAGACTTTCTGACAGAGTAATTGATATTGCGAGTGGGACAGGAGGTTTTCTTGTCGCTGCTTTTGACGAAATGATGTCTAAAGCCAAAGGTTCAAAAGCTATTTCAAAAATAAAACAATCACTATATGGATTTGATACAAATCCAACAGTTTGGGCATTGGCAACTCTAAATATGTTTTTTAGAGGTGATGGAAAAAGTCATATAGAAAATGGAAGCTGTTTTGATAATAGGAATAACATAGAAGGGAAGTTTACAAGAGCTTTTCTTCCTGACTTCATCACTTTTTCTTTGCCACGTGATGGCATTGTTGGTAATCAACGAGATAGCTAATAAAATATGGTGGCGCAGGGTGGCGCAAGCGAAAGAAAGTGTACTTTTGTGTCATGTATGTGCGCAAGAAAAAGAATCGTTCGGGTACTATAAGTGTCGTTGTCGTAAGCAAGACCTTGGGGAAATATAAGGAGGTTAAGTGCTTGGGTACTGCCAATACGGAAGATGAAGCCGAGACATTGTGCAATGATGCCCAGAAATGGATTCACGCCTACGCCGGTCAACAGGAGCTCGACTTCAATGATGTCAAGGGGCGTGAGCGTGAAGAGACAGAGCGTGTAATCAGCAACACGGATACGGTACTGATTAACGGTACGCAGCTTCTGCTTGACCGCATCTATGATGACATTGGCTTCAACCGTATTCCCGATGAGATATTACGGCATCTGGTAACAGCAAGAGTTTCCCAGCCTGCAAGCAAACTTGCCACCACGGAATATCTGAAGTCGTACTACGACGAGGATGTTGACCTTAACCACGTTTATCGCTACATGGACAAACTCTACAACACGCAGCAGGAGCTTGTGCAACAGATCAGCGTAGAACATACCCGCAAAATGCTTGGAGGCAAGATTGGCTTGATGTTTTATGACGTAACCACTCTGTATTTCGAATCCGCCAAAACAGACGACTTGCGAAAACCGGGCTTTTCCAAGGACGGCAAGACGGCTGAATCTCAAGTTGTACTTGGTCTGCTGGTCAGCGAAGGAGGCTATCCGCTGTCCTATTCGTTATTCAACGGGAGCCAGTATGAAGGCTACACGATGATACCAATGATAGACGACTTCAAACAGCGTTTCTCGCTTGGGAGGGACTTTGTTGTGGTAGCCGACTCGGGACTGATGAACAGTACAAACGTGGAGTTGCTTCGTAACGCAGGCTACAAATATATCATCGGGGCACGAATCAAAAGTGAGAACAGCAAGGTCAAGAAGTGGATACTTGAACAGCCCAAAGAAGACGGTCTTAACTACGAATACACACGCAATAATGGAGAACGTCTTATTCTAAACTACTCTGCCGCGAGAGCAGGAAAAGATGCTTATAACAGGGAGCGAGGCATTGACCGTCTGCGCAAGGCATATAAAACAGGGAGATTGACCAAGCAACAGGTCAACAGGCGCGGTTACAATAAGTTTCTTGAAATCAGCAAAGATGTGGAAGTTCTTATCAGCGAGCAGAAGATAAAGGAAGACAGTCTTTGGGACGGTCTGAAAGGATACATTACCAACACCGACTTGGATGCGGACAAAGTCATATCCGAATACCGTGAATTATGGGTTGTGGAACGCGCCTTTCGCGTTTCAAAGGGCACGTTGGAAATGCGTCCGATGTTCCACTTTACGGAACGCAGGATTGAAGCTCATGTTTGTATATGCTTTGTTGCCTACAAGATATACAAGGAATTAGAGAGGCTTATCAAGGTAAAGAATATCCCATTAAGCATAGGTAAGGTGTTGGATGTAGCCAAGACTGTTACGACAATCAGAGTAAGGATGCCGGAAAACGGATTGCTCTACATAAAGACACTCTTTCTTTCCGACAAGCACCGAAGCATACAGCCGCTGTTTGACCAACGGATGGAATGAATTAATTTGGGTGGCGCATTGACGAAGTCAGGAGTCATATAGAAAATGGAAGCTGTTTTGATAATAGGAATAACATAGAAGGGAAGTTTACAAGAGCTTTTCTTAATCCTCCGTTTTCTCAAGATGAGGAACCGGAAAGAGATTTTATTGATTTAGCATTAGATGCATTAGAACCAGGCGGATTGATTGCAGTTGTTGTTAAAGCTGGTATCTTTGCCGATGATGAAAATAAAATTTGGAGACAAAAATTAGTTCTAAATCACTCTGTTTTAGCCGTCATTAGTTTACCTGAAGACTTATTCTATCCTACAGCAGCTCCGACCTCAATTTTTATAGCAAAAGCACATATTCCTCAATCTGAAAATGATAAAATATTTATGGGGAGAATATGGAATGATGGGTTTGAAAAGCTGAAAGGCAAAAGAGTCGAATGTGAAGGTTCTCAATTGAATAATATATTAGAAGTTTTTGAGACATTTAGACATGGAAATGAGTTTGATTCTGAATTAGCTACTACTATTTTGGGGTCTCAAATTATAGATGGTCAAGAATTTAGCCCACAACAATGGTTGTCACAACCTGCAATTACAGAAGTAGAATTGAAGAAACATGAACAAAAATTAATTCTTTCTCTGTTTCAAGCCGTTTCAAGTATCCCAGAACTTGCCGATGAGGTATTGGAAGACTTTCCAATATATTTTAATACAGAAAATGAATTGTCTTATGGTACTAATGGAATTCTAACAGATTATTTTCATATCATAAATGGAAAATCTTCCGGAGAGAAGAATTATTCAGAGGGGAATTGCCCCTATATTTCCAGTGGAGATACAATAAATAGTATTATTAGATTAGTAGCAGATGATGATAATGAAATTTTTGAGGATGGTGCAATTACGGTTACAGCATTTGGGCAGGCATATGTTCAACCGTGGAGATTTATGGCTCGTGGAAATGGAGGTAGTTCTGTTCGTGTATTAATACCTCAGTACAAAATGTCTTTTAATGAATTACTTTGGTTTGCTACACAAATCAATACTCAGAAATGGAGATTTTTCTATGGTAGAATGGCAATTAAATCAAGACTTGAAAGATTAGAAATTAGTTCTCCTATAGTTGCATTGAGCGACTCTGGAAGTTCCGTTTTTAAAAGGATTGAAGAATTTAGAAATAAACTTTTTGAATTAAGTGAATTTTAAAAACAACGAACACATAACAAGCGGTTTAGCACGATGGCGGGTGCAGCCCGCACAAATGACAGTGCGATTTTGAAAGTTTCGTTCCCGCGCGAGCCTCAGTAAGCCCGCCACTGCGCCAAGCCGCCAAAACGATGTAACGAAATCCCTTTGGGCTTTCGTTACATCGCTTCGCAGGCTTTGCGAATGTACGAAGCCCTACGGGACTTCGTACATCTGCAGGTTTTGCGAAAGCAAAACCCTTCGCAAAGCCTGCGAAGCGTTAGGTGCAAGGCGGGAAGGGCATACATTGTAGCGAAGCAATAGAGAAAATCCATATATCTAAAACATAACAAGAAGAAGAAATAAAATGAAAAACAAGAGTTTAGTGTTATATCTGATAATCACCCTATTGTTGATTGTCGGTTGTAAACCATCCTCACGAGATTTGAAAATTTACTACCTTAAAGAAGGTAAGATATGCAATGAAAACATATTGCTCGACTTTATCGACAAAGAAGGAAATATACATTCTCCGTATATTGATACCATAAAATTCAGCTATTTGGATTCAATTTCCTATCCCGATATGAATCCTGACCGCGATGAACATCATACAACGCCTTATGTTTTGAATTTTTCAAAAAAAATAAAATCATATTCGCCCGAATATTATACTGCTTATACCATCTATAATATTATTAAAGTAATAGAATACTACAATCATTTGTTCGACAACAAAATAGATTTTAATACACAAAAAGAATTCAAAACCATTGATGTTATTATAGGCGATATTCCGCTGTTCACACATCCCAATTCATACATTTTTGAGAAAAATTCTAATCCGTCACCGTCGTTGTTTTCCCACGAAATAGGACACCGTGCTTTTTGGTATATAGAGGGAGAATTGGGCATTAAATTCAATGGATTGTCTGTTATTCACATGGGATTACTTGAATATTTTACCGTATCGTTCAATAATTCTTCTGTTGTAGGGGAAGACTTCTTACCCCAAAAATTGATAAGAGATGCGTCACAACTGTACAAATATCCATTAGACAGTTCATTTACACTCAGAAACACACTCCGGCTTATGGAAGAATCCTTTCCGACAAAAATCCAGAATCCGAGAAGCAATATTTCAAAATATTTATCAGCCTGCTATGTTTCCTATAATGATTATATATTGGACAATATTTATGACAATCATAGAGGCGGTATGGTTTTGACAAGTACGTTATGGCGAATAAGGGAACAAATCGGACAGGACAAAACCGACAAATTAGTGGCACAAACTATTTTAAACTTGAACAACTATTTAAACAAACGTATGGAGTTTTATCAATCGGCGGAAGCAGAACAACAGAATATGATTGATTGGTGCGATGTTTTTTATGGCTTAATTCAAAAAGATAAGGAGTTGTTTGGAGGACAAAATATTCAAGTCATTATCAATCAATTTGTTCGAACAGGATACCCTATTGATGTGGTAAAATATTAATGCCCAGCACCTAACAAGGTGTATATTCAATTGCCTGCGAGGTAGGTTTACTGTAGTTATAGCTTTTTGCAATCTTAGCAATGTGCGACAGCAAAAGCTATGAATCTGGCAACTGAACATACACCCGATCGATGTAACGAAATCCCTTCGGGCTTTCGTTACATCGCTTCGTAGGCTTTGCGAATGTACGAAGCCCTACGGGACTTCGTACATCTACAGGTTTTGCGAAAGCACAACCCTTCGCAAAGCCTGCGAAGCGTTACAGGCAAGCATAAGACGAACTAACAAGCAAAGAAATATGACGGCACAAGCACACGAAAGACTTTTCTTCAAAGGGAACAAAACTTCGATGGCAGCAGAACCATTAAACCAATATCTGCAAAATAGAGTAAGCCCCCGAAGAAGTACATGTCTCAATATGTTAGAGTTTACTCACTTCAGTTTTCCAAACTATAGAGATTAACATCTATTATCGAGTAAAAATTGTTAGTGTATTATTAGATTTCGTTAGATTC